>CAZEQF010000107.1:0-11047 GCA_964514315.1 uncultured Singulisphaera sp. | reverse complement strand
CTTCGTCACGCCGAGCACGCGCGTGAGCGGGATGTTGAACACGCTCAACGCGTACGCCTGCCCGATCGACAAGTGCACGGCGAGCGCAGCCGGCGGCACGAGCCAGCGGCAGTAGCCTTGCTTTGCTTCGATGCGGGAACGATCGAGGAACGCGAACACGCCGCACAGGCTACGCGACCGCGGCGGCGATACGTTCTGTGCATGCGATCTTCGTTCGTCGCGCTGTGGTTCGTCACAGTCTCGATCACGGGCCCGTGCGCCGACGCACAAGAGCCCGCATCGCCTCCGCCCAACATCGTCTGGATCTACGCCGACGACATCGGCTACGGCGACCTGTCGTGCTACGGCGCGACTGCGGTCGCGACGCCCAACCTCGATCGCCTTGCAAGAGAAGGCGTGCGCTTTGTCGACGCGCACTCGTCGTCGGCGACGTGCACGCCGTCGCGCTACTCGCTGATGGCCGGCGAATACGCATTCCGCAAGCAAGGCGCCTCGGTGCTGCCCGGCGACGCGCGCCTGATCCTCGACCCGAAGAAGACGACGCTCGCAGCGCTGCTCGGCCGCGCCGGCTACGTGCGCGGGATGATCGGCAAGTGGCACCTCGGGCTCGGCAACGGCGACCTCGACTGGAACGACACGATCGCACCCGGCCCGCTCGAAGTCGGCTTCGACGAGAGTTGGATCGTGCCCGCGACCGGCGACCGCGTGCCGTGCGTCTACGTCGACGGCCATCTTGTGGCGCACCTCGACGCAAACGACCCGATCCGAGTCTCCTACCTCGAGCGCATCGACCGTTCGCCTTCGGGCAAGGAACGTCCCGACCTGCTGCGCATGAAGTGGGACCACGGCCACGACATGTCGATCGTGAACGGCATCAGCCGCATCGGCTGGATGACCGGCGGCAAGAAGGCGCTGTGGAAGGACGAGGACATGGCCGATGTGCTTGCGGCGCGCGCCGTCGACTTCGTCACGCGCGCGAAGAAACATCGGTTCTTCCTGTTCTTCGCGACGCACGACATCCACGTGCCGCGCGTTCCGCATCCGCGCTTTGTCGGCACGACCGCGATGGGCCCGCGCGGCGACGCGATCGCGCAACTCGACTGGCAGGTCGGCGAAGTGCTGCGCACGCTCGACGAACTGAAGCTCACGGACAACACGCTCGTCGTGTTCACGAGCGACAACGGCCCCGTCGTCAACGACGGCTACGTCGACGACGCCGTCGAGAAGCTCGGCGCGCACAATCCCGCGGGCCCGTGGCGCGGCGGCAAGTACAGCGCGTTCGAAGCGGGCACGCGCGTGCCGTTCCTCGTGCGCTGGCCTGCGCGCTGCAAGCCGCGCACGTCGAACGCGCTCGTGAGCCAGGTCGACGCGTGCGCAACGATCGCAGCGCTGTGCGGCGTCGCGCTCGAGGACGACGAATGCGTGGACAGCCTCGACCAACACAAGGCCTGGCTCGGCGAGGACGACGTCGGCCGCGACCATCTCGTCGAGCAAGCCGTCACCCTCGCGCTGCGCAAAGGCGCCTTCAAGTGCATCGCGCCCAAGCAAGGCCCGCGCGTCAGCAAGAACGTCAACATCGAGCTCGGCTACGACGAGGAGCCGCAGCTCTACGACCTCGCGAACGATCCCGGCGAGACCGAGAACCTCGCCAGCAAGCAGCGCGAGCGCACCGCTGCGATGCTCGAGGAACTGGCGCGCATCACCAACACACGCAACGCGCGCAAGAAGCGCGACTGAAGCCGCAGAAACGAAACGGGCCGCGCATGAGGCGCGGCCCGTCGCGTTCGCTCTGCGATCGAATCGCTCAGTTGCCGAGTCGCAGGTCGACGGCGTTGGTCAAGCCGAGGCTCGTCGCGTTGATGAGCACGGCCTGCGTGCTCACGGTGACTCCGGCGAGGAACGGATCGTTGGGGATCGTCACGCTCCAGAACATGAACAGCCCGAAGAACGGCGCCACGAACGTGGTCTGGTAGACGAGCGGCGAGTTGAGGTTGACGAGGATCGTGTAGGGCGGGAACGCAACGTTCGCCGGCTGCAGGTACCAGTAGACCGAGCCCAGCGCCCACGTCGTGCCCTGCACGTTGGCTTGCGCCTGGATCGTCGTGCCGAGGACCGGCGGCGGGCAGGTGTAGGTGTTGAGGTTGCCCGCGCCGTTGCGCACCGTGGCGCTCGCGAGCGGACCGCCGGGCACACCGAGGTTCGGACGGTAGTTGGCGAGCGTGCAGCGCATGCGCGCGGCCTGTTCGGCCGTGAAGTTCGTCATGCACGTGTCGTCGGTGTAGTCCATGTAGTTGCGGAACGGGTCCGGCGAGCCGCAGCTCGTTGCGCCGACCGGGCAACCAAATCGCGCCGATTGCTCAGCCTGCGTGTCACAGATGCGATCGCCGGTCGTGTAGCACGACGTCGTGCCGCAGCCGCCCTGGAACGTGTGGTAGAGGCCCAGGAAGTGCCCCACCTCGTGCGTGCACGTGCGGCCCTGGTTGTAGGGCGCGCCGCCGACCGCCGGACGACCGAACGCGCTGTAGAGGATCACGACGCGATCCGCGGTCGTGTTGAGCGCGCTGCCGCCTTGCGGCAAGTCCGGCACGTAGCCGAGGGTTCCGCCGCCGCCCGCGCTGTTCGTGTAGATGTTCATGTAGCGCGAGGTGTCCCACGCGATCGAGTTCCAGTAGGCCCCGGAGTCGTTGAACCACGTCGTGTTCGAGTAGCGCCGGATGCCGTTCGTCGGGTTGCCCGCGGGATCCGTGGTCGCGAGGAAGAACTCGATCTTCGTGTCGAAGCCCGGAGCGCCAGGCGTGCCCGCGAGCGCGCGGAAGTCCTCGTTGAGGACGGTGATCTGGCTCTGCACCACCGCGTCGGACAGGTTGCCGGTGCCCGTGGCGTTGGCGATCACGTGCACGACGACCGGAATGCGCAGCACCTGCGTCGGCGCCCAAGGCCCTGGGTTCGTGCTGTTGGCGCCACAGTCGGCGATGTCGGCGGTGACCGCCTGGATCTGCGACGGCGTGCCGCAGCGATGCATCGAGGTGCCCGGGATCAGCGACTCCGGCTCGAAGACCGGCCCCTGCGCCATGCACAGGGAAGAAACGGCCGCCAAGGCCAGGAGGGTGGGAATCGTTCGCATGGGGAAGTCGGACGCGGGCAGATGGGGCCAGGAGATTGTGCTTCCTGACGCAAGTCGGGCAACCCCGGGTTCCCCGCGAGAACCCCGAGTGGCGATGCCATCGACAGATCAGGCATCCTCGTTACGAGACGCTTTGCGGGGGAAGGAAACGCCGTGGGCAGCCGGCGCCAGCACACCGAGATTGCGTCGCACCGCACCGCGGCTCCAAGCCACGCATGCGCCGTCGTGCAATGAATCCCACAATCGACCCACAGTGCCCCAATCAGGTCGCGGCCCTTGCCATTTCCAGCAGACATGGTTCAAGTGCTCGCCGCGTTGCGTCTTGCGGCGATGACCACGTCGGCCCAGCTGACGCCCGCTCCCCCAGTCCTAATGATTATTGCGGGAACGCAACGCCTCCTCCTGCATCTGATTCTCAGCCCCACTGTCCATGGAAGACTCTGCAATGCCCGAAGGCCTGACGGCCCGTGATTTCCTCGAACGCGAACTGCGCGCCAATCCTGAGGCGAGCTTCGCGGAGCTCCAGGAACGCGGTCGGCAGCTCGGCTTGAATGTTCCGCCGTTCCTCTACGGCAGCGCGCGTCGCGCGCTCGGCCTGCCGGTCCGTCGCGACCTCGCCAATCCGTCCCCCGCCGTCTCGGCCGAACCCGCGGCGATGCCGACTTTCGAAGCCGCCGAGGCCATCGAGCCCGACGCGCCGTCCGAGGCAGCTGAGTTCGAGGACCAGGAGCCAGAAGAGGCCCCCGCCGACGAAGCCGCGCCCATGGCCGTCCAGGGCAAGGCCAAGTCGCCCGCATTCGACTTCGCCATCGAGCAGCTGCGCATCAACCCGGACCTCTCGTTCCAGGACCTCAAGCAGCGCGGCACGATGGCCGGCCTGCGCCTGATGCCGATCGTCTACGGCCGCGCGAAGGCGCTGCTCGGCCTCGTGCCGGTGAAGCCGCGCCAGCCGCGCGCCAAGAAGATGCCCGAAGCGCCGCTCTCGCTGCGCCAGGTCGATTCTGCCGAGGCGATGGAGCGGCCGATGCCGCGCCCGGCGCCGCAGCCCGCGCCGACGTCGCTCGCGCTCGGCTCGCTGGAGCAACTCGTCACCGCGCTGCGCGAACTCGAGAACGAACGCCAGCGCCTGCGCGCCGCGCTCGCGGCCATCCAGGCCTGCGTCGACGAGGCGCTCGAGAACCCGGCCGAAGGCTGATCCCGCTGCACCGATGGCCTTCGGGCCACGGTGCGCTTGCGTTGCCGCGGGTGGTGCGGCCAACATCCCGCGCCGCGCGCGAGCCATGCCACTTCCCGACCCACGCCCTGTTGGCAAGCTGCCGCGCGAGCTCGCGACCGCCGAACGCATCGCGGCGCGCGACAACAACAACCTGTTCCTCACGAGCAGGTTGCTCGCCGACGACGAGCGCTACGCGGCGTTCTGCGCGATGTATGCGCTCATGCGCGTCGTCGACGACGTGGTCGACGAGCACGCGGAGAAGCACGGCCACGGTTGCCGCGATCCGCGCATCGTCGCCGCAGTGACGGCGTGGAGCACTGCCTACGCGTCCTGCGTGCCGCCGGACTTCGCGCCGACGGTCGACCTCGCGCCCGCAGGCCACGCCGAAGCGCGCCAGCTCGTCTCGCTCGCCGCCATGCACGCGCATCGCTTCGGCGTGCCCGCGCAGCTGTGGTCCGACTTCTTCGACGCGATGCTCGCCGACATCGACGCGCAGGGGCAGTTCGCGACCTTCGCGGACTTCCTGCACTACACGCACGGCGCGAGCGTCTCGCCGACGACGATCTACCTCGTCATCCTCGCCGCCGACGTGAAGGGCGGCCGCGTCACGCCGCACGCGGACCTGCCGCTGATCCTGAAGACCGGGTCGCAGCTCGGCACGTTCGCCTACCTCGCGCACATCCTGCGCGACCTGCGCGAGGACGTCGTGCGCGGGCTGTGGTACGTGGCCGACGAACACCTCACAGCACACGGCATCAGCAAGGACGCGCTGCGCGCCGAGGCGAAGAAGAAGCGCAGCAGCGACGGCACGCGCGCGATGGTGAAGCAGCTCTGCGAGATCGCGCGCGGCTACGAACGCGAGGCCGCACAAGCCGTGGATGCGATCTGCCGCACTGCGGCGCCCGACTGCGCGCTCGTGCTGCGGCTGATCGTCGCGATCTACAGCAAGATCCTCGGCAAGATCGAAGAGCAGGGCTTCGAAGTGCTCCGCGGCGCACACCAGCTCAGCGACCGCGAGAAGCTCGGCATCGCCAAGGCGCTCGCGAACTGACGCGCCGCGCGACGCGACACTTGCGCGTTCGCGACGATTTGCGCCTGTTCGCCCGCATTCCGTAACCAAACGGACGTTCCGCGCATTGTTGCGTTGCCGGAGCACGGCTCGTTCGACGGACGCTCGACGCGGGCCCGCTCCGGCTCGCCGCGGACCCGCGGCCCAAGAAGGAGCGCAACGCCATGGAGATCGACTTCGACGCATCGGACCGGACGTCCGACTACATCACCGTCCCCGCAGGCTCGTACCTCTGCCGCATCGCCGAGGTGCGCCCCGGCCACACGCGCGCCGGCGACGAACGCTGGTCGCTGCGACTCGTCGTCGCCGAGGGCGAGCACGTCGGCAAGCAGGCCGCGTGGGACAGCCTCGTGTTCAGCCAGCGCGGCCGCCAACGCGCGCGCATCGTGTTCGCGGCGCTCGGCATGCCGACGCAGGGTCGCGTGCAGGTCGAGCCGAACGACCTCGAAGGCAAGCAGTGCTTCGTGCAGATCCGGCCCGCGGAGTATGCGTCGCCGGGCGGCGAGACGATCCGTCGCAACGAAGTGCCGTACGACGGCTACCGGCACGCGCCGGAGTCCCCCGAGGTGCCGGCGCCGCCGCAGAAGCGCCGCTCGTCGCGCGCCACCGAAGTGTCCACCGACGAGATCCCGTTCTGATGGCCTGCGCTCGCGTGGCATTCGCATTCGTGCTGGCTACTTTCCTCGTCCCGACGACGGCGAACAGCCAGCGCGCTTCCTGGGAACCCAAACCGCACGTGACGACCCAGCATCGCATCCACGAGTTGCGCACCGCGATCCGGCAGGCGGATCACGAGTACTACAACCTCGGCGCGCCGCGCCTCACGGACGCGGAGTACGACGTGTTGATGCGCGAGCTCCAACAACTCGAACGCGCGCATCCGGAGCTCGTCACCCACGACTCGCCGACGCAGCGCGTCGGCGCACCGTTGCCGAAGGGCACGAGCTTCGCCACCGCGGCGCATCTCGCGCCGATGGGCAGCATCGAGTCGCTGATGAGCGCGAGCGAGGCCGAGGACTTCGTCGCGCGCGCGCGCAAGCTGCTGGAGCTGCCCGACGGCGCGCAGTTGCGCTGGGCCTGCGAGCCCAAGTTCGACGGCGTGAGCGCCAACCTGCTCTACGAAGACGGCGTCCTCGTGCGCGGACTCTCGCGCGGCAACGGCGAGACCGGCGAGGACGTCACCGCCAACCTGCGCACCGTGCGCAACCTGCCGCTGCAGTTCCTCGGCGACGGGCCGTTCCCCAAGCGCATCGAGATCCGCGGCGAGGTCATCATGAGCCGCGCCGACTTCGACACGCTGCGCGAGAACGAGGAGACCTCGTCCGAAGGCACGTTCCGCAACGCGCGCAACACCGTCGCCGGGACGCTCAAGCTGATGGACCCGCGCGTCGTGCAGTCGCGGCCGCTCAACTTCTTCGCGTTCGCGCTCGGGCACGTCGAAGGCTTCGAGTTCGCGACGCACACGCAGCTGCGCGAACAGCTCGCGAAGTGGGGCTTCCAGGTCGCCGAGCCCTACGCGGTCGCGGGCGACATCGCCGCGGTGCATGCGTTCCACGACGAGCTGGAGCACAAGCGCGACGACTTGCCGTACGAGATGGACGGCATCGTCGCGAAGGTCGACTCGCTCGAACTGCAGCAACGGCTCGGCCGCACGTCGCGCACGCCGCGCTGGGCGTTGGCCTACAAGTTCGCGCCGCGCATCGGCAAGACCAGGCTGCTCGACATCGGCATGCAGGTCGGCCGCACGGGCGCGGTGACGCCGGTCGCGCACCTGGAGCCGATCGAGCTCGCGGGCGTGACGGTCCGCAACGCGTCGCTGCACAACTGGGCGCTCGTCGCCGAGCGCGACATCCGCAAAGGCGACGTGGTCGAAGTGCAACGCGCCGGCGACGTGATCCCCGAGGTCGTGCGCGCGTTCCCCGAGTTGCGCGGTCCCGACTCGACGCCAGCGGCGCCGCCGACGCACTGCCCGTCGTGCAAGGCTCCGCTCGAGGCCGAGGGCAAGTTCGTCTACTGCGTCAACCTCGAGTGCCCGGACCAGCTTCGCGGCCGCATCGTGCACATGGCGGAGCGGCGCGCGCTCGACATCGAGGGCCTCGGCCCGAAGCAAGTCGAGCAACTGCTCGGCGCCGGCATCGTCCGCGGCATCGAGGACGTGTTCACGCTCGCGGCCGCGAAGGACCGGGTGCTGGCCCTGGAGCGCTGGGGCGAGAAGAGCTTCGCCAACCTCGCGGCACAGATCGACCGCGCCAAGACCCCGACGCTCGCGCGCTTCCTCAACGCGATCGGCATCCGCCAGGTCGGCGAACAGACGGCGAAGGACCTCGCGGCGTTCTTCGGCAACCTCGACGCGCTCGCGGCCGCGACCAAGGAGCAGCTCACGCAGATCGACGGCGTCGGTGAAGAGGTCGCCGCATCGGTGCTCGCGTTCTTCTCGTCGCCGCAGAACCGCCGCACGCTCGACCTGCTGCGCGCAGCCGGCGTCGACGTGCAGCAGCAGAAGGTCGACGAGAAGGGCCCGCTGATCGGGCGCGTGTTCGTGTTCACGGGCGGGATGTCGACGATGTCGCGCGACGAAGCCAAGGAACTGGTCGAGAAGCTCGGCGCGAAGACCGCCGGCTCCGTCAGCAAGAAGGTCACCGACGTCGTCGCCGGCGAAGACGCCGGCAGCAAGCTGGAGAAGGCGCAGTCGCTCGGCCTGCGCATCCTCGACGAAGCTGCGTTCCGCGCGTTGGTGGGACTCCCATGAGCACACAGACTCCGACCACGGCGAAGCCCGCCGTGCTGCTCCTTCGCCCGTTGGTCCTGGGGGTTCTCCTCGGCGTATTGCTCTACGCGGCCTATCTCGCGTACGGCATGCTCCCGTGACCGAAGGCATCGACGAGGCAACACTTCGATCCGCGCTCCGCGACCCCGCGTGCTATGCGCGCCACCCCGCTGCGCGCGATCCGATCACGCTGCTCGAGACGCACATCTCGCTCGTGGCGATCGCCGGCGAGCTCGTGTTCAAGGTCAAGAAGCCGCGCCACTACGCGTTCCTCGACTTCTCGACGCTCGAACGGAGGCGAGCCGTCTGCAACGACGAGGTGCGGCTGAATCGGAGGCTTTGCCCGCACGTCTACCTCGGCATCGCGCATCTGCGCCGAGAACCACCCGGGTCGCTTGCGTTCTCGGCGATCGGCGAGGAACCCCGGACCGATGACCTCGAAGTCGCGGTCGTCATGCGACGCCTGCCCCAAGAGCGCATGCTCGACCGCCTGCTGCACGAGCACGCAGTGACTCGCGCAGAGATCGAGTCGCTTGCGCGCGTGATCGCGAAGTTCCACGCAACGGCGGACCGCGGCGAGGAGACGCGGCGGCTCGGCGACCCAGATCGGCTCGAAGCGCTCGCCGAAGCGAACTTCGCGGAGCTTGCAGGAACGGCGACACCCAAGCCATTGCTCGATGCGCTTCACGATGCGCAACGCCGCGGCTTGCGGCGCATCCGCGACGCGCTGCGTTCGCGCGCGCAACGCGGCTTTGTCGTCGACGGCCATGGCGACCTGCACGCGCGCAACGTGTGCATGACCGACCCGCCCGCGCCTTACGACTGCCTCGAGTTCGACGCGGGGTTCCGTTGCGCCGACACCGCGACCGACCTCGCCTTCCTCGCGATGGACCTTCGCCACCGAGGCGCGCCCGAACTCTCTCGCGCACTCGTCGACGCCTACGTCGAAGCGTCCGGCGACCGCGAGTTGCCGAACCTCCTGCCGACGCTCGTCGCCTACCGCGCCATCGTGCGCGCCAAGGTCACCGCACTCGCCGCAGCGGACGAAGGCATCCGCCCCGAGGATCGCCTGCGCGCGACGGATAGCTCGGTGCGCCACCTGCTGCTCGCGGCGATGGCTTCGCTCGAAGCCGACGGCCCGATTTGGATCGCAACCTGCGGCCCGCCCGGCAGCGGCAAGAGCACGCTCGCCGCGACACTCGCGAACGCCTGCGGCACCGCCATCGTCAGCACCGACCTCGTGCGCAAGCTCCTCGCCGGCAAGCAGCCGACCGAGCGCCTCCCCGCTTCGTGCTACACGCCGGAGTTCAGCGAACGCACCTACCGGCGCACCTTCGACGACGCCGCCGCGGCGACCCGCAACGGCGCCGCGAGCGTGCTTCTGGACGGCAACTTCCCGACGCCCCAACTGCGCAGCGAAGCGCGACGGGCGGCCCTCGCCTCCGGCGCACGGTTCGTGCTGCTCCACGTCGACGTCCCCGCCAACACCGGCCTCGCCCGCGTCACCGCCCGCCTCGCCGACCCAACGCGCGCGAGCGACGCGGATCCGACGGTCCATGACGCGCTGCGGGCCAGGTTCGTCGAGCCGAACGCGGACGAGGAGCTGCAGATCGTGCGCGTGGATGGCGATGCGCCGCCGCTCGTTGTCGCATCAGCGGCGATGGCGCGACTGCTCGGGCGCTGAGCAGGAACGAGGAAGACCAGCCGAAGGGCCTGACGTCTCCACCTCGTTGGCTCTGCGTGGCCGTCCGCCCGTCAACAGCAGCTCCGTCCTGCGGCAGCACTTTCATTCAGGCGCAAATCGGAATGCGACAGGGGAACACGGACCTTCGCGGCAACCTGATGCGGCGCAGTCTTCACTACGAGCAACAGTAATTGCCCCACAACAGTGCAGCCGTCACAACGGGCAGATGATCCGAGCGAGTTCCGGCAAGCGCTCGCCGAACCAATGACGATTCGGCGCAATTGCAACATCCAGCAACTCCGAGAATCGGCGCCACTAGCCTCTGACTGGGAGGCATGTAGGATCCGTCATAAGGGAACGTGCACATCGCGTCGCGGCATCCCGCCAAAGCAGAGGCTCACATCATGCACACACTGGGAAGAAGCCAGCCCCGTCTCGCCAAGACTCTCGTTGCCCTTGGCATCCAAGCAGCCAGTCTGACACTGGCTTCGGAAATCACTGCGCAGTCGTGGAACTGGCAGGGCATCAGCAGCCCATCTTGCTATCGCTACCAACACGCCATGGCATTCGATTGCTCGCGCGGTCAGCTCTTCATGTTCGGAGGCAACAGCAACTGCCAGTGCGGCGTGACCAACGACAGCGTGTTCTGGAACGGGAGCAACTGGATCACCGTCACCCTCAATGGAAGCATTCCGACAGCGCGTCGAGAACACGCGATGGTCTACGACGCGAGTCGAGGTCGATTCGTGATGTTCGGTGGATTCGACAACAGCTCCAACCCGCTCAACGACACTTGGGAGTTCGCTGACCCGAGTTGGACGCAGGTTGTGCCAGCAGGTTCCCAGCCAACGGCGCGTCGGACGCACGCGATGTGCTTTGATCCGATTCGCGGAAGAACCGTGCTGTTCGGAGGCCAGGATGGCGCAAACGCGCTGCTCGGGGACCAGTGGACCTGGGAGGGCAGCGCATGGACCCAAGTCGCCCTCGGCGCGACATCGCCGTCGGCGCGCTGTCTGCACGCGATGACCTTCGATGCGCAAGCAGGTCAAATGCTGCTGTTCGGCGGCACGACGAACTTATCAGGCCACTCCAATGAACTGTGGAAGTGGGACGGATCGAATTGGAGTCCGACACCCCAGGCCGGAAGCTGGCCAACGAATCGCTCCGGACACGGCATGGCCTACAAC
>CAZEQF010000106.1:0-11181 GCA_964514315.1 uncultured Singulisphaera sp. | reverse complement strand
TGCGGACCTTGCGGACCCGTGGCGCCGGTCGCGCCCGCGGCGCCCGCCGCGCCGACTTCACCTTGCGGTCCCTGCGGGCCAGTGGCGCCCGTCGCGCCGGTGAGGCCGCTCGGACCCTGCGGGCCCGTCGCGCCAACGTCACCCTGCGGACCCTGCGGGCCCGTTGCGCCGGTCGCACCCGTCAGACCGATCGGACCCTGCGGGCCCGTGGCGCCCGTCGCACCGGTCGCACCCGTGGCGCCAGTCGCGCCCGTCGCGCCAACCGGACCTTGCGGACCTTGCGGGCCCTGCGGACCGACGAGACCCGTGGGGCTGCCGACCCAGTTGCCGTTGGCATCGATCACCGGCGAGCCGTTGACCGTCACACTGCGCGGGTTGATGTCACGGTTGCGCACGTCCACCGCGTTCTTCGCGAGCTGCGCGAAGGCCTGCGACGACAGACGGGTGCGCGGGTTCATCTCTGCGTCTGCGCCGATCTGCACGCTGACGAACAGGTCCCCGTTCTCGAACAGGTTGGCCGGGAACGCCGTGATGCTTCCGAGTTCGGCCTTCAGCAGACCATTGCGGACCTGCACCAGCGGGTGCGACTCGGTCCAGAGGGCGACACCGCCCGATGGCACGGTGTAGACGCGGAACGTCACCTGCAGGAATGCATTGACGTCGACGCCAGTGGACTGAAGGGTCAAACGCGCCTGGAAGGGCATCGTCGAGGGAGGCGTCGTCGTCTGGGCTCGGCCAACAGAGATGACGCCGGCGAGGCAGATAGCCGGCAGAAGTTTCTTGCGCATTGGGAGATCGAGGGGGAAGGAAGCTCCCGCGATGGAGCTCGCGAGAGTTCTGATGCGCACAGAAGATCCACTTCATGCGCAACAGGACGCAGACAGGGCCAGAGTGGTCAATTGACCCGATTCTGCAATCCCCCACTCCTGCCCACGCCATGACAGAGGCCGCTTGCGCGCTCGGCCACCTCACGCGATTTCGCCTTACAGCATGGCCCAAACCACTGCGCCCGCCCGTGCTGCAATGACGCAGCCAGAGAACACAGCCTTCGCGCAAGCAGATATGGAGTGCCGAAAGATGCACCGCCCGTTAGCCATCCTGGCTTTCGCCGGCGCCATATCGCCTGCGGGCAGGATCTCCTGGGAGTTCGGGGCGCAAACGCAGAAACGCCTCGACTCAGAGGAGCTGCAATGCGGCAAATCCGATCCGCACGAGCGCAATCGCAGATGCGTGCGACGGCATGCGGGCTGCGCCGCGCCGCTGTGCGTCCATTCGCCTTGCCTATACGCCGCAAAGCAACGCAACTGCGTCGCAAAGCAGCGCTCCGGCACACGTCGAGACGCAGCGCCGCAATCCGCGGGAGCACCTGAAAAATGTTTCAGGTTTGCCCCGGCGGGCGCGGGACCGAGGGCTCAGCGATCCCTGGCAGCGATGACGGTCTGCACCTGACTCCACGCCGGCGGGCCCTTCCGCGTCGTGTCGATGAGCACGAGATGCCAAAGCACCTGACGCGCTGCAGCAGGGCCGGTCAGCTGGGTCTCGAGCCCGTGCGGGAAGCCGCCCGCGTCGTCGCGCACGGCGAAGCGCGAGATGCCCGGCGCTTGGAGATCGAAGTTGGAGGCGACGGACGCGCGGCGATAGCCGAGCACGCCTCGCACCGAGTCCGCTGCAGGCACGATCTTCCAAGGATCGGGACGGTTGGATCCCGCGAGCACCGTCTCGCTCAACGTGCCGTCGTCATCGATCTGTCGCAGCGCCCCCACCGCGTCAGGAGCGCTCGTGCGCAGCCACACGACTTGCACCGGATCGCGCGAACGACCGTCCGCATCGGGCGTGCCGTTCAACAGATGGCGCGCAACCTCTTCGCGATCCGCGAGCGTGGCGATGCTGTCGATCGCGGCACCGTCAGCGAGCGGTTCACTCACGAAGTGCACGAGCTCGAGGCCACCGCGAACGCCCGTCGCCGGCCCAGAACCCTGGTCCGCGAGGTAGTAGTGGACCACGCGATAGACGTCGACGAGGTGCTCGGCGCCGGACGCGCAGCGATACCGATCGCGCCAAGCGAGATACGAGAACAGCAGCGAGTTGCCCGTGATCTCGTCGCCCGATGTGTCCTCGCGGAACGGGCCGTCGAGGTCGACGGTCGGCAACCGGCGCGACGCGATCGGCGTCGGCGCATCGTCGAGATGGAGCAAGTCGAGCATCGCCTGGCCTTCGACGTCGTTGCCCCACAGTCGCGCCGACGACACGAGTTCGAGGCGCAGGTCGTCGGTGACGTCCTGGGCGATCTCGGTCATCTTGCTGATGCGGCGGCTGAGTTCCTGCGCGTCGGTGCCGGTGACCGCGAGCGAGCTGATCACGAGCACGAGCGCCATGAAGATGGCCGCTGCGATCGCGACCTCGACGAGGCTGAATCCGGTTTGGCGGGTGTTGGCCATGTTGGGTCCTGGGTCAGCGCTGGATGAACAGCCGCGTCTTGTGGTACGAGAAGTGGATCGGCGCATTGCGACGGAAGCAGTCGACGCGCAATTGGTAGCTGCCGTGCGGGAACTGCGCCGACGGCACGTTCCAGCTGTAGGTCTCGGCGCCCGGGCCCGAGTCCGAGGTCAGCAACGAAGCGTTGCTCGGACGTTCCCCCGGAGTCGCGGCCGAGTCGTCGCGGACGTGCTTCCACGTGGCGCCGTCGTCCGTGGAGTAGGTCAGCACGTATTCGAGCTCGGACTCGCTCTCGGTCGGCGAGTTCGTGCTCGTGTACGGCAGGCCGTCCCAGCGACGCCAGCTGGTCTCGAACGTGATGTCGATCGCCGTCGGATCGACGAGTTCGGAGATGTCCGTCGGGTGCGTGATCTCGACGCGCGCCGGCTGCTGGATGCGGTGCGCGAGCGACGAGCTGCCGGCCTCGAAGTACGAGTGCACCAGCGAGAGGACTGCATACTTCGCGATGAAGTTGGAGCCCGACGCGACGGTGTTGTCGATGCCGTTCACGACGACGAACGCGGAGTCGGTCGCAGCCGTGTCCTGCAGGCGCACGAGGCCCGAGCCGACGTTGCCGTTCGGGTGCGTGTAGTAGGTGCGCAGCAACTGGCCCGAGAAGCGGCTCGTGCTGTACGGCGCGAGGTTCCACTCCGTGCCCGTGGTGCCGCTGCTGTTGGTCGCGAGACCGAACGGACGGCTGATCGGCGCCGTCGTCGGCATGTTGAAGTTGTAGTTGTTGGCGATCTCGGTGCCGAACGCGGTCAGCGAGCCGGTGCCGGACGCATACTGGTGGTGGAACGTCGCAGTCGACGTGCCGATGTTGAAGAACGACGTGCAGCCCTCGTCCTGGAGACGCTGGTGCGAGTTCGTCATCGCCGTGCCGTAGGCCCTGCGCGCGCTGCCCGAGTGCACCGAGTTGGCGGACGCGTGGCGGAACGTCGTGGACGAGCTGCCCGCGAGCAGGTTGCCGCGCGGGTTGCCGTTCGCGTCGACCGCGTACCACACGGACGCGGACGCGTCGGGATACAGGTCGCCGAGCCACGGCATGCACCACCAGTACGAACTCGAAGACGAGTTCGAACGCACATACGAGCGCTGCCCAGTGATGTTGTTGACGAAGCCCGACGCGCCAGGCGATCCATACGGCGTCTGGTTGACCGGGATCGAGTTGGGATAGCCGTTCGCGGCGTCGTAGCCGATCTCGCAGCCGATGCCCATGTAGTAGTACGAGAAGCCCGTCAGCGTCGTGTAGACACAACGGCTGTTGACGAGGCCCTGGCGCATGAAGCCCAGGAACTTCGGCACGTCACAGTTCACTGCGCCGCGCCAGAGATTGGCGAGACGCGTCGTCGACAGGCCCGGATAGTCCGGACGCGCGTCGTTCGTGTTGTTGAGCGAGTCGAAGTACCAGTTGTAGCCGTTCGCGAAGTCCGGCGTGGCAGCCGGGTGGTCCGGGTCGCCGCTCTGCGACGCGCGCATCAGGTCCCGATACGGGCAGTGACGCGGATCGCCGAGGAACTGCGAGCGCTCCGACATCGGCACGTCGTCGACGCTGTCGCACCACCACGTGTAGGTCGTGCTGAGGTTCTCGGGCGCGGTGCGCTGGGCCGCCGGCCACATGACGCCAGCAGTCGCAGCCTCCGCGCCGGTCCAGATGCGCGTGCGCACCGCCAGCGTGACGTCCGCATTCGGGTTGTAGTAGCTGCCGCCCGGACGCACGAAGCGGTTCTCCGTGAACATGCTCGGCGCGATCGACAGCGTCCAACGCGCCGTGTTCTTCGGGCGCGAGCCCGTCGGCGCCGCATAGAGGTCGTAGCCGAAGTCGCGCGTCGGCGAGCACGGGCTCGGCACGTAGGCCATGCCGTAGAGCATCGAGCGCGCGTCGTTCGCGAGGCCGCGGCCGGAGACCGCAGTCGCCACGCACGGCGTGTTGTAGAGCATGATCCGCGTGAACGGCAGCGCGCCGTTGCCCGGATCCACGAACGTCGCGGCGTAGTTCATCTCGCCGCTGACGAGCGTCGCGTCGCCTTGCACCTTCGCGTTCGCGAACGGGAAGTACGCGGTCGAACCGCCGACCGAAACGCCGCCGCGCAGGTTCTGCAGCACCACGCCGCTGCGCAGGTCCGCCTGCGGCGTCGTCGAGTCCGTGAGGTCCATGCCCATCACGTCGAGCGCGATGGCGCCGACCGTCGAAGCGGCGGCGACGACGTTCGACGTGTAGGCGTAGACGCGGAAGCGCGCAGCCTCGCTGCTCGCGACCGTCGCGGCGCGCACCGTGCGGATCTTCTCGCTGTGCGTGACGACGCGGACTTCGGGGGCGCGAACAGGGTCGCGCGCGGCGTCCGAGAAGTTGCGCATCGCCGGCATCGGCAAGAGCTCGCCGTGCAGGTTGATGACGAGCGCGTTCTTGTAGTTGGCCGGATCGCGGCAGAGGTCGTCGAGGAACAGACGCAACGTCGGCTCCTTCGACATGTCGTCGAGCGGCGCGCGCGGCGTCACGCCGGCGGCGACGTCGGCAGCGATCTCGGCCTCGCGCTGCGCAACCGCGGCGACGCGCGCTTGCCAGAGCGAATACTCGTCCGGCTGGCGCATCGCGTGGTTGAAGTAGTCCGCGAGCGAATACGGATACGGGTTCGTGGTCCCGTCGTAGCCGTTCGTCTCGACGCCGTCCTGCGCGATGCGGCCCTTGATGTTGGCCGGCACGTAGTAGTAGTTCGACGCCGAGCCAGACGGCATGCGGCCCGGATAGAAGTAGGTCTGCGGGATGTTCTGCAGGCTGTCGACCGCGTCGTTCACATACGGGCGATACGTCGGGTTGCGGCCGAACGCAGCCTTCGTGATCCAGTGCGTGCGCACTTCGAGGCCAGGGTTGCGCGTCTCGAGGTCCGTGATCGTCGCTTCGACGAACGGACGGATCGAGTCCATGAACACCCACCAGCCGGGGATGTTCTCGACGGCGAGCAGATAGAGGTCGAACACCTGCGTCGTCGGGAACGCGGCGCCAGGCGCGTTCACGAGCGCCGAGAGGTTGGCGGCATCACGCTCCGTGCCGTTGGTGTCGCGCGCGAAGATGCGCACCGTCACGTAACGGACGTTGCGGTTGTCGAGGCCGGGCAGCGGCTGCACGCTGATGCGGCGCGACCACACCCATTCGCCGCCGCGTTCCCAGTTGCCCGACAGCACATGGTCCGGCGCGACGAGGTCGCCGTTGTCGTCCGTCGCGATCGTGAGCTGCGGCTTGCTGACCGAGCCGTCGTCGAGCGCGTCGATGCCGACGTTGTCGTCGAGGTTCTCCGTGCGGTCCACGCTGTTCTGGACCTCGGCGAGGATCGACTGCGCCTTGCCGAACGCGAACAAACGGTCGCGCTCGGTCATCGTGCTGCGCAGGTTCACGGTCAGATGGCTCACCATCACGACTGCGACCGTCGCCATGATCATGAGGCCCAGAAGGACCTCGGGCAGGGTGAGTCCGAGTTGCCGCCGCAACCGCTCCGCTGCAGGAGCAGGATGCGCACAAGGAAGGGTCCGGGTCTCGTGGCGATGGCGTCGTTGGAACATGGCTGCCTGCGCTCCGGTGATGGCCAGAGTTCACGTCGTTTGTCGGCGCGCGCAGCCACCCGAATGAAACGAGGACGGACAGAAGTCCGCGATCGAGACCCGAAGGTGTCGAGGAGTCCGACACTCCCCCGGCGCCAAGGCCGGTTTGCATCCGCGAGATGCCGCGCCGATGCTCCCGCTCTTGTCCGAGCGCGTGTCGACGACAGCGGCCCTCCGCCGCCCCTGGAAGATGCTGATGCGCCGCCGCGGCATGGTCGCGATCGGGCTGCTCTGCGTCCCGTTCCACGCGGCCGCGATGCTCGCGATGCCGGCGGTGATGGGCCAGGCGATCGACCGCCTGCGGCCGGACCAGGTCCTGGTGAACAGCCTCGAAGGCGAAGCCGCGCTGTCGACACACTGCACGATCCTGCTCGCGCTCGCGGTCGCGGAGACCGTGTTCCGCTACGTGTCGCGCCGCTGGCTCATCGACGTGTCGCGCCACGTCGAGCAAGACCTCAAGGACGAAGCGCTCGCGCACATCCAACGCCTGCCGGTGCGCTGGTTCGACAAGGCTCGCACCGGCGACGTCGTGAGCCGCCTCACGCAAGACGTCGAGCTCGTGCGCTTCGTGATGGGACCGCTGCTGCTGCACGGCGGCAGCGCGCTGTGCTTGTTGCCCGCGGGCATCTGGCTCATGGCGCAACTCGACCTCGGCGTGACGTTCGCGTGCGCCGTCGCGTTCCTCGTGCTGACGATCGCGCTGCGACTGCTGATGCCCAAGCTGCAGAAGTGGAGCAAGGCGTCGCAGGAAGCGATCGGCCAGATCTCGCAGCGCGCGCAGGAGGACTTCGCCGGCATCCGCATCCTGCAGCAGTTCGCGGCGCAAGACCGCGAGCTCGCGGCGATGGCGACCAAGAACCGCCGCTACCTCGGCGCCAACCTGCGGCTGGTGCGCCTGCGCTCGCTCGTGCACGCGATCACGCACTCGACGAGCGGCTTCGTGCTGTTCTTCGTGCTGCTGTTCGGCGGGCACGCGGTGATCGAAGGCACGCTGACCGTCGGCGAGCTGTTCCAGTTCACGGTCTACCTCGGGATGATGATGTTCCCGCTGGAGATCCTCGGCTGGACGCTCGCGACGATGCCGCGCGCAGTCGCTGCGGCGCGACGCGTCGAGGAGATCTTCGCGGAAGCGACGGAGCCCGCGCAGGGCGCGACCGCGACGCTGCGCGCGAACCTCGAAGTGCGCGGCCTCACGTTCGCCTACGGCGAAGGCAAGGCCCCTGCGCTGCGCGACGTGTCGTTCACGCTGCGCCCCGGCCAGAAGCTCGGCATCGTCGGCCCCGTCGGCAGCGGCAAGTCGACGCTGCTCGCGCTGCTGCTGCGGTTCTACGACGCGCCGCGTGGAACGATCTTCTTCGACGGAGTGGACGCGCTCGACCTCGACCCGTCGACGGTCCGTTCGCTGTTCGCGTTCGCGCCGCAGGAGCCGTTCCTGTTCTCCGACACGATCGAGCAGAACGTGGCGTTCGCGCGCAAGGACCCGAGCAAGCAAGACCTCGACCGCGCGGTCGAGGACGCGGCGCTCGCGCAGGACCTGCCGCAACTGCGCGACGGGCTCGCGACGCGCGTCGGCGAACGCGGCGTCACGCTGTCCGGCGGCCAGAAGCAGCGCGTCTCGCTCGCGCGCGCACTGCTCAGCGACCGCCCCGCGCTGATGCTCGACGACACGCTGTCCGCCGTCGATCCGCGCACCGAACGCCGCATCGTCGACGGGCTTCGCCGCGCGCGCGACCGGCGCACGATGCTCGTCGCCACGCATCGCCTGTCGGCCGTCGCGGACGCGGACCTCGTGCTCGTGCTGAAGGACGGCGAAGTGAAGGAGCGCGGCGCGCACCGCGAACTGCTCGCGCTCGGCGGCGACTACGCGGCCGCGTGGCGTCGCCAGACCGAGGAAGCGGCGCTCGAAGGCGAGGGGCAAGCATGACCGCCGAGGATGACGACCTCGTCGACCGCCCGCTGCAGCTCGGCTTCCTGCAGAAGCTGTGGCCGTTCGTGCGACCCTACCGCCGCGCGTTCTCGGCGAGCCTCTTGCTGCTCGTGTTCTCGTTCTTCGTCGAGCTCGCGGGCCCGTGGCTCCTTCGCTCCGCGATCGACGGGCCGATGCGCGACGCGACGCGGACGGCCGACGAACGCACGTTCTCGCTGTGGATGCACGCGCTCGCGTTCTTCGGCGTCGTGCTGCTCGGCACCGCGTGCAGCTACGTCTACGGAAGGCTCGCCGCATGGAACGGCCAGCGCGTCGTCCGCGACGTGCGCCGCGCGCTGTTCGACCACCTGCTGCGCGCGCCGCTGTCGTTCCACGAGAAGAGCGCCGCCGGCAAGCTCACCACGCGCGTCACGTCCGACGTCGAGAACCTCAACGAACTGATCGCGACCGGCGTGCTGCAGAGCGCGTTCGACGTGCTCAAGATCACCGGCGTCCTCGCCGCGCTGTTCTTCCTCGATCTTCGGCTCGCGCTGTTCACAGTCGCGACGACGCCGATCGTGATCGTGATCAGCGTGCTGTTCCGCAAGAACGCACAACGCGCCTACCGCGCCGTGCGCGGCAAGCTCGCGCTGCAGAACGCCTACACCGCCGAGGCGATCGGCGGCGTCCGCGCGACGCGCGCCTACCTGCGCGAAGCCGCGGTGCAGGGCCGCTACGAGGCGCTCAACGCCGACACCGCGCAGGCCTGGCGCGCGACGGTGTTCCACTTCTCGGTGTTCTTCGCGTTGGTCGACTTCGCGTTGCGCGCGACGAGCATCGGGCTCTTGTGGTTCGGCGGCAGCGCGGTGCTGCGCGGCGAGGCCGAGCCCGGCATGTTCGTCCAGTTCTGGCTCTACTTCGGGATGCTGACGTCCCCCATCAAGGAGCTGGGCGAGAAGTACAACGTGCTGCAAGCCGCGTTCGCGAGCGCCGAGCGCATTTTCGCGATCCTCGGCGTGGCGCCGTTCCCGCCCGAACCGCGCGGCACGCAGTCCGCGCCAGCAGGGCCGCTCTCCGTCGCGTTCCGCTCCGTGTCGTTCGGCTACCGCGACGACGAACGCGTGCTCGACGACGTGTCGTTCGAGGCCAAGGCCGGCGAGACGGTCGCGATCGTCGGGCCGACCGGCGCCGGCAAGTCGACGGTGCTGTCGCTCGTCTCGCGCCTGCGCGACCCGCAGCACGGCTCGGTCTCCATTGGCGGCATCGACGTCGTCGCATGGGACCTCCACGCGCTGCGCCGCCGCGTCGGCGTCGTGGCGCAGGACCTCTTCCTGTTCACAGGCAGCGTGCTCGACAACGTGCGCCTGTTCGACCGCACGATCAGCGAAGAAAGCGTGATGCAGGCGCTCGAGCTCGTCGGCGCCGCGGACTTCGTGCGCTCGCTCGACAAGGGCCTGCACGCCGCGGTCGAGGAGCGCGGCGGCACGTTCTCGCAGGGCCAGCGGCAACTGCTCGCGTTCGCGCGCGCGCTCGTCACCGACCCGAGCGTCCTCGTTCTCGACGAAGCGACCGCGAGCATCGACAGCGCGTCGGAGGAACGCCTCCAGCTCGCGCTGCGCCGCGCGCTGCAGTCGCGCACCGCGCTCGTCGTCGCCCATCGACTGTCCACCGTGCAGCACGCCGACCGCATCCTCGTGGTCGAGAAGGGCCGCATCGTCGAGCAAGGAACCCACCGCGAATTGGTGCGACAGAACGGCGTCTACGCGGCGATGCTGCGCGCATGTTCGGAGGCCGCATCGTGAACGACCGAAGCTCGCGCAACGTCGCGCCGCGACGCCGTCGCAACGTCGCGCTCGCAGCGTTGCTGTGCGCCGCGATGGCGTTGCCGTCGTGCACGGCGCCGGCCTACGGCCCTGCGCGCACGACGCTGCCCGACGACGGCGTGGCGATGCTGCCGAGCCGCTACTCGCGCGGCACGTTCCTCGTGTTCGCCGAGTTCCCGGGCCAGAAGGGCCGCCACGCGTTCCTGTTCGACACGGGCACCGACCGCACGTTGCTCGACCTGCGCCTCGCGCATTCGCTCGGCCTCAAGGCGCTCGCCGAGGAGCCCGTCGTCACCGCGACCGGCGACGCGGTGCCCGGCGCGCTGCTCGAACGCATTCCCGTGCTGCGGCTCGGCGAAGCGACGTTCCACGAAGTCGACTGCGTCGGCCTCGACCTCTCGAACCTGCGCGAGGAAGGCGGGCTGCCGATCGTCGGCATCGTCGGCTGCGACCTGTTCCGCCAGTGCCTGCTGGAGATCGACTACCGCGGCCGTTCGCTGCGCGCGCTGCCGCGCTCCGCCGCGCCGCAAACCGAACCGATGCGCTTCGAAGAACGCTCGCCGTTCGTCGACGCGAACTTCGCAGGCACGAACGTGCGCGTGCTCGTCGACACCGGCTTCTTGCAGACGATCGCGCTGCCTCGGGGCAGCCGCGTGCCGCTCGCAGAACCGCCGCGCGCCTACGGCGAGATCGCGTCGATCTCCGGCACCGAGCCCAAGGAGATCGCGCGCCTCGCAGGCGATCTGCGCATCGGCGCCATGTCGTGGACCGAGCCGCAAGTCCTGCTCGTGTCCGGCTGCCCCAAGATCGGCGCGCGCCTCTTGCGCGACACGTTGATCCGCCTCGACGCGAGCGGCGGCAAGATCTGGATCGAACGCTCGCGCTGAACGCGAGGGCGAACGGCTCGAGCAGCCAGCGCATCGCCTCGAACGTCGCTGCGTTGGGTTGCATCGCTCGCTCCGCGCGCCAAAACCGGGGGAAGGGGGGGATGTCTGCGGCACGCGGGACGCGGGACGGGCGGACTCGTTGCCGTATCGCGGCCGCGACGATCGCTGCCCCACGGGCTACGCGAAGCCCCAGGCTCGCGCTCGCGTCACGTTGCGCTCGCCCCACGCGCGTCGCGCACCGCGAGCAACAGGCTCAACGTCGTCGTCGCCGCGAGCGCCCAGAACATCGCGTCCATCGCGCGCGTGAAGGCCGCCGGATCCTCCGCCACCGGCCGCGCGCCGCAGAACCACGCGACCGCCGCATTGGCGACGAGCATCCCGCCCATCATCCCGATCGCGCGCGCCATCGCGCCGAGCGACGAGCCGAGGCCCGACTGTTCGCGCGGCAGGCTCGCCATGATGCGCGCCATGTTGGGCGTGCTGAACAGGCCGA
>CAZEQF010000105.1:1457-11391 GCA_964514315.1 uncultured Singulisphaera sp. | reverse complement strand
GCCATTCCACTCGTGCACGTCATTACGCAACCCGCTCTGCGCCTGCCCGCCAAACATCACGATGCGGCGCCGATATGGGTCGTAGGCCATCGCGTGCTCCGCGCGCGCCGATGGCGAATTCGCGGGCAACGCTTGCTGCCACGACGTGCCGTTCCAGAGCCACGTGTCCGCAAGCAACGTCTGCGTCGCGTCCATTCCGCCAAAGAGGACCACGACGCCGTTTTGCGCGTCATACGCGACCGCATGGCCATGGCGCGCCTGCGGCGAGGTCGCGGTCGGGCGGTAGTTCCATTGGTTGTTGGCGAACGTCCAGGTGTCCGGCAGCGCATTGCCAAACGTGTCCTTGCCGCCAAACAGCAGCGTCTCATTGCGCGCCGAGTCGAACGCGAGCGTCGCCTCGCTGCGTTCGGTCGGGTTGAGGATCGAAATGCGCCGCGTCCACGTGCCGTTGCTGCTCGTGTAGGTCCCGGACAGGAGGCCTGCGGCCTGTTCGCCGCCGAACAGCACCATCGAACCGTCAGCGCGCACGGCGAGCGCGTGCCCTTCGAGGCCCTGCGGCGCATTGGTCTGCGGGACCGCGTTGGCGGTGAAGGCGATCGTGCCTTGGGCGCGCAGCGCGGCGGTCGCGGCGAGGCAGGCGGCCGCGGCGAGGGCGAGCGCGGACGAACGGGGGTGGTTTGCGGTGGTCAGCATGGGCGATCGGGGACGGACGGATCCGTGCACGTAGGAACACTTGCGCGCAGGATCTGTGACAGAAAATCGCGGCTCGCGGCGGAGTGGGGCTCTCGCTTGCGGTTGCGCGCGGTTGGGTTTGCGCCGCGGCGTTCGCGGGCGGAGTTCAGGGTGGCGGCTCTGCGCTTCGGCGCGGGCGGGAAGATGCGGCGACTGCGAAGGGGCGTCGGCGCGTTCGCGCGCGTCCACGCAACGGTGCCGCTGCGGCAGTGCGCGCGGATCCTGGCGCGGACACCGCACGGGATGCGACGCGACGCAGCGGGCGCGGACGGTCGCCTCCAAAGATCGCGTTACCAAACGGGCATTCCGCGCACTGATCCCATGTGGATCCTTCTCGCCCGCACGACAGTTTGTTCCGGCAGGCGTTCGGCGACCCGCGCCACGCGGCGGGGCTGATACGCATCGCCATCGGACGCGATCCCGCGCTTGCGGCCCTGCTGCCGCGCATCGCGTGGGATCGCCTGGAGCGCGTCGACGCAACCGTCGTCGATGCCGCAGATCGTCCTTTCCAAACGGACTTGCTCTTTGCCGCGCCGCTACTCGGACCGGATGGCGCCGAGACCGTCGTCATGTTCCGTGCGATCCTCGAGCACAAGCGCAAGATGGATCGACAGACCGCTTGGCAGTCGACGCGCTACCAGATCCGCACGATCGAGTGGCACCGTTCTCAGCCAGGTGGGCAGGACTCGTGGCCAATCGTCATCACTATTGTCATCTACCACGGGGATGTGCCATGGACTGCGGCGCGGGAACTGCGCGAGCTGTTCGAGGTTCCGGCATGGCTGCCGAAGAAGACGCAGAAGACGCTCCGCAACTTGCTGCCTTCGGGCCGCTACGTGCTCGAGGACCTTCGTTCGCAGCCCGACGAACAGTTCGACCGACGCAAGCTGACGGTCGTCGCGCACGTGGCGCTGGAGTTCTTGAAGCACCTGCCCCGCTGCGACCTCGACACACTCAGACATCACCTGACGCGACTGCGCGAACACCTCGTCGAAATCTGGAACCTGCCCGACGGCAGGCCCTTCCTCGGTTCTCTGTTTTGGTATCTCATGGCAACCACCGCATCCCAGACCGAAGGCGTCCGCGAGACGATCCGCACTGTGCTTCCTGAACCTGTCAGCAACGAGATGCTCAACCCGCTGCAGAAACTGCTGCTGGAGAGGGAGCTGGCGGGCCAGGCAGAGGGCGAGGCGAAGGGCGAGGCGAGAGCCCTACTCCGCGTGCTCGAACTGCGATTCGGCTCCGTCCCCGCCGACCTCCGGCACCGCGCACACCAAGCTACCCTCGAACAACTCGACCGCTGGGTCGACCGTGCACTCGATGTCGCGCGCGTCGAGGACGTCTTCGCCGACTGACTGCACACCCCACACAGCCGCGCCTCGCCACCGCCACCGCTCGCGGCTACGTTCGCCGCGATGGACTGGAAAGTGATCGCGTCCGTGTTCGGCACGGTGTTCCTCGCAGAACTTGGCGACAAGACGCAGCTCGCGACGATGACGTTCGCGGCGAACGGGCAGGTGTCGAAGTGGTCGGTGTTCCTCGGCTCAGCTGCGGCCCTCGTGCTGTCGTCGGCGATCGGCGTGGTTGCGGGGCAGGCGATCACGACGGTCGTCAGCGAGAAGACGCTGCACTGGCTCGCGGGCATCGGGTTCATCGGCATCGGGATCTGGACGCTCTGGAAGGCGTGAGCCGCGGCCGGTCCCCCAGCCGGCCTCCATGCCGCGCTCCGGCCCCAGGCGACTCGAAGCCCAGCGAGTGACGGCCGCCGACCCGCGCCGACGTGAACGCGCCACCGCCGGGTCGCGCACGCAGCTCACACGCCTTCGTGCTCCGGCGCCGCCCGCAGCACCGCCCGCGGCGCGCGCTGCGACCGTTCTCGGGCCCCGGACCCGGACCCCCGTTGCACATTTGCGGCTTCACGCCACAATCCTCGCCCCCATTTGCCGGTCGACTCTGCGACCGGCGCGCACCGAGCCCGATCCATGGCCCAAGACATCCGCAACATCGCCATCATCGCCCACGTCGACCACGGCAAGACGACCCTGGTTGACGGTCTGCTCCGGCAGACCGGCACCTTCCGCTCGAACCAGGAGGTGAACGACTGCGTGATGGACAGCAACGAGCTCGAGAAGGAGCGCGGCATCACGATCTTGGCCAAGAACACGGTCGTGACCTACAACGGCACGCGCATCAACATCGTCGACACCCCGGGCCACGCCGACTTCGGTGGCGAGGTCGAGCGCGTGCTGTCGATGGCGGACGGCGTGCTGCTGCTCGTCGACGCGGCCGAAGGCCCGATGCCGCAGACGCGCTTCGTGCTGGCGAAGGCGTTCCAGCACCATCTGAAGCCGATCGTGCTGGTCAACAAGATCGACAAGCCCGACGCGCGCCCGGAAGAAGTCGTCAACGAGGTGTTCGACCTGTTCATCGACCTCGACGCCGACGAGGACGCGTTGGAGTTCCCGGTGTTCTACGGCTCGGGCCGTCAGGGTTGGGCGTGCAAGGACCTCGCGGAGGCGCGCAAGGGCGGCGAAGGCAAGAACCTGCACCCGCTGTTCGACGCGATCCTCAGCTACATCCCCGCCCCCACCGACGACCCGACGGGCGGCCTCCAGTTCCGCGTCACGACGCTCGACTGGAGCGACTACGTCGGCCGCATCGGCATCGGCCGCGTGCACCGCGGCACGATGAAGGCAGCTTCGCGCGTCGCGCACTTGTCGCGCACCGGCGCGAAGAAGGAGTGCAACGTGCGCGGCGTGCTGCGGTTCGTCGGCCTGTCGCGTGAGGAGACGAAGGAAGTCGCGGCGGGCGACCTCTGCGCGATCTACGGCATCGAAGACCTGCAGATCGGCGACACGGTCGCATCCGTCGAGCAGCCCGAGGCGATGCCGATCGTCGCGATCGACGAGCCGACGATGTCGATCCTGATGCGCGTCAACGACTCGCCGTTCGCCGGCAAGGACGGCGGCAAGTTCATGACCTCGCGCCACATTCGCGAGCGCCTCGAGAAGGAGCTGCGCGTCAACGTCGCGCTGCGCGTCGAGCAGGGCGACACGTCGGACAGCTTCATGCTGTCGGGCCGCGGCGTCATGCATCTCGGCTTCCTGCTCGAGACGATGCGTCGCGAGGGCTACGAGTTCTCGGTGGCGAAGCCGCACGTGCTGTTCAAGGAAGAGAACGGCGAGAAGCTCGAGCCGATCGAATACCTCACGGTCGACGCGCCCGGCGACAGCGTCGGCAAGGTCATCGAGATCCTGGGCACCCGCAAGGCGGAGCTGCTCAAGATGGAGAAGAAGGGCACGTTCACGCGCCTCGAGTTCACGGTGCCGGCGCGCGGCCTGATCGGCGTGCGCAGCCGCTTGCTGAACGCGACGGCCGGCGAAGCGACGATGCACCACGTCTTCCACGGCTACGGCTCGTTCCGCGGCCCGATCGAGGAGCGCATCAACGGCGTGCTGATCTCGATGGCGGGCGGCTCGGCGACGTTCTACGCACTCGACGGCCTGCGCGACCGCGGCACCTTCTTCGTGCCCGAGGGCACGGAGGTCTACGAGGGCATGGTCGTCGGCGAGCACTGCAAGGACAACGACCTCTGCGTCAACCTCTCGCGCGAGAAGAAGGCGACCAACGTGCGCTCCTCGACGAAGGAGACGTTCGTCAAGATGCCGCCGCCGCGCGCGTTCGGCGTCGAAGACGCGCTCGAGTACGTCGGCGAGGACGAATACGTCGAGATCACGCCGAAGGCCGTGCGCATGCGCAAGGTCTACCTCAAGGAGAACGAGCGCAAGCGCTTCGACCGTCAGCGCGAGACCGTCTGACGAGCAGAGACGGCGACGCAATCGCGTCGCCGCGCGCACGATTTTCCGTGGCGGCGCAGCGACCCACGCGCGCCGCGCTGCGCGCCGGATGCCCCGCTGGCATCGGCAGTTGGCCGCCGCGACTGTTCGCGGAAAGGGCCGCCAAACCGCCTGCAGCAGCGCGCCGAGGGCATCCATTCGCCTTCGGGAGGTAGCCAGGAACGACGCCGGGCACTACCGTCACCACTCTCACCACCCCTATGCCCGACCGCTCCTCTGCGCCCAAGGATGCACGCCGTCGCCTGTTGCGGGCGCTGGCGAAGGAACTCGGCCACGAGTTCACGGACTTGGACCATCTCGACCGCGCGCTCACGCACGCGTCGACTGGCAACGAGGGCAAGCGCAACTACGAGCGGCTGGAGTTCCTCGGCGACGCGATCCTCAACTTCGCAGTCGCGGACGCGTTGTTCCAACAGCAGCCGGAGATCCCCGAGGGCCAGCTCACGGAGACGCGCTCGCACTACGTGAGCCGCAAGCCGCTCGCCGCGATCGCGCGCAAGCTCGACCTCTCCAACCACCTGCTCGTCGGCAAGGGCCTGCGCACCAGCGAACGCGACGGCGAACGCATCCTCGCGGACCTCGTAGAGGCAGTGCTTGGCGCGATCTACCTCGACGGCGGCGTCCGCGCGGCGCGCGCATTCGTGCGACGTCACGTGCTCAGCAACGAGGCAGCCGCGCCTTCGCAGGAGACGGGCTCGATCGACAGCAAGACCGCGCTGCTGCACCACTGCCAGCGCCACAAGCTCGGCCAGCCGCGCTACGAGCTCGCGGGCACCACGGGCCTGCAGCACGAACAACAGTTCCGCGTCGTCGCGCGACTGCCCGACGGGCGGTCCGCAGAAGGGACCGGCCTCAACAAGCGCTCGGCGGAGAAAGCTGCGGCGCTGCGCCTCCTGCACAAGCTCCGCGACGAACCGCAGGCCGCGGAAGCCTGACCCGCACCGCCAGCACGATGCCGCAGCTCGTCGACCCGCTCGATCGGCTTCTCGCCGAGTTTGCTTCGTTGCCCACCGTGCGCCGCGTCTTCGAGGCGCTGGAGCTGCGCAGCCATCGCAAGGTCGGCGGCCTCTGGGGCGGCAGCGCCGCGCTGCTGCTCGCATGCGCGCTGAAGAAGCACACGGGCCGCACGCTCGTGATCACGGCCGACGACGTCGACGCGCTGCAGCTGCAGTCCGACCTCGCGTGCTTCTCGATCGCTTCGTCGGTCGTGCCCAAGCAAGAGCTCGACGACCTGCAACAACCGGATCCGCAGACGCGCAGCGAACGGCACAAGTCGCTCGCCAACGCGCAGAAGCCGCGTTCGGTCACGATCGCAGGCATCGAAGCCGTGCTGCAGAAGGCGCCGTCGAAGAAGGCGCTCGGCAAAGGCCGTGTCTCGCTCGTCCGCGGCCAGGACCTCTCGCGCGACACGCTGATCGCGCAGGCCAGCGCCGCAGGCCTGCGCGTCGTGCCGCTCGTGCTCGCGCCCGGCGAAGTGAGCGCGCGCGGCGACGTCGTCGACGTGTTCCCCCTCGGCGCCGACGCCGCGGTGCGCCTCGAGTTCTTCGACCGCACGCTGGAGTCGATCCGCACGTTCGATCCCGCGAGCCAGCGCACCGTCGAAGTGAAGGACCGCATCGAGCTCATGCTCGGCGGCGGCGATTCGCTCGAGGACGACGCGACCGTGCTGTCGCACCTCGACCTGCAGAGCTTGCTCGTCGTGCACTACGAGCCGCTGCGCATCGAGCAGCGCACGTCGATGCTCACGAGCTTCGACAGCGGGTTCCCGCGCGGGCTCATGGCGCTCGACGAGAACCTGCAGACCTGCGCGCAACTGCGGCTCTCCGCGCTGCCGAGCCACGACCTCGACCTCAAGATCCTGTCCGCGGGCAGCGCGGTCGGCTCCGGCGAAGCGGACCCGATCGGCCGCCTTCGCTCGGTGCGCGGCATGCAAGGCCGCGTGCTGCTCGTCTGCCGCAGCGACTCCGAACGACAGCGCTTGCTGGAGATCTTCGCGCACAAGGGCATCGACCTCGACCAGGAGCAGGTGTCGCTGCGCATCGGCGCGATCTCGCGCGGGTTCCGCATCCCGGACCTGTCGTGCACCGTGCTGTCGAACGTCGAGTTCGCGGGCGTGCCGCAGCAGGCGCGCGTGCGCGAACGTGTCGCCGCGCCGAGCCGCGCGATCCAGAGCTTCTTCGAACTGGGGCCGGGCGACTACGTCGTGCACGCGGTGCACGGCATCGGGCGCTTCCTCGGGATGGAGCTCGTCGAACGCGGCGAGAGCGCAGAAGACCATCTGCGGCTGTCGTTCGCCGACGAAGTGACGCTGCTCGTTCCCGCGAGCAAGATCCACCTCGTCCAGAAGTACGTCGGCAGCAAGGCGGGCATCCAGCTCGACAAGCTCGGCGGCAAGGGCTTCCAGCGACGCAAGGAACAGGTCCAGGAGGCGCTGTTCGACATGGCCGCCGACCTGCTCGAAGTGCAGGCCGCGCGCGCCAAGATCCAACGGCCGCCGCACGAGCCCGATCCGGTCGAGCGCGACTTCCTCGACGCGTTCCCGTTCCGCGACACGGAAGACCAGGCCACCGCGTGGTCCGACATCCAGAAGGACCTGGAGAAGCCGTCGCCGATGGACCGCTTGCTGTGCGGCGACGTCGGCTTCGGGAAGACCGAGGTCGCGCTGCGCAGTTCGTTCCGCGTCGCGCTGCACGGCAGGCAGGTCGCGGTGCTCGCGCCGACGACGATCCTCGCAGAACAACACTGGCGCACGTTCCAGCGACGCTGCGAGCCGTTCGGCGTTCGTGTCGAACTGCTGTCGCGCTACCGCACGACGAAGGAACGCTCCGCGGTGCACGAGAAGCTGCTGAGCGGCGAAGTCGACATCGTCGTCGGCACGCACCAGCTGCTCGGCCAGAAGGTCGAGTGGAAGGACCTCGCGCTCATCGTCGTCGACGAAGAGCAGCGCTTCGGCGTGCGGCAGAAGGAGAAGCTCAAGCAGCTGCGCACCGACGTCGACGTGCTCACGCTGTCCGCGACGCCGATCCCGCGCACGTTGCACAGCTCGCTGCTCGGCATCCGCGCGATCAGCACGCTCGCGACGCCGCCGCCGGGACGGCAGGACGTCGAGACGCGCGTCGTGTTCCGCGAGGACCACTTGCTGCAGGAAGCCGTGTCGCGCGAACTCGCGCGCGGCGGACAGGTCTTCTACCTGCACAACCGCATCGCCGACCTCGAGCCGATCGCGACCCGGTTGCGGCGGCTCGTTCCCGGTGCGCGCGTCGCGATCGGCCACGGCCAGATGACCGAGGAGGAAGTCGAGAAGACCGTGCGCGCGTTCGTGCGCGGCGACTTCGACATCCTCGTGTCGACGACGATCGTCGAGAACGGCCTCGACCTGCCGCGCGCGAACACGATCCTGATCGACCGCGCCGACCAGTTCGGCCTCGGCGAGCTGCACCAGCTGCGCGGCCGCGTCGGCCGCAGCGACCAGAAGGCGTGGTGCTTCTTGATGCTCGACCACGACGCGCCGCCCGGCGAGGACGCGAAGAAGCGACTGAAGGCGCTCGAAGAACTGTCGCAGCTCGGCGCGGGCTTCGCGATCGCGATGAAGGACCTGGAGATCCGCGGCGCCGGCAACCTGCTCGGCCCGCAGCAGTCGGGCCACATCGCCGCGGTCGGCTACGACATGTACTGCCAGCTGCTGCAGCAGGCCGTGCAGGCGCACAAGGAGAAGCGGCCGATGGCGCACACGATCGCGGAGGTCGACGTCGACCTGCGGCTGCGCGCGCACCTGCCCGAGAAGTTCCTCGCCGACCCGCGCCTGCGGCTCGAGTTGCTGCGCGAGATGGACGCCGCGACCGACGACGAACACCTGCAGAAGCTGCAACAGGACCTGCGCGACCGCTTCGGCGCATTGCCGGCTCCGGTGCAGAACCTGCTCAACACGTTCCGGCTCAAGCACGCGCTGCAGGGCCTCGGCGTGATCTCGGTGCAGTGGGTCGACGACGACCGCCTCGTAGTCCGCCACCCGCCGGGCGTGCCGCTCGGCGGCAGCTGGCTCGATTGCTTCTCGGACGTGCGTCCGGTCGAAGCGGGCCGCACGCACCTCATCCTGCCGCCGAGCCGCAGCAAGAAGCAGAAGGGCGAGGACGTGCTGCAGTTCCTGCTCGACGCCTTGTCCGGCCGCGCGCCGGCGCACAAGATGCGCCGCCGATGACCGCACTGCGCGCTCGCTCGCTGCTCGCCTGCCTCCTCGCCTCGGCGTTCGCTTCGCCGATCACGGCGCAGGAAGACCCGCTGCAGGGCGCCGTGCTGCTCGACCGCGTGATGGCGACGGTCAACGATGCGGTGATCCTCAACCGCGAAGTGCTCGCGCTGACACTGGGCCAGATCAGCGTCGCGGAGCGCGAACGCGGCCGGCCGCTGTCGCTGCCCGAGAAGCGCGGCCTGTTGCAGCGCAACCTCAACAGCAAGATCGACCAGCACGCGCTCGCGCAAGGCGCGATCACGCTCGGCATCATTCCGCCGGAGCGCGTCGAGTCGATCTTCCAGGACCAGCTGCGCGAAGAAGAGCGCGAACTCGTGCGCAAGCTCGGCACGCTGCAGGCCGTGACCGAGGAACAGGCGCGTCAGGGCCGCAACTGGGAGACGTTCGTGCGCGAGCAGCGCGTCGACAAGATGTCGAGCCTCACGCGCGCGATGGCGGTGAGCACGCGGTTCAACAACCAGAGCAACCTGTTCATCACGCCGCGCATGATGCGGGCCTTCTACCGGCAGAACCTCAAGGAGTTCCAACGCGACAGCATCGCCGTGCTGGGCTCGGTGGCGTTCACGGGCAGCAAAGCGAAGGAGACGGCGCAGAAGGCAGCCGAGGCGTGGCGCACCGAGACGCTGGCGCCGCAGCAGCTCGCGGCGCGCTTCGAACAGGACGGGGCGCTCGCGCCCGAAGCGCTCCGCATCGACGACGAGTCGCGCGCGACGCGCCGACAGGACCAGGTCGAGTTCGCGCTCGCCGGACCGCAAGGCAAGGTCTCGGATCCGATCGAGGTCGGCTCCGGCTATCGCGTGTGGAAGGTGCTGGAGTTCGAGGCCGCGAAGAGCGAGCCGTTCGATTCGCCGGAAGTGCAGCGCCTGATCCGCGAGTTCCTGGAGCAGCAGGCGCGGGACCGCTTGCTGGAGCAGACGCGGCGGCGCGCCAAGGAACGCACGCACGTCTGGCAGCCCGCCGACCTGCGCCGCGAGGCCGCAGGGTCGTGAGCCGTCCGGACGCGACCGCCCCGCGGTGCGCCCAGGCCGACGGCAGTCCGAGCAGGAGCCGGACGCCGCTCCGCGTCGAGTTCGCCTGGGCCACGGGCTATGGACTC
>CAZEQF010000105.1:0-1357 GCA_964514315.1 uncultured Singulisphaera sp. | reverse complement strand
GCTTGCCCGCCCCCACGCCCGTCGCTCTACTTTCGCGCCCGCTGAACCCCCTCTCAGCCCGTTCCGTTGCACGGGCATGGTCTACCGACCGGCGCACCTCGCACCGGACCGAGCAGGCCAGACAAGCGACGTCCCATGGCTCAAATCGACCCCACCAAGCTCCACGTCGACTCCAAGGTGCTCCCAGTCTGGGAGCAGGAGCAGCCGTCGTTCCAGGACCTGATGGCCGAGCAGATCCGCCACGCCCCGTGGCTGGTGCTCTCGGCTGTCGTGCACGCAGTGGTCCTGCTTCTCGCCTATGTGCTCGTCCCTGCCGAGACCAAGAAGACTGAGGAGGTCAAGACGGAAGAGAAGACCGAGGTCAAGAAGACGACTCAGTTCCATAATACTAATCATTATAAATAGACTGCAAATGCCAAAGAGGCTGAATAACAGTAACAATAATGATCTATTTTTAACATCCTTTCAGGCAAAACGAGACTCTATTGATTGAAGATCATCATCATCACTAGCATGAGCATTAGGATTAGTTAATTCTCTCAAAGGAGCAAAAAGAGTACATGGACAGGCGCATCAAGGAATTAATTAACGAGCGTATAAGCACCGGTGATGCCTCGTAACTTCTGGATGCGGGTAACCTAGATGGCACCAATGACCCTCAGAATGAAAGAGGAAAGGGAAGCAATTCCCTCATTGCCAATAACGACGATACCATCAGACCGTTCGTCAACTCAATTAACGTCAGACTGCAGAGCAAAGACCTTAAACGTTCTATGGTTATGGTGGCTGCCAAGGATCAGGGAGGCGGCAGAAAGAAAAGAGCTGAATTCGTTGAACAAAGATTTCGTATCACCAAGCAGACCACATTTGAGGACCTGAAATAGGCAGCTTGTGATTTTTGGGACCTGGACTCAGCTAAGTTTAGTCTCTATGATGAAAACTTTCACGACTTGATGTCTCTGAATCAAGATAAAAATCATCCAGCACATTGTGTCGAGAGATATTTCAAAATTTTGATGGTAAAATCCTTGCCCACTTTCTTACTGAGGCAGCCAGACCGCTAAACTAACAGTTTGCAATCAGTTCAAAGGGAGGCCATTAGAATCAAGCATAATGAGGGTCAATTGTCTGCCTTGGCTGGTAGGCAAGGTGATAAGCCGATGATTGCCTAAGATAACTCAGAGAACTCAGCAGGTATCGATACCTAGTCATATGAGAGAAGAATGAATGTTTAGAGTTTCTTGGAGCGTTACCCTGGTATGCTCCCCTACTAAATCGGGGATCCAAGGAAGCGTCAAACGAATCGGCAAATAAATTCGCCAGATACCAAGTTTTGCACTCTGCTAGTCTCAGCTTT
>CAZEQF010000104.1:9944-11424 GCA_964514315.1 uncultured Singulisphaera sp. | reverse complement strand
CGGCGGCGCCCAGGAGTTGGGTCGCCGGCCGGGGACGCAGAGCCCGGCGCTGGCCGCAGCCAACGCCTTGGCCATCGAACGGGCCGTGGCGGAGCAGCCGGCGCGGGCCGCCGCGATGGCCGCCGCGCGCGACGCCTTCCTCGCCGGGCTCGCCGCCAGCGGGGTGGCGCACCGGCTGCTGACGCCGCTCGCGGCCAGCCTGCCGAACACGGCGATGGTGCACTTCCCCGGGGTCGATGGTCGCAACCTCGTGCCAGCACTCGACCTCGCAGGTGTGCAGGCCTCGCACGGATCGGCCTGCTCGTCCGGGGCGCCGACGCCGCCGCGCATCCTGGCCGCGATCGGCCTGGACGAGGCCGCCGCCCGCGCCTGCGTGCGCTTCAGCTTCGGCTGGCGCGAGGATCTGGAGAGACTGCGCAGAACCGGTGGACGAACTGGCGACGTCGTGCGCGCGTTGCAGAAAAAAAGTTGAGGCCGACTGCCGCGGCATTCGCGCGCCGAAGTGGTTGTCCTGCGTAGGCGAGCGCGCGCCGCTTGCGAAGCGAAGTGGAAGACGTTGTGAACCGGTTGCGCAAAGTTGTGCATCCGCACTTGCAAGGTTGCAGGGCACCGCTAAGAAAACTCACGTCAGTCGCTGGCGATCGCGACGGATGCCTAGCCGTCCCGAACGCCCTCCCTCTCTCCCTGCGCCAGCCCACCAGCCTCCGTCTCGCGCTGCCCCCCGCAGTCGGCGTACGGTCGTCTCGTAGCTTGCAACGGGTCCCTCCCTGCACCCTGTAGCCGCTCGACCAGTACCCATGGTGGATGCCCCCGCTCCCGACCCGCAGGCCGCTGCTGGCCAAGCCCCGTCGGTAAGCGACCGGACCGTGTTGCGCGAGCTGCTGCAGCAGCTCGGCTCCCGTGTCCGACGCGAACAACTCGAAACGTGGTTCCGTTCGCTCGACGTGCGACGGATCGACGACCAGGAGATCGAACTCTCGGTCACCAGCCAGTTCGTCCGCGACTGGCTGCAGAAGAACTTCCTGCCGACCCTGCAGGAAGCCGTCGCCGCGCTCGGCGAGCCGCGCCGCCGCATCGTCCTGACGCACCGCGAAGAGGACGGCTTCGACAGCCTGCGCCTCGTCTCGCTGACGGTCGCGTCGGACGAATCCGACCGGCTGCAGCGCACCCGCGACGCGCGCACGCCGCCGACGCCCGGGTCGCTGGGTGGTGGACCGCTCGCGGCGCCGCTGCCGATGGGCCCGCAGACCGGGTCGCCGTCGTTCGCGCCGCGCCGCTCGCCGGCGTCGCTCAACCCGAACTACACGTTCGAGCGCTTCGTCGTCGGTCCGTGCAACCGCCTCGCCCACGCTTCGGCGCTGGCGATCGGCGAGAACCCGGGCTGCGCCTACAACCCGCTGTTCATCCACGGCAACGTCGGCCTGGGCAAGTCGCACCTGCTGCAGGCGATCTGCCACACGGTGCTGCGCCGCGATCCGAA
>CAZEQF010000104.1:0-9934 GCA_964514315.1 uncultured Singulisphaera sp. | reverse complement strand
ACTTCACCAACGCCTTCATCCAGGCGATCACGAGCCACCAGATCGAGGCGTTCCGCGACTACTACCGCAGCGCCGACGTGCTGGTGATCGACGACGTGCAGTTCCTGGCCAACAAGGAGAAGACCCAGGACGAGTTCTTCCACACCTTCAACGCGCTCTACGACGCGCAGAAGCAGATCGTCCTGTCGAGCGACCGTCCGCCGGTCGAGATCCCGACGGTCGAGGAACGGCTCGTCTCGCGGTTCAAGTGGGGCCTCGTCGCCGAGGTCGAGGCGCCGTGCTTCGACACCCGCGTCGCGATCGTGCGCCGCAAGGCCGCCGGCCGCGGCGTCGAGTTGAGCGAGGACGTCGCCCGGTTCCTGGCCGAGCGCGTCACCGCCAACATCCGCGAGCTGGAAGGCGCGGTCATCAAGGTCGTCGGCATCGCGGCGATCACCGAGCAGCCGATCACGCTGGCGCTGGCCGAGAGCTGCATCCGCGGCTTGCCGACGCGCCACGCCCAGGTGTCGGTCGACGACGTGATGACGCTGATCACGTCGGAGTTCGCCATCACCGCCCGCGAACTGACCGGCAAGAGCCGCACCCAGACGGTCAGCCTGCCGCGCCAGATCGCCATGTTCCTGCTGCGCGAGCACACCGAGAGCTCGCTGGAGGACGTCGGCCGCATCTTCGGCAACCGCGACCACACGACGGTGCTGTACGCGGTCAACAAGATCCGCGACCGGGGCCAGAAGGACCGGATGTTCAAGGAACTGCTCGACGGCCTCGGCAACCGGCTGTTGACCCGCTCGTTCCGTTCGTGACGTCGCGCCCGGACGGCACGAAACGCCGTCCGATCGGCCCTCCCAGGAAGCTGCGTCACGGCAGGCCGGGCCGTCCGGCAGCCGCCCTCGCGTCCGGGAGCTGGCCGCCGATCCTCGGCAGGTCCGCCGATCCGTCTGCGGTCGAAGGCCTTGCTCCAGCCGCGAATCCACGCCCCGGATCGGCGCGCGTCCCTGACGCGGACTCCCGGGGGGCGCCAGCGCGCCCTGGCAGCCTGCAGCGCCCCGATCCCGACGACCCGCGCCGTGGCTCCCTGCTGCGCGGCGACGGGCCACGCGTGCCGCCTGCGCGCTCTCGTCAGGCCGAGCCCCCGAAGACCTGCTGCCCTCGCAACGGGTCGGCCGCGTTCCAGGGCAGGCCCAGCGGCGCTGCCTGCAGCGATGGCGCGCGACCGTGCGATCTTTTGACGCGTTGGCGACGGTCCGAAGGCTCGCCGCGAGATGCGGCGTCGGCGCCCGTCCAAAGACCTGTGCAGTGTGCTGGGACGGCGCGTGGGCATTTCGCGGAGAGTCGTGCAGGACTCTCCGCAGGCCGCGGTCGCGGCGGCGCGGCAGGGTCGGCGACGGGGAACTTGTCGAGTCCGGACCGCGACTTCTCCGCCGGGTTTTTCAGATGCGAAGATCGGCGAGAAACCCGCCATTCCCTTCGATCCTCGGCCTTTCCGCTGCTAGCCTTCCCGAACTCGTGACGGCACGGACGAGGATGGAATAGAGAGGTTTTCTCTCTCTGATTCCCTCACCGCGTCGCGCGCACCGAGCTGCCAGCCCAGCGCTGCCGCCACCAACCGAACCGCGATCCGTCGAGCCCTTCCGATGAAGATCCTCTGTGACCGCATGGCCCTGCAGGAGGCCGTGAACGTCGTGTCCTCCGTCGTCCCGGTGAAGACCGCGAAGCCGATCCTGCAGAACCTGCTGCTCCGGACGACCGACGACGGCATCGCGCTGTTCGCCACCGACCTGGAGATGGCGGCGCGGGTCGAACTCGACTCGGTCAAGGTCAGCAAGAAGGGCTCCGTGCTGCTGCCGGCGCGCGAGACCGCCGCCCTGCTGCGCGAACTCAGCGACCCCACGGTCACGCTGGAGAGCGCCGAACAGCGCTGCCGCATCGAGAGCGGCGGCGGTTCGTTCGTGCTGCTCGGCGAGGACCCGGCCCAGTTCCCGGACGAAGCCCAGGTCAAGGGCGGCAAGCGGCTGGAGATCGAGGCCGGGCAGGTGCTTCGGATGGTCCAGGAGACCGCCTTCGCCGCCGCCCGCGAGGAGACCCGCTACGCCATCAACGGCGTCCTGATCGACGCCAGCGCCGGCACGGTGCGCATGGTCGCCACCGACGGCCGCCGGCTCGCGATCAGCTACGCCAACACCGACGCCAAGGCCGAGTTCAAGGCGGTGGTGCCGCTGCGCGCGCTGAACACCCTGACCCGCGCGCTCGGCGAGGGCAGCAAGGAGATGCTGCGGATCGAGGTCGGCGACAAGCAGATCGTGTTCGCGACCGGCAAGACGCAGCTGGTCAGCCAACTGCTGGAGACGCGCTTCCCGGACTACGAGGGCGTGCTGCCGAAGTCGGCGGACACCACCGTCGAACTGCAGAAGTCCGTGCTCGAGGGCGCGCTCCGACGCGTCGCGATCCTCTGCGCCGCCGACATGCGCATGGTGCGCTTCGAGATCGGCGAGCAGTCGCTGCGCATGACGGCGGACAACGCCAGCCGCGGCCGGGCCGACGTCGCCATCGACGCCGTGGTCCGCGGCGCCGGCGGCAGCATCAACTTCAACCCGGACTTCATCCTGGAAGCGCTGCGCGTCTGCCAGCTCGACACCGTGCGCCTGGACATGTCGGACGACTCGATGCCGGCGAAGTTCACGCTGGGCGAGTGCTTCACCTACGTCGTCATGCCGATCAGCGGCGCCTGATCCGGAACCAAGTGGCCGAACCCAGACCCGCCGCCGAGTTCCTGCGCGACATCCTGCGTCACGCCGGGACCAGCAAGCAGCGCAGCGCCTACCACGACGCGCTCGACCAGATCCTGGCGCCGCGCCTCAGGCCGCACTGCCAGGTCGTCGGCTGCCGCGGCGGCAAGCTCGTGCTCGAGGTCGACTCGGCCCCGCTCTACGCCGAACTCTCCGGCTTCCGCCGCGAGGAGATCCGGCAACGCATCAACCAACTCGTACCCAACCAACCGATCGCCCAGCTGACCATCCGGCTGGGAGGCACGGGACATGTCTGACGCCAACAACGAGAAGCGCTACGACGCCAGTTCGATCAAGGTCCTCGAAGGTCTCGACGCGGTGCGCACGCGCCCGGCGATGTACATCGGCGACACCGGCATGAAGGGCCTGCACCACCTCGTCTGGGAGGTGGTCGACAACTCCGTCGACGAGGCGCTCGCCGGCCGCGCCAGCCGCATCGACGTGCGCGTCCACAAGGACGGCACGATCTCGGTCAAGGACGACGGTCGCGGCATCCCGGTCGACATGCACGAGAGCGGCAAGCCCGCGCTCGAGGTCATCCTGACCAAGCTCCACTCGGGCGGCAAGTTCGACAAGGGCAGCTACAAGGTGTCGGGCGGCCTGCACGGCGTCGGCATCAGCTGCGTCTGCGCGCTCGCCGAGGTGCTCGACGTCGAGGTCTCGCGCGACGGCAAGATCCACCGCCAGACCTACATGCGCGGCGAGAAGGCCAGCGAGCTCGCGGTCATCGGCAAGACCGACAAGACCGGCACCATGCTGCGGTTCAAGGCCGACCCGCAGATCATGGAGGCGACGGAGTTCAGCTACGACATCCTGCGCAAGCGCCTGCGCGAGCTCGCCTACCTGATGGGCGCCGCGAAGCTGCACATCACGCTGTTCGACGAGCGCATCGACAAGGGCGAGGAGTTCCTGTTCCCGGACGGCCTCGTCGAGTTCATCAAGGACCTGACCGCCGGCAAGTCGCCGCTGCACAAGGACGTCATCTACTTCCGCCGCGAGATGCCGTCGGCCGAGAACCCCGACAAGGTGTACGAGGTCGAGATCGCGCTGCAGTACAACGACGGCTACAACGAGTCGGTCTTCTCGTTCGTCAACAACATCAACACGCTGGAGGGCGGCACGCACCTCCAGGGCTTCCGCACCGCGTTGACCCGCGCGCTCAACAACTGGGCGCGGCAGGAGAAGGTCCTCAAGGAGAAGGAGACGGTGCCTTCGGGCGAGGACTTCCGCGAAGGCCTCGCGGCGGTCGTCTCGGTCAAGGTCCCGGACCCGCAGTTCGAGTCGCAGACCAAGATCAAGCTCGGCAACCGCGAGGTGCAGTCGATCGTCGAGACCGTCGTCGGCGACGGCATCCGCACCTACTTCGAGGAGAACCCGGGCACCGCCAGGACGATCTACGGCAAGGTGCTCGACGCGCTGCGCGCGCGCGAGGCGGCCCGCAAGGCGCGCGACCTCGTGCGTCGCAAGTCGGCGCTCGAGGGCGGCGGCCTGCCGGCCAAGCTCGCCGACTGCCAGAAGGGGACGCCGCGCGACGAGGCCGAGCTGTTCCTCGTCGAGGGCGACTCCGCCGGCGGCACGGCCAAGCAGGGCCGCATGAGCCACCAGGCGATCCTGCCGCTGCGCGGCAAGATCCTCAACGTCGAGAAGGCGGCGGTCGACAGCATCCTCGACCACGAGGAGATCCAGACGATCGTCAGCGCGATCGGCACGGGCTTCCTCACCGAGGAGCTCGAGGCCGAGAAGCTGCGCTACGGCAAGATCATCATCATGACGGACGCAGACGTCGACGGCAGCCACATCCGCACGCTGCTGCTGACGCTGTTCTATCGCAAGATGCCGGAGCTGGTCGCGCGCGGGCACGTGTTCGTCGCGCAGCCGCCGCTCTATCGCATCAAGAAGGGCAAGACCGAGCGCTACGCCGTCACCGAGGACGAGAAGATCGAGATCATGGCCGAGCTCGGACTCGGCGAGACGACCCTGTCGATGCAGGGTGGCCGCAAGTTCGCGACGCGCGAACTGCGCGCGCTGATCGAGACCTTGCACCGCGTCTACGGCTACGAAGGGCGTCTGCCCGGCGACGGCGTCGTCTCCGTTCGCGATTACATCGCGGCGGCGACGGTTCCGGACTTCACGCTGCCGTCCTACTTCGTCGTCCGTGGCGGCAAGGGCGCGTTCTTCGACACCGAGGCGCAGCTCAAGGCCGAGACGGAGAAGATCAAGGCGTCGATCGGTCGCGACATCCGCATCTACACCGGCCCCGAGTCGAAGCACCGTCGCGAAGACGCGGACCTCGAGGTCTACGCGCTGCACATCGGGCTCGAGATGCAGAACCAGCTGCGCAAGCTCGCCGCCTACGACATCCAGCCGCACATGCTGCAGCGCGGATTCGCGAAGTGGGAGGTCAAGAGCGGCAACGGTTCGCCGGACGTCTTCGACGACCTCGGCGACGCTGCGCGCGCGATCACGCAACTCTGCGAACGCGAGGTCGAGCCGCCGCAGCGCTACAAAGGTCTCGGTGAGATGAACCCGTCGCAGCTCTTCGAGTCGACGATGGATCCCGAGCGCCGCACGTTGAAGCGCGTCACCGTGAACGACATGGTCGAGGCCGACCAGATGTTCACCGTGCTCATGGGCCCGGAAGTCGAGCCGCGTCGCGAGTTCATCGAGAAGCACGCGATCGAAGCGACCAACATCGACATCTGATCTGCAGCGCGATCCGCCGCTTCGGCGCGGCGGCGGATGCGCGGGGCGCGGCGCCGGGCGAATCTCGTTCCCCATGCACCGCACCCGCTACCTCATCGGACTCGCAGCGCTGGCCTTCGCGATCTTCGGCGCGCTCGCGCTCTGGAACACGCTGACGTCCGCGAAGGAACAGGACGGCATGGCGTTGCGCGTGGAGTTCCGCGATGCGCGCGGCCTGCGTTCCGGCGCCGACGTGCGCTACCGCGGCGTTCGCGTCGGCAACGTTCGTTCTGTGCAGGTCGCAGCGGACGGCGGCAAAGCGGTCGTCGAGCTCGTGCTCGCCGACGCAGGCGCGGAACACGCGTGCGTGAACTCGTCGTTCTGGATCGTGTCGCCGCGGTTCTCGGGACTCGCCGCGGGCGCATCGGGCCTCGACACGCTCGTGCGCGATGCCTACGTCGCGTTCCTGACGCCACGAGAACGAGGCTCCGAGTTGATTGCCGGCGCGTTGCTCGCAGGCGACGAACGTCCGCCTGCCATCGTCGAGCCGGACGCGCTCGCTCCGCTCGCGCACGGCGACCTGCTGATGACGTTGCTCGTGCCCGAGAACCACGGCTTGCGCGAAGGTTCGCCGATCGTGTTCCGCGGCACGCAGACCGGCGACGTGCGCAGCGTGCGTCTGTCGGACGACGGTCGCTATGTCGAAGTGCAGCTGCGCATCGACAACCGCCATCGCCACACGGTCACGGACGCGAGCCTGTTCTGGGTTGCGCGGCCACATCTCAGCGGCGCGTTGTTGTCGGGCTTCACGATCGCGGACGTCGCGGCGATCGTCTCGCCGTTCGTCGGCTACGCGACGGAGCCGGGCAAGGGCGCGCCCGTCGTCGACGGCCATCGAGCCGCCGCGACTGCAGAACGTCCCGACGTCGCCGCCAGCGAAGTTCCCGCAGAAGCCCTCGTTCGCGCTGCTTCGTCGTCGACGTTGCCGCGCGATCCGATCGTGCTCGTTCGCATCGTCTACGACGCGGTGGAACGCGACTCGTTGTCGGCCGACGACCCGGTGCACGGCGAAGGGACGGGAGTCTTGTGGTTCGATCGCGACGGCCGCGCGGTGGTCTGCACCGCGCGCAGCGTGGTCGATGGCGCCTACACGACGAGCGAGACGTGGGGCGGCAGCCTCGACATCGTGCGCGAACAGATCCGCGTCGCGGTGCCAGGCGGACCGGTGTTGCGCGCGCACCGCGTGTGGGTCGCGCCGGACGAACTCGACCTCGCCGTGCTCGTGCTCGACGAAGCTCCGCCCGATCTGGTCGGCACGCCGAGCGACGTGTTGGCGTTCCCGGCAGCGCTTCCTGCCGCCGCAGTTGCGCGCAGTCTTCGCGCCGACGGCAGCGTGTCCGCGCGCGACGACGCGTTGTCCGATCTCGACGCGACGCTCGTCGAGTTCCGCGGCGGCGCGCTGCTGGACGGCGGCAAGGCTGCTGGCATCCTCGGACAATCGGCGCCGCGCAAGAACCGCACGGGCCGAGCCGTGCCGCTGTCGGTCGTCCCCGACGACCTGAGGCCGCGGCAGTAGATGGTCGCGCCGTTCTGGTCGCTGCGCTCGTTCTCGCTCGCGCACCGGCGCGAGGGCGGTGAGGACTTGCTGCTCGACGGCGCGACGCTCGACGTGCCGCGCGGCGGCTTCTACCTGCTCGTGGGCCAGAGCGGCGGCGGCAAGTCGAGCCTCGTCCGGTTGTGCGCAGGCCTCTACGACCCGCGCGAGCCGTTGCCGCGTTCGAGCGGCGCATTCGACTGCCTCGGCGAGTCCGTGGCGCACGGTCCGTCGCGCGAGCTTCGCGCGCGCATGGCCGCGATCCTGCAAGAAGAAGGGCTGCTCGACGAACTGACGCCGCGTGAGAACGTCGAACTCGCGCTGCGCGCCGCGAATCGTTCGTTGAAGCTCGCGCCGGCGTTGCTCGCCGACGTCGGCCTCGATCCGGCGCCCGAGCGCGTCGCGTCGATGTCGGGCGGCATGAAGAAGCGGCTCGCGGTCGCGCGCGCGCTGGCCGCGGAGCCGGACGCGTTGTTCTGCGACGAGCCGACAGCTGGGCTCGATCCAGACGCGGCGATCGAGATCGCGCGTTTGCTGCGTCGCGCGCACGACGCATCGAAGGGGCGCACGACGGTCGTCGTCACGCATGACCTCGATGCGTTCGCCGGCCTGCACGACGGCGTGATCGAACTCGACCGCGACGCGCGTGCGCTTCGGCTCCATGCCGCGGGCTCTGCGATCCCGCGAGCCGCCGTCGTTGCCACGCGAGCCGACGACGGTGGCGAGAGCGAACTGGTCCACGCGCTGCGCCACGGCGTGCTCGCATTCGGCGGCGCGTCCCACACGGTGCTGGTCTCGCTGCTGCGGCTCGCGCCGGTCGAACTGCGCCAGACAGCTCGCGCCATCGCGCAATGCACGCTGTCGCCGCTACCGTTCGTCGCGCTCGCGAGCGCCGCGATCGGCGGGCTCGCGACGTTCTTCGCGCTGCGCAACAACCCGGTCGAAGGCGGCTTCGAGTCGGAGATCCTGCAAGGCACCGGCAAGGTGCTCGTCGCGGTGCTGATGCCGCTGCTGTGCGCGTTCTTCTTCACCGCGCGCGTCGCTGCGGGTTCTGCGGCTCGGCTCGGAACGATGACGCGGACGCAGCAGGTCGCGGCGTTGCGCACGATGGGCGTCGACCCGGCGGACTACCTGCTGACGCCGCTCGTGTGGGGCATGGCGATCGGGCTGCCGATCGCGACCTTCGTCGGCGTCGTGTTCGCGTCGCACGCGGGCCTGCTCGCCGCGAAGGCAGTGTCGGGAATCTCGACGCTCGGCTTCGTTCAGTCGTGGTTCCGCAACGTCGACGCCATGGACCTGCGCACCGCGCTGCTGAAGTCGGCCCTCTCGGGCTACCTCGTCGCGCTCGTTTGCTACCACCTCGGGACCGGCCCCAAGCGGTCGGGCGCGGACGTCGGCGAATCCGTCAACAGGGCAATCGTTCTCGCCATGGGACTGGCGCTGTCCGTGCACGCCGTCCTGACCGTAGCGGTCTACGCCTGATCCGCCGATGCAATGGCCGACTCAAGCCCGTGCGCCTGCATGGTCGATCCACGGGATGTGAAGGGTCTCGAAAAGCTCACGTGCGTTCGGCTGGCCGAGGTCATCTCGCAGAAGAACACCATTTCTTCCGAGGTGATCACCGAAGCGCTCTATGCCCAGGACAAGCATGGCGACGCATTCGTGCAGACGCTGGTCACCGGCGGCCACATCACCGAGTGGGACCTCGCGAAGCTCGTCGCCGAGAACTTCCAGCTGCCGTTCCTGATGGCGAGCAGCTATGCGATCAGCGAAGAGGCCAAGAAGCGCGTCCCTGAGACGATGCTGTTCGAGAACCTCATCGTCCCGATCGACGTGTTCGACGACGTGCTGTGCGTCGCGATGCCGATCCTCAGCACCTACGACCAGCTCAACAAGCTGCAGCGCGACCTCAAGTGCGAGATCTTCCCCTACGTCGGGTTGATCTCGGAGAACAAGAAGGTGCTCGCGTCCCTGTTCCCGAACTTCAAGACCTGGTTCGAGCAGGACCAGAAGCGTCGTGAGAACGCCGCGACCAAGCGCGCGAACACGAAGGAGAAGGGCGGCGACTGGATGAGCATCTTCGATGCGGGCGATGCGGCCATCCAGGACAACCTCGGCGGCATCGGCCAGAAGAAGCCCTCTGCGCCGCCGAAGCGCTGAGCGAACTCGTCAGCGGCCGACGTCGGTCGCGCTTGCGTCGCCCTGGCCTTTGTCGGCAGCCGGCGCGTCTGCGCCAGGTTGAGCCGCGCCGTCGTGCGCTTCCTCGGAAGCCTGCCGGTGCGATTCGTCGCCGCGCAGCGGATCGTGCACACCGCGAGCAGCCGCTTGCCCGTCGTCGCCGTTGTTGAACGCGTCGCGCACCGTCTCGGTGGCGTAGTCGCGCACAGCGGCTCCGGGGTTGGCGATCGCGCGCGGGATCGTGCCTGCGCGCCGCACTTCGTCGCGCGTGTCGCGGATCGTGTCGCGCAACTCGCGCAGCGAGTCGTCGCGATCCATCTGCGCCTTGAACTCGTGCATCCCGCGCCGCAGCTGCTGGACGGTCTTGCCGACCTTGCGGCCGACCTCGGGGAGGTTGCGACCGAACAGCAGGATCCCCAGGATGAACAGGAGAAACATCTCCTGGAAGCCGAGGGTCGGGAGGAAGGCGAGCACGCGCGCAGCATAGCGGCAGCCCGCGCAGCGGCACGACCTGCGACGGCCGTGGGGCAGGGGGAGGTTGGACGAAGCGACGGCTGGTCCGTAGCCTCTTCGCCCCGAGTTCCAGCCGGGACCCTCCAACGCAGCCATGAGCGACAACAAGCCCATCTTCGCCATCGAACGGCTCACCAAGAGCTACCAAGGCAAGAAGCCGGTCCTTAAGGACGTCAGCCTC
>CAZEQF010000103.1:0-11501 GCA_964514315.1 uncultured Singulisphaera sp. | reverse complement strand
CGACGCCATCGCACTCCGGATCCTCGACGCGAAGTCGCTCGACGAGGTCTTCGGCGGCTGATCGCGACCGCCGGGGCCTGCAGCCCCTTGAAGCGTGTCCTACACGTCGCGATCCTCTTCGCCCCCCGACTGCGAACCCCACCATGAGCGCGACCGTAGAAACGCACCAATTCCAGGCCGAGGTCAACGAGGTCCTCTCCATCGTCGTCAACTCGCTCTACAGCCATCGCGAGGTCTTCCTCCGCGAGCTGATCAGCAACGCGAGCGACGCGATCGACCATCTCAACCTGCAGGCTCTGTCCAACCCGACGCTGCTCGGCGCCGACAGCGAGCTGCGCATCGAGCTGATCGCCGACAAGGACCGCGGCACGCTGACGATCCGCGACAACGGCGTCGGCATGTCGAAGGACGAGCTGATCTCGCACCTCGGCACGATCGCACGCTCGGGCACCAAGAAGCTGATGCAGTCCCTCTCTGCCGAGCAGAAGAAGGACGTCGCGATGATCGGCCAGTTCGGCGTCGGCTTCTACTCGGCGTTCCTCGTCGCGGACTCGGTGACCGTCTGCTCCAAGAAGGCGGGCAGCGACGACGCGTGGATCTGGCAGAGCGAGGCGAAGGGCGGCTACGAGGTCAAGGCTGGCGAACGCGAAGGCCGCGGCACGGACATCGTGCTGCACCTCAAGGACGACGCGAAGGAGTACCTCGACGAGTGGTCGATCCAGGGTGTCGTCCGCAAGTACAGCGACTACGTGCGCTGGCCGATCCGCATGGAGGTCGAACGCGGCGAAGGCGAGAGCCTGAAGCGCGAGTGGCAGACGATCAACGCGGCGCGCGCGATCTGGACGCGCTCCAAGAGCGACGTCACGAAGGACCAATACGTCGAGTTCTACAAGCACACGAGCCACGACTGGAACGACCCGCTCGCGTGGACGCACTTCAAGGTCGAAGGCACGCATGAACTGACGGGCCTGCTGTTCGTGCCCGAGAAGGCGCCGCACGACCTCGTCGACCGCAAGAAGGGCGGCGTGCGCCTGTTCGTGAAGCGCGTGTTCATCATGGACGACGCGCAGGAGATCCTGCCGGAGTGGCTGCGCTTCATGCGCGGCGTGATCGACAGCGAGGACCTGCCGCTCAACGTCAGCCGCGAGATCCTGCAGAAGGACGCAACGACGCGGTTCATCCGCAAGCAAGTGGTCGCCAAGACGCTGTCGCTGCTCGAAGACCTGAGCAAGGAAGGCGAGATCGAAGTCGAGAACGACGGCGAGAAGACGAAGCAGAACCGCTACCTGCAGTTCTGGAACGAGTTCGGCAAGGTGCTGAAGGAAGGCGTCTACCACGACGCTACCGCGCGCGAGCAGCTCTCCGGCCTGCTTCGCTACCGCAGCACCAACGGCGAGCAACTGACTGGCTTCGCGGACTACAAGGCGCGCATGCCCGAGGGCCAGAAGGCGATCTACTACGTGACCGCCGACAGCCTGTCCGCCGCGATGAGCAGCCCGCACATCGAGGCGCTCAAGAAGCACGGCCGCGAAGTGATGTTCCTCGTCGACCCGATCGACGAATGGGTCGTCGACACGCTGCGCGAGTTCGACGGCACGCCGCTCGTCTCCGCCGCCAAGGGCGCGCTCGACCTGCCCGAGTCGGACGAGGAGAAGAAGGACAAGGAGCAGCAGCAGAAGGACCTCGCCGGCGTCCTCTCACGCATGCACAAGACGCTCGACGAGAAGGTCAAGGAAGTGCGCGTCACGCACCGCCTGACCGACTCGCCCGCTTGCCTCGTCAGCGACGAACACGGCATGAGCGCACACATGGAGCGCATCCTGCGCGATGCAGGCCACGAGATGCCGGAACAGAAGCGCATCCTCGAGATCAACCCGACGCACCCCGTCGTGCAGAAGCTGAAGGGCATGGCCGACGGCGACGAGACGAAGTTCGCGCAGTGGACGACGCTGCTGCACGACCAGGCGCTGCTCGCCGAAGGCGTGTTGCCGTCCGATCCCGCCGCGTTCGCGAAGCAGATCGCGCAGCTGATGGCGCAGGCCTGAGGCCCGCGCCGCGTCAGCAACGAGAACAGAACGGGCCGGCGATCAGCCGCGCCCGTTCGGGTGGCACTGGTAGCAGCGCGAACTCAGCCACTGGTAGCCGCTGACGCCGTTGTGCGTGCTGTTCATCGACGACTGGTTGTGTTCGTGGCAGTGCGTGCAGCTGAACGCGTTGCCGACGCCGGTCGTGTGGCACTGGTTGCACGAGAACCCAGCGTGCGCGCCCGTCGTGATCGGGAAGCTGTGCGTGAACGTGCCGTCGCCCCAGCGCACGGTGTTGTGGCACTGCTCGCATGTCGTCGGGATGCCGAACGACGAATGGTTCGGATTGCGCGTCGCCTGGTAGGTGTCCAGGTGGCACGACGAACACGTTGTGCTCAGCCCGACCCAGACGCCGCCCGAGTGGCACGCGGAGCACGCGCGGCCTGCATGGCCGTTCGTGAGCGGGAAGCTCGGCGAGTGCAGGAAGTTGGCCCCCGTCCAGCCGCGCGTGTTGTGGCACTGCGCGCAGTTCGTCGAGAAGTTGGCCGCTGCGTGCGGCGGGTTGTTCGTCGCGTTGTAGTCGTCGAGGTGGCACGACGAACACGTCGTGCTGAGACCCGCGTAGTTCGGCGGCGTGTGGCACTCCGTGCAGAGCCGGTTGCCGTGGCCGAACGTCAACGGGAACGACGACGGATGCGCGAACTGCGCGGGCTTCCACGCCGTGGGCCGATGGCAACGATCGCAATCCGTCGTGTAGCCGGACGCCACGTGGTCATAGCTCGACCGCAGGTACTGGCCCGCGTGGCAACCTTCGCAACGCGAGTCCGCGCCCGCGAAGTTGCCGACCTGCGCGCCCGGATGGCAGCGGAAGCACGCAGTTGCCGCGTGTGCGCCGACCAACGGCAGGCGCGTGCGGTCGTGCCGCGCGATCATCTCGCTCGGACGCCACGTCTTCTGGTCGTGGCAGTCCGTGCAGTTGCGACCCATCTGGCCGCGATGCGGATCCGCATGGCAACCCGCGCATCCCTGGTTCGCGTAGTGCGACACGGGACCGCGGTCGTTGTGGCACAGCAGGCACGTCGCCTGCGCGTGCGCGCCCTGCAGCTCGACACCCGTCTCCTTGGCGTGGTCGAACCGGAAGTCCGTCTTCAGCGTGTGCCAATCGCTGCCGCGATGGCACAGGGCACAGTCCGCCGGGAACGTGTCGTGCGGGATCACGGGCCCCAACTTCTCGTCCCAGCCCTGCACGGGCACGAAGCTGTCGCACGCGACCCAGAACAGGAACGCGAACACCGCGACGAGCCTGGCGACGAAGCGACGCGAGAAGCGAGGCTCCGTGTGTTGCGCGTGCTGCGGTTGCATGGCCTCCATGTCAGAACCTCCACTGGGCATAGAGTGCGATCGCATACGCGTCCTCTTGGTCGCCGAACCAACGTTCGACCTGCAGGTTGAGGTCCCAATCGCCGACGCCCCACGCGGCGCCGAACTCGATCGACTGGCGCGTGTAGGACTCAGGGCCGGCGAGCAGGCCTTCGATCTCGTATCCGTACCAACGGTAGCCGGCGTTGAGCCAGACCTCGCCGATCGTCTTGCGCGCGAGCAGCCGTAGGCCGGGGCCAGACTGCGCGCCGCCGTTCGTCTGGAAGACCTGCGCGGTCACCGACGCGCCCGTGTCGAGCACGTCGTTCCAGTCGGCGCCGAGTTCCCACGCGGTGCCGGATTCGTCTTCGTCCATCCAGTTGTCGAAGCGCGCGGTGAGACGAACGTCTTCGTGCACGCGCAGCCAACCGTTCCACGAAAGCCGGTCGAGCTTGCCGTCGCGCACGAGCGAGTCCGGCAGCACGACATACTCTGCTCGCTTCAGGTCCGGCCACTCGAAGTGCGACGCCTGCAACCCCACGCCGTAGGCCATCTCGTCGTAGCGCGCCTGCGCGAGCAACTCGGTTAGGCCGATGCCGGAGCCCTTGCGCTCGTCGCCGCTGGTGTACCAGTCGAGCTTCGCACTGCCGAACAACGACCAGCCTTCGGCGGGACGATGTTCGACGCGCAGCAGCATCATGTCGCGATCCGGCGCGCCGCGATGCCACGTCTTCTGCAGGCCCACCGCGGCCGCGAAGCTGCGCTTCTCGTCGCTCACGTAGTCCGCGAACAGATGGAGCCCGAGGTCGTCGCCGCTGTTGCGGCTCGGGAACGGCAGCGGATAGGAGCCCGCGCCCGCGCCGAGCCGGAAACCGTTCTGGTAGCGCGCAACGCCTTCGACGCCGTCGACGAGCCCGATCTCCGGCAGATGCTGCGAGAGGAAGCGACCAGCCTCGGCGCCGTACGGCGACCACTTCTCCGTGCCGAACTGCGTCGAGAGTTGGTCGACGCGGAACTTCGAGTCGTCCGTGTCGCCGTCGCCGTCGACTTCGGCGCGACGATCGTCGAACTCGCCGGCAAAGCGCGTGCGCTCGCCGTGGCCCATGAGGTTGTTGGCTTCGCCGGCCACGCCCATGCGCGTGAGCCAGTACTCGTTGTCGCGTTCGCCACCCACGTCGCGCGACCACTGCGTGTTCAAGAACGTGCGCCCGTCCCACGTGACGGGACGCTCGTCCGGCCGTTGCCCGAACGTGGGCACGAGCAAGGGCTGGTTGGGATCGCGCGGATCCAGCGTGCGCTTCCACGGCGGATGCGCAGGCGTCGGCCGGACGCTGCCCGGCGACGTCGCGCCAGAAGGCCGTGACGACGACGAAGAAGAACTCGACTGCGGCCGCGGCACCTCGATCTCGCCGCGACAACCGACAGGCGGGCTCGCGACTCCAGGCGGCAGTTCGGCGCGCGACGACGTGGCGCTCACGGCGCGCACGGTCGCCTGCACTTCGACTGCTCCAGGCACGAACAGACGCACGATCTGCCCTGGCGCGACGCCTGCGTCACGGCCGGTGTCGAGATAGACGAATCGGCCCGAAGCGCTGGTGACGTGCACTTGCAGCACGGTCGCGCCTTGCTGCTGGGCAACCGCGACCGGCGCAGCAGCAGCCATGAGCGCAAAGATGCCGACGCGAGGAGCGTTCATCCTTTCCCCCTTCCGACGGCGGAGAGCCTGTGGCAGTCGCCACACTCGACGCCGAGCGGCTTGTAGCGAACGACGGGGCCGAAGGGGGTCTCGTAGCTCTTGTGGCACTTCGCGCACTCGAGCAACGCGTGCTGCGCGTCGAGGCGGAAGCGGCTGTCGCGATCGTGGTCGAAGCGCGTCTTGTGGAAGTCCTCGACGCCGTGGCATCGCGCGCAATCGGTGGACTTGCCGTTCGCGAACTGGCCCTGGTGCTGGTCGCGATGGCAGTCCGAACAGTTCTTGCCCGCGACCTTGCCGAGGCGCTTGTGCGCGACATCGGACGTCCCTGCATGGCACTTCGCGCACTCGACCTTCGCGTGCGCGCCGTCGAGGCGATACCCGGTCCAGGTGCCGTGGTCGAAGTTCTCGGCGCGCACCGGATGGAACGCCGCGGTGTCGTGGCAACGCGCGCAGCTCTGCTTGCCGCGGACCTGCGCAGGCTTGCCGGCGACGTCGAACGCGCCCTTGTGCACGTCCTCGTGGCAGTCAGCGCACTTCTGCGACGTGCCGTGGAACGCACGGACGTCGTCCTTCACCTCGTCGTGGCAGCGCGCGCACGCGACGGCGTCATGCGCGCCGGTGAGCGGGAACTTCGTCTTCTGGTGCATCGCGACGTCGAAGTTCGTCGGGTGGAACGTCGTCGGCTCGTGGCACGCCGTGCACTGCGCGTAGCGCGGCTCGTGTTCGAACTGGCCCTTGTGCGTGTCGGCATGGCACGCGCGGCAGTCCTTCTGGCCGCGGCCCGGATAGCGAGCCGCGAACGTCTCGCCCTTGTGGCACTTGGCGCACTCGACCTTCTCGTGCGGAAGGACCAACGCGAAGCCCGTCGCCGAGTGCTGCGCGATCGTCGTCGTCGCGACGTGGAAGTCGGCGTGCTCGTCGACGTGGCAAGCAGCGCAGCCTTCCTTGTGGCCCGAACCGGCAGCGACGTTGATGTCGAGGAACGGCTGCTTGTGCGGACTGTCGTGGCAACGCGCGCAAGCCTCGAGCGGCGGCAGCTTGCCTGGGTGCTTCGACGCCCGCTCGCCGTCGCCGTGGCACTTCGCGCACTCGGCCTTCGCGTGCCCGCCGCGCAACGGGAAGCCGAACTCCGCGTGCTTCTCCGGAGTGACGCGAGCATCCGCCCACTTCGTCGAAGCATGGCAACGCGCGCAGTCCGCGGTGTCGTCGAGCAACATCGCCTTCGCCGGCACGCCGGGACGCGCGTGGTGCGGGTCCTCGTGGCATTCGGCGCACTTGCGCGCAGGCAGCTTGTTCTTGGCGAGCGCCGCGGTGGAGCGCTCGGTCCCTTCTTCGTGGCACTGCGCGCAACCGACGCGCGAGTGCGCACCCGTGAGCGGGAACGCAGAGTGGTCGAAGCCCGGCGCCGCCTTGAACGGCTGCACCTGGCCGTGGCACTTCTCGCAGTCCTGGCCGAACAAGGTGCGGTGCACGTCCTCGTGGCATGCGACGCAACGCTGCTCCAGCCCGAGGAACCGACCGCCCTTCGGCGGAGTCTTCGCGTCGGCCGATGCATGGCATCGCGAACACTCCAACGCCATGTGCGCGCCCTCGAGCGAATAGCCGGCGATGTGGCGATGGTCGTAGGCATCGCGCTGCTTCACGCCCGCATAGAGGAAGGCCTGCGCCGTGATCAACGGCGTGTTGTCCCCCACGTGCTCGCTGTGGCACTGGCTGCAGTCGGCGAACTGGTCCGCGGGCAAGGTGCCGTGCAGCCCGCGCTTCGCCGTCCGCTGCGCGCCGATGGGTTCGTGGCAACGAATGCAGCCTTCTGCGTCGATGCCCTCGCCTGCGCGGTGGCAGCTCGAACAATCGGCGCCGAAGAACCCTTCGAGCTCCTGGTGCGCAGGATGGAGCGGCCCCGGCCCGGTGCGCGAGCTGGAGAACTCCCAGAGCGTGAACGCCGCGACCGCCGCGATCGACGCGACGGGCAGCAACCAGCGACGCCAGTTCATCCCTGGCCTCCGAGCAGCGAGAGCACGCGGAAGTCGATGCCGCCGAACATCAGCGCCGTCACGACGTGCACGGTCACGAGCACGGCGAGCACGACCGCGAGCCAGCGGTGCATCCAGCGCCACGACGACAGGATCCCCCGGACCTCTTCGTAGTGCGCCACCTGCAGCGCAAGACGGTGCGCCTTGCGCGCGAGCACGAGAACGCGCTGCACCTCGCCCTGCGCGACGCCTTCTGCGACGCCTTGTCGACGGATGCGCGCAAGCAATCGCAGCAAGCGCACCTGGCCCGCGACGAGCGTGAAGATGCGGTCGACGACGTTCTTGCCGAAGTGCTCGGCGCTCACGAGGCTCTCGACCTGCGCGCGCACCTTGGAGCCGAAGCCGCGGCCCAGCGCATCCCATTCGCCACCCATCGCGGCGACACGGAGGCCGAGCTCTTCGAGGTCCGCTTGCCGTCCGCTCTGGGCCTTCGGCACGAACGAGTAGAACCAACGGCCGATCGCGCCCGTCGTCACGACGATCGACATGACGATCAACGCATGGCCAGCCACCGCGTCGCGCACATGGAACGCGCTGTGCAGGCAGCCGAACAGCAGCGCGAAGAAGCCGGTGGCGACGTGCATCGACATCCAGGCCTTGAGGCTGCCGGGCAACCAGGCGCCAAGCCGCGGCGAACGACGCGCGAGGTAGAGCAGGTTGACGAGGAACAGCCCCGCTGCGCACAGACCGGCGAGCAAGCCGAACGCGCCTTGCGGCCGCAGCACCGCATGCCATTCGGAGATGTCGCGGTCGGCGACCGGCAGGTCGTAGTAGCGGCTCCACGCGACGCGGGCGGCGAGCAAGCCGATGCAGCCGAGCAGCGTCGCATACATCGCGCGCAGCAAGCCCGTGCCCTTGTCGATCACCGGGGCTTCCTGCGGACGCAGCGCAGGGTCGAACGAGACACCCGCGGCTTCGAGCAGCGGGAACGGCGGCTTGCCGCCCGCGAAGATGAACACGTCGTCGTTCGGGATCGTGGCCTCGGTCTCGCCGTCGCCGTCCTTGACGCGCAGCACGACGACCTCGGGCTCGATGCGCACGACGTTGCTGTCGAACACGACGCGCACCTTGCCCGCTTCGACCGCTTGCTGGATTCGCTCTTCGTTGCGCGACTTGATGCGCGCGAACGCGGACTTGCGGTAGCTCAGCGTGACGACGTTGCCCGGCTGCTCGCCGAGCGCCATGGCCGCTTCGATCGCGCTGTCGCCGCCGCCGACGACGAGGATGTTGCGGCCTTCGTAGCTCTCCGCGTCGAGCAACGAGTACGCGACCTTGGACAACTCCTCGCCGGGCACTTCGAGCTTCTGCGGCGAGCCGCGACGGCCGACTGCGAGCACGACATGGCGCGCGCGGATCGTGCCGAGGCTGGTCGCGACCGTGAACACTTCGTCCTCGTCGCGCGTGACGCCGCTCACCTGGACGCCCGTCTTCACGGGCAAGCGATGCCGTTGCGCGAGGCTGCTCCAGATCTCGACGAGCTCCTCCTTGAGGTACTCGAGGCGATTGAGCTTGCCGTGCAGCGGCAGCTCCATGGGCTGCGTCATCACGAGCTTCTTGCGCGGATACGCGGCGACCGTTCCGCCGATCGTGTCCGCTTGTTCGAGGCACGCGAACCGGAGCCCGTGCTGCTTTGCTGCGAGCGCGCACGAGAGGCCCGCAGGGCCGAGGCCGACGATCACGAGGTCGAGCGGCGGCTTCGGCGTCGCTGCATCCGCGCCCTCGTGCGAACGCTCTTCCGTGGAATCGGCGCCGACGCCGGCCGCCACGGCGACGCGCTGCGAACGCACGACGCGTTGCTGCGGCTGCGCAGGGCTTGCCTTCACGCGACGCGCGACTTCGGCTGCGACGAGCGCGCCGTGCTGCACCGCGGTGCGCACGAGCGAGAAGCCGGTGATCTCGCCAGCCAGGAACAACCCTGGCACCGTGACGGCCTCGTGCGCGTCGTCGATCGCCGGGATGTCCTTGCGGTCGCTGAGGTCTCCGAGCGTCAACGCGATCGCGCCAGTGGGGCATGCGTCGGCGCAACGGCCATGGCCGACGCAACGCGCGCCGTGCACGACGACTGCTTGCCCGAACGCGAGATCGAGCACTCCCGACTCAGGGCACTCGCGCACACAACCGCCGCAACCGATGCACTTCTGCAAGTCGATCTGCGGATGGAGCAACCGTGCTTGATGGCTGCCTTGCGCCTTCGCCTTCTGTCGCTCGGCGAGCACGCGCGAGTAGTCGCGAAGAACGGCGCGACGACGAAGAAGCGCCGCGATGCCGATCGACACGACGACGGCAGGAGTGGTCCAAGTGAGCCAAGACACGGGAATGCCACACTCGACAACTGCCGTGCCGGAGTTGACGGAACTTCGGCTATGGCGTGGTTCGACAGTTGGTCGAGGCAAACCACCATCGGTCGCGGGTCACGCTCCCATGAGCACAGTTACGAGACTCTGTGCGGTGCAAGGATTGCTTGCGCCATGCAAGAAGTGCCAAAGCACGATGACGCCGGATGGCAGCCAGAGTGCGAAGTTGGCTCGCGACCAACCTCGTATCGGAATGCACCGGGCGATGACGCCGAACCGAGACGAAGCAGTCGAGAACTGCTCTACCTGGCCGACGCGAACAACGCGTTCCACACGAGTCGGATCGTCGCGAGCGGTTGCCCGCGATAGGTCGCGTCGGCGCCGAACAGCACGACGCTGCCGTTCCCCATGGGCACACGCGCGATCGCTGCGCGACCTGCGAGATGCTCGAGGCCTACGGCCCACCCGGATGCGAGAGTGTCCGTGTCGCGATAGCGCGCGACGACTTCGACGCCGTCGCCAGTGGGCTGCAACACGACGCTCGACCGCGTGAACATCGCGACCGCGCGCGTTCCGCTGCCGGCAGCCAACGGATGCGCCGCGTCGACGTCGATGTGGAGCAGCGATCCAGGGACGTAGAACTCCTCGTTGCGCGTGCGTCGACGTCCGCCTTCTGCAGTGGCGTCCTCGACCCACGTGCCCACCGTGATCGGCAAGCGCAGCTGGCGAACGACCTTCTCGCACTCGGAGCCGAACACCAGCAGCGACCCGCCTTGCTCGACGAACTCGCGCAGCGCCGGCCACGCGGTGTCGCCCGTGAGCTTCGTCGCGCGCGACGACAACGTGCTCCAGTCCTCGTAGGGCGGCAGCGCCTTCTGCAGCTTGTCGATGGCCTCCGGCGTCACCGGGACCTTGGGATTCGCGAGGTCGCGGCCGCCCGGGAGCCCGGTGTGGAAGACCAACGCGTCGAAGTCGCTGCGCAACCCGCCGCGCGCGACGCGGTCGCCGAACACGAGTCGATGCGGGAACGAGAACTCGCGCAGCAACCACTCGTTCCAGCCCGTCGGCATGTTGCCGCCCCACACGTCGAACAGGCCGATGCGCGGAGCGCGCTGCACGGGCTTCGCTTCTTCGGTGACGGTCGCGAGCGGCTCTGCGCGCACACCCGAGTCGGCGACGGCGGCCACTAGCGATTCCCTCGCGCCATCTCGATCCGACGCGACGAACCACGAACCATCGAGCATGCGCTCGACGACGACGCCTCGCTGCAGCAGGCGGTTGACGACGATCGAGGCGTGGCTGTCCGACGGATCGATGCGCCAGCCGACTCCTGCGTCGGCGACCGCGACGTCCTTGCGTTGCGCGAGCGACGGCAACAGCGTGAAGTCGCCTTCGATCGGATCGAGCGCGCGGAGCGCCTCGACACCCATCTGCATCGACAACGTCCAGCCCGCGGAGTCGTACGGCGGCACGGGCTTGCCGTCCTTGAAGTCGTCGGGGTGGTGCTGCGGCTCGAAGAGGTCGCGCACGTGCGGACGGAATGCCTGCGACGCGAACACGACGAGCGATCCTGCGGGCGCCGTTCGATCGCCGACGACGACGGGCGCGTTCGCGACATGGACTTCGACGCCCGAGCGCTGCAGCGCCTGCGCCATGCGGAACGCCGCCGCTCCGTCGCGCTGGTCGATCGGCATCACCCATGCGCGCGGGTCGCGCAGCATCGGATCGGCGAACACCGCGTCGCCGTCTTCCTTCGCCTCGGTCTTCTTCTTTGCGAGCGCCACGAGCGCCGGCGTCGGCGTCCAGTGGTCGCGCGAGCCGCGTTCAATGGAGTTGCGGCCCATGCGCCAGATGTCGCGCAGCAACTCGCGGCGGTAGCGCGCCGCGTGGTCGAGGATCGCGAAGTTGGCGGTCTGCAGGTACTCGACCGTCTGGCGCGCGTGCCACACCTGCGTCGGCACGGGATCCGGGTAGTCCCCCGACGACAAACGGCGATCGACCGACTGCACGATGCGCGTCGGATCGGGATGGCCGAACGCTTCGGTGAGGATCCCGATGATGTTGTGGAAGTAGCACGTCGATCGAAGGCCGCCGT
>CAZEQF010000102.1:0-11503 GCA_964514315.1 uncultured Singulisphaera sp. | reverse complement strand
GTCCCACACGAAGGCCTGCGCGAGATCCGCGCCCGTCACGACGCGCGGCTTGAAGTCCTTGTCGAACGCGATGCCCTTGTCCTTGTCCTTGCCGAACAACAGCGGCTTGCCGTGCTCGAGGTAGAGAACACGGTCGTCGCGCAGCTCCTTCTCCGTGATGCCCTTGTAGGCGCCGTCGTTGAAGATGTTGCAGTTCTGATAGATCTCGCAGTAGGCCGTGCCCTGGTGCGCAGCAGCCTTGCAGACGACGTCTTCGAGGTGCGGCAAGAACACGTCGACGCCGCGCGCGATGAACGTCGCCCCCGCGCCGAGTGCGAGCGCGATCGGGTGGAACGGATAGTCGATCGAGCCGAGCGGCGAGCTCTTCGTGACCTTGCCCTGCTCGCTCGTCGGCGAGAACTGGCCCTTGGTGAGGCCGTAGATGCGGTTGTTGAACATCAGCACCTTGAGGCCGACGTTGCGCCGCAGCAGGTGGATGAAGTGGTTGCCGCCGATCGACATCGCGTCGCCGTCGCCGGTGACGACCCACACGTCGAGCGCAGGGTTGGCGACCTTGACGCCCGTCGCGATCGTCGGCGCGCGGCCGTGGATCGTGTGGAAGCCGTAGGTCTCCATGTAGTACGGGAAGCGCGAGCTGCAGCCGATGCCGCTGATGATCACGGTCTCGTGCGGCTGGCGTTGGAGCTTCGCGAACGCTCCCTGCACGGCGTTGAGGATCGCGTAGTCGCCGCAGCCCGGGCACCAGCGGACCTCCTGGTCCGTCTTGTAGTCCTTCTTCTGCAGCACGGGACGTTCGACAGTGGTCATCGGGAAGCTCCCTGGTTCTTCAGCGACTGCAGGCTCTGGGTCAGGCGCGCGAGGATCTCGTGGCTCTTGAACGGCTGGCCGTCGACCTTGCTGACGCTCTCGACGTCGACGAGGTACTTCGCGCGCAGCATCATGCAGAGTTGCCCCTTGTTGAGTTCGGGCAACAGCACCTTCTTGAAGCGCTTCATCAGCTCGCCGAGGTTCACGGGCAGCGGGTTGAGCCAGCGCAAGAAGCACGCGCTGACCGAGTGCCCCTGCTTCTGCAACTGCAGCACGGCCGAAGTGATCGCGCCGCGCGTGCTGCCCCATCCGAGCACGAGCACGTCGCCGTGGTCCTGGCCCAGCGTGGTCGCGGGCTCGACGGCGTCGGCGATGTTGGCGACCTTCTGCGCGCGCGTGTCCACCATGTGCTGGTGGTTCGCCGGGTCGTAGCTGATGTTGCCGGTGACGTCCTGCTTCTCGAGGCCGCCGATGCGGTGCGTCAGGCCCTTCGTGCCCGGCTTCGCCCACTGGCGCGCGAGCGTCTTCGGGTTGCGCTTGTAGGGCTCGAACTTCGTGCCGGGCTCCTGCGCCGGCGCGAACGTCACGTCGATCTTCGGCAGCGTGTCGACGTCGGGCAGCAGCCACGGCTCGCTGCCGTTCGCGATGTAGCCGTCGCTGAGCACGATGACCGGCGTCATGAACTGCAGCGCGATGCGCACCGCTTCGAAGCCGACCATGAACGCGTCCGCCGGCGTCGACGCCGCGAGCACCGCGACCGGGCTCTCGCCGTTGCGGCCGTACATAGCCTGCAGCAAGTCGGCTTGCTGCGTCTTCGTCGGCATGCCCGTGCTCGGTCCCGCGCGCTGCACGTCGACGACGACGAGCGGCAGTTCCGCCATCACCGCGAGGCCGATCGCCTCGCTCTTCAACGCGAGGCCCGGGCCCGACGTCGACGTGACGCCGAGGCTGCCCGCGTAGCTCGCGCCGATCGCGGCGCCGACTGCGGCGATCTCATCCTCAGCTTGGAACGTCACGACGCCGAGGTGCTTGTAGCTCGACAGTTGATGCAGGATGTCGCTCGCCGGCGTGATCGGGTAGCTGCCGAGGAACAGTTCGAGCCCGGCCTTCTGCGCGCCGGCGACGAGGCCGAGCGTCAGGGCCTGGTTGCCCATGATGTTGCGGTAGGTGCCCTTCGGCAGGTGCGCCGGCGGCACGCGATACGCGGTCTGGAAGACCTCGGTCGTCTCCGCGTAGTCGTAGCCCGCCTTCATCGCCATGAGGTTGGCTGCGACGACGTCGGGCTTCTTCTTGAACTTCTCCTCGATGGCGCGCTCGGTCGGCGCCATGTCGCGGTGGAACATCCAGTAGAGGATTCCCAGCGCGTACATGTTCTTGCAGCGGTCCTTGCTGCGCGCGTCGAGCGCGGTCTCCGCGAGCGCTTCGCGCGTGCGGGCCTCGAGGTCGACCTCGATCACGCGCCAGCCCGACAGCGTGCCGTCGGTGCGCGGGTCGTTCTCGTACTTCGCCTTCTTGAGGTCGAGGGCGCTGAACGACGCGGTGTTGAGGATGAGGATGCCGTCCTTCTTCAGCTCCTTCAGGTGCACCTTCAGCGCAGCCGGGTTCATCACCACGAGCACGTCCGGCGCGTCGCCCGGCGTGTGGATGTCGAAGCTCGAGAAGCGCAGCTGGAAGGCCGAGACGCCGGGCAGCGTTCCGGCAGGGGCGCGGATCTCGGCGGGGAAGTCCGGGAACGTCGCGATGTCGTTGCCCATCAGCGCGGTCGTGCGCGTGAACTGGTCGCCCGTGAGTTGCATGCCGTCGCCGGAGTCGCCAGCGAAGCGGATCACCACCTGATCCAGTTCCTGGATCGCCTTGTGCACGGGAGCCGCCGAGGTGCCGTCTGCCATATCCGCATGGCGTAGCCGCCGGACTCCCGATAGCAAGGGTCCCTTCGGCCAAGGCCAACCGGGTCGCAGTTCGGCCCGTCAAGTCGCAGCGACGGCCGTTCCGACCAGGGGGCATGGTTCTTCGCTCGATCCGCCTCTGCTGCCTCGCGCTCCTCGGATGCGCGGCCTCGGCGCAAGACGGCCCGCACGGGCACGGACACGCAGCCCCCAAAGCGGCGCACGGTGAAGGGCGCGCGGTTGCGACGAACGGGAATGCCGAGCAGCAGGACTCCACCGGCAAGGGCGAACCTGCAGCGCCGATCCACCGCCCGCAACTGCGACTCTCCGGCGACGACGCGCTGGCCTTCGTGCAAGCGCAGCACGCAGCGACGTTGCGCGCCGAACGCGCCGCAGACGACGCGCACGCGCGACCGCAGCGGCCCGCCGGAGCCGGACGCTACGTCTGCGCGGTCGTCGCCTGCGCGGACTCGGGCATCGACGTGTGCGCGACGCTGGGGCTCGCGCCGAAGGACGTGCTGCTGATCCAGAACGCTGGCGCCACCACCGACGCGGACACCGCAGAACTCGTCGCCCGCGCGTCGCTCGCGCACGGGCTCTCGCTCGTGGTCGTGCTCGCGCACGACCGTTGCGACAGCCTCGGTGACGGCGCGCGCAAGACGCCTGAGCCCCGCGTCGAACAGCGCGCCGCGCCCGCGCGCGCGATGGCTGCCCGCCTCCGCGTCTCGCTCGCGCACTCGCACGCGCTGCGCCAACAGGAGCGGCTCGCAGCCGCGTTGCAGGACCGCGCGGTTGCGCACGCGGATTGCAAAGCAGGCGACGATTCGCCGATGCCATCGGTGCGCGTCGTCGCCGCGACCGTCGACGCAGCCACCGGCCGCATCGCATGGCGAACGCAGCGCGCCGAGAGCATGCCGATCGCGCCCGTTCGCTGAAATCCGAGTCGCCGGAATGCGCCGTGGCGCGGCGCGCACACTGCCGCAGCGCACACCGTGCACGCTGCAAGGCAACTCGCATGCGGAGGCGCGGGGTATCGTTCTGAGACTCACCGAAGATCCCTTCTTCGGACGCTCTTTGGCAACCCCTGGCAACTCACCATGCAATCCCTTCGTACCCTCGTGACTCTCGGGCTGCTCGCGACCCCCGCGTTCGCCCAGTGTTTGGCCTTCCACAACAACCCGCCCGGCACGAACCTGCTGATGGCGGACGACACCTTGCGCGTCGTCTCGCTGCCGTTCGCGTTCCCGTTCGCTGGCGCCGTCTACGATCGCGTCACGATCGACAGCAACGGCACGGTGCGGCTTGGCGACTCCTCGCTGTCCAACCCCTCGGACTTCTCGCCGACGGATGCCGAGCTGCGCAATGACCCGCACCCGACCATCGCCCTCCTGTGGGACGACTGGTCTGCGAACCAGTGCGCTTCGGGCGACGGCGTGTTCTTCGAAGCCGACACGACCCGCGCGTCCGTGGTGTTCAAGAACCTGCCGCAGAAGGGCTGGGGCCCCGGCCTGCTCAGCGGCGAAGTGGTGCTCATGCCTGACGGCACGATCTACCTGCACTACGAACCGACCTGCTCGCTGCAGTCGTCGGGCCAGTCGATCGCCGGCATCAGCCGCGGCTCGGGCGCGCCGTCCAACTCGTTCGACCCCGTGAACTCGGTGTCGGTCGCGGATTCGACGGGCTACCACGTGTTCAACGCGGCCAGCAAGTGGTTCGAGCTCGCGGGCTGGACCTTCATGGTCGCGCCCACGGGCCCCGGCAGCTACTCGCTCGCCAAGTCCTTCCCGCCTGCGTGCACGCCGCCGGTGCTGGTCCCTGGCGTCGCCCAAGGCCCCGTCCCCATCGGCGTCGGCTGCCCCACCCCGATCCCCAACGGCTCCATCTACGAGCAGTTCACGGGCAATGGCGGCGCGCGTCCGTTCGACCTTTCGAACACGAGCCTCGAGTTCGTGCATGCGAACGGCAACTACACGCTGACGCAGGGCCCGGGCTTCGACTTCAACTACCACGTGAACGGCGCGCCGCTCGCGGGCGTCGACGACGACTCGCAGCACGCGGTGTCGCTCGGCGCGATGGGCGCGTTCCGCTTCGGCACGATGCCGGCGTCCACCACGGTGACGATCGGCGCGAACGGCTACGTCTGGTTGCCGTCGGGCAGCCCGGCCTACACGCCGGTCGCCGCGGCGCTGCACAGCCAGGGCGCGCGCATCGCCGCAGCGTGGATGGACCTGGTCCCGAACAACGCGACCGCGCCGATCTACTGGGAAAGCCACGACCCGAGCTTCTGCCGTGCGACGTGGGTTGCAGCCCCGCTGTTCGGCGAGACGGGCACGAACACGTTCCAGCTCACGTTGAAGAGCAACGGCAACATCGTGCTGAGCTACGGCGCCTGCGCGAGCGGCCAGACCCGCGCCCCCATCGTCGGCATCTCCGGCGGCAGCGGCGCAGTGAACGCAGGAGCTGTCGACCTCGCGCTGCAGGGCTCGGCCCAAGCGGTCACGCGCCGCGTCACCGGCCTCGCCGCGATGGCGCACACCGCGAGCCGCATCCAGCTCGGCACGACGCTCAACCTCGACTCGACCGTGCCCGACGAACAGTCGTTCTTCGGTGTCTACGTGATCGGCCTCTCGAGCCCGGGCATCTCGCTCGACTCCTACGGCATGACGGGCTGCGTCCAATACGCGACCGACGAGCTGTCCTACTTCCCCACCTTCTTCCCCGCAGGCCAGCCGATGCGGCTGCAACTGCCGATTCGCTACGACATCGCGTTCGGGATCGAGCTCTACACGCAGGGCGCTGCGTGGTCGACGCTCAACCCGTTCGGCGTGATCGTGAGCAACGGCTTGCACCACGTCGTCGGCCTCTGACCGAAACGATTGCCAAGGGTCTTCGCGGCCGTCCTGGTGGGAACCAGGGCGGCCGCGTTTTTCGTTTATGGAGGGGAGTTGCGAGGACCTGGATGGTCCCGAGGCGAGACGCGCGCGAACCGTCCGCGCCAACGGCGCTTCGCCGCCGCGGAGGCAGCCTCAACGCCGTGGGCAAGCGCGCGCAGCGATGGCCTTCGAATGCGCGAGCTAGCCTTCGAGCGGGGAACACTCCGTTCCGCACCCACCATGTCGGACGGCCGCCGCTTACCAGGCGCGCCGAGGGAATCGTCCATGCGAACTCTGCGTTTATCTCTGCTCGGTCTGCTCACGGCTCCGGCCTTCGGCCAGTGCCTGTCGCTCGACAACGCCGCTCCAGGCACCCAACTCGCGATGGGCGATGATTCGCTCCGCGTCGTCGTGCTGCCCTTCGCGTTCCCGTTCCAGGGGACGACCTATGATCGCATCACGATCGACAGCAATGGCGCCGTGCGCCTCGGCGACGCTTCGCTCGGCAATCCTGCGGACCCGACGCCGACCGCGGCCGAGCTGCGCAACGACCCGCACCCGACGATCGCGCTGCTGTGGGACGACTGGGCCGCGCACCGCGCAACCGCGGGCAACGGCGTGTTCTTCCTCGCCAACGCGCAGCAAGCGTCGATCGTCTTCCGCAATGTGCCGCAAGCCGGCACGGGCACGGGCCTGCTGCACGGCGAGATCACGCTCGAACCAAGCGGCCGCATCGCGCTGCACCTCGACGCGAGGACGACGCTGCAGTCGACTGGCGAAGCGCTCTTCGGCGTCTCGGCCGGCCACGGCGCGGTCGCCACGCTGAAGGACTTCGCGACGGCGCCGAGCGCACTCGCCGGCGCTGCCTACGAGAGCTTCACGACCACGAATGCGCTCGACCTCGCGGGCGGCGCGGTGGTGTTCACGCCGCAAGGCAACAACTTCGCGCTCGCGCGCCAGGATCTCACGGCCTGCGCCGAACCGATCCTCGTGCCGCCGCTCGCCGGCAGGCCTGTCACGATCGGCACCGGCTGCCCCACGCCGTCGCACAACGGCTCGATCTACGAGTTGTTCTCTGGCAACGGCACGAGCCACGCCTTCGACCTCGAGCACACGAGCCTCGAGTTCGTGAAGACGGGCGCGACCTACACGATCGTCCCCGGCCCCGGCTTCGACCCGGACTTCCGCACGAACGGCACCGCGCTGCAAGGCGTCGGCGACGACACGCAGACCACCGTCTCGCTCGGCGCGATGGGATCGTTCTCGCTCGGCGCCATGCCCGCCGTCTCGCACGTGCAGGTCAGCTCCAACGGCTACATCTGGTTGCCGGAAGGCCCGATGTCCTTCATGCCGAAGGCCCAGACGTTCCACGCCTACGGCGCGCGCATCGCGGCCGCGTGGATGGACCTCGTCGCCAACACGGGCAGCTCGCCGATCTGGTGGGAGAACAACGACGCGGGCTACTGCCAGGCGACGTGGTTCAAGCTCGGCATCTACGGGCAAGGCGGCAGCCACACCTTCCAGGCGAGGCTCAAGCAGAACGGCAACATCGTGCTGAGCTACCTCGAGTTCCACGGCAGCGCCACACGCGCCCCGCTCGTCGGCATCACCGCCGGCATGGACGCAGTGGACGTCGGCAGCGAGGACCTCGCGATCAACGGGCTCGCCCAACCGATCTCGCGCGGCATCACCGGCGTCACGGCGATGCAGCACACGTCGACGCCGCTCGGCATCGGCCGCCAATGGTCGCTGCGCGCCTCGCTGCCGGATCCGCAGGCCTTCGGCGGGTTCCTGTGGTTCGGCGTGAGCAACCCAGGCATCCCGCTCGACTTCGTGGGCATGCCCGGTTGCACGCAGTATGCGTCGCTCGACTACGTGGCCTTCCTGATGTTCCAGCCGGGTGGCCCCTACCAGTGGAACATCCAGGTCCCCTACGACCCGGCGTTCGGCGGCGTGCACCTCTACTCGCAAGCCGCAGCGTTCTCCTCGCTCAACAACTTCGGCGTGATCGCGAGCAACGGCCTGCAGCACACGGCCGGCCTCTGATCCACGAAGCACGCTGCGCCAACACGGCGCGCGTCAACGATCCGCCGCGCCGAACACGGCGGGCGGATCACAGCGCACCGCGAGCACGTCGCCGCGAGTCGGATGCGGAACCCGCAGCTCGTGCGCGTGCAGCAAGAACGCTGTGCCCATGCGCACCGTCGAGCCGTAGCGGATGTCGCCGACGATGGGATGCCCGAGATGCGCGAGGTGCGCGCGGATCTGGTGCATGCGTCCGGTGTGCAACACCACGCGCAACAGCGCGCGATCGCCGCGCACCGCGACCGTCTCGTAGTCGGTGCGAGCCTCTTGCCCGCGTGACGACACGCGCACCTTGGGGCCGTCCTTGCGCGACGACGTGATCTGCTCGAGCGGCGCATCGATCGTCCCGTTCGCGGGCCGCGGCGCGCCGTGCACGACGGCGAGGTAGACCTTGTGCGCCGTGCCTTCGCGGAACGCGGCGGCGAGGCCGCGCAGTCCCGCTGGCGAGAGCCCGATCGCGACGAGGCCCGAAGTGCCGCGGTCGATGCGGTGCGCAGGAGCTGGCGTGAACGTCGCGGTGCGCAGCTCGCGTTCGTTCTCGTCGAGCCACGCGCACAGGTCCTCGCCCGACACCGCCGTGCCCGGCTGCGACGCCATGCCTGCAGGCTTGTCGACGACGAGCACGTCGTCGTCGCGATAGACCACCACAGGCCGCAGCGCGCGACCGCGCGCTTGGCGCGCGGGCTCGGCACGGCGACTGGCGGCCGGGTGCGTTCGCGATGCGCCATGCGACGCGCGATCGGCCGGGCCTTCGCGGAGTCCGGCAAGATCGGCTTCCGGCAGCGAGAACGAGATCGTCATGCCGGCCTCGAGCCGCAGCTCCGGCTTGGCCTTCTTGCCGTCCACCCGCACCGCGCCGTTCCGCAAATGACGAAAGATCGCCGACAGCGGAGTCGTTGCGAGCACCTTGCGCAGGTAGCGGTCGAGCCGCATTCCGGCGTCAGCCTCGCCTACGGATCGCGTCTGCATGCATCCGATCATGGCGGCAGCGCGAACCTGCGCAACCGACAGGACATCCCATGGAAATCACGATCCACCACTGCACTTCTTGAGGCTATCGGCCTCGGGCTGCGGGTCTCGCAGCCCAGATCCAGGAAGAACTCGGCCTCAGGGCCAAGCTCGTCGCCGGCAACATCGGCGAATTCACGGTGCGCTGCGACGGCGCAGTGGTCGCCCAGAAGAGCGGCCGCGAGTGGCCCGACCCCAAACGGGTGATCGACGCGATCTCGCTGCGGCAGAAGTGAGCCGCAGCGTTCGCACGGAGTGATCGCCGCCCGCGCGCGGCCTGTCATCGGCAGGCGTGCGCACGGACGACGGGACGACGCGCGTCAGGCAGGCAGCCAGCCGAGTTGCTGCGCGACCTGGACCGCGTTCGTCGCGGCGCCTTTGCGCAGCTGGTCGCAGGCGATCCACAACGACACGCGACGGCGGTGCGGCTCCGGCTTGTCGAGTTCGCTCTGCGCCCATCGCACGCGCGACACGAACACCGCGTCGCGGCCCGTGGCGACCTGTGCCGAAGCGACGTGCGCGCCGTCGTCGGGCAGCAATTCGACGCCAGCTGCGTGCGCGAGCGCAGCGCGAATCTCCACGAGTGTCGCCGGACGCGCGATCGTCACCGTCACGGCCTGGCAGTGCGCGCGTCGCACCGGCACGCGCGCGCACGATGCGTCGATCGCGAGATCGGGCATGCCCCACATGCGCCGCGACTCGGCGACGAGCTTCTGCTCTTCCTCGTTGCACGACGTCTCTGCGTCGATCAGCGACTCGTGCGGAAAGACGTTGAATGCGCAACTCTGCGGGAACACGCGCGGCGACGGTGATTGCCCGTCGAGGACGCGCCGCGTCTCGGACTCGAGCTCCTCGACCGCAGCTCGACCTGCGCCGGACACAGCCTGGTAGGTCGCGACGAACACGTGGCTGAGGCCGAACGCCGCGCGCAGCGGCTCGAGGCCTGTGACGAGCATCGTGGCCGAGCAGTTCGGCGACGCGACGAGCCGCGTCGCCGCATCGCGGCGGAGTTCGTGCGCGTTGACCTCGGGCACCACGAGCGGCACCGCGGGGTCGTCGCGGAACGCGGCGCTGCAGTCGACGATGCGCGCGCCGCATGCGAGGGCCTCCGCGACGATCGCGCGCGAGGCGTCTGCGGACACGGCGAGGAACGCCACGTCGCCCGATGACGGCGAGTAGTCAGCGGGCTGGCTGCACGCGACGACGTCGCGCACGCCGCGTTCGGCGAGCACCTCGAGCAGCGTCACGCCCACCATGCCGCGCGAACCGACGACCACGACACGAACCTCAGCCATGCGCGAAACCTCGCGAGTCCGCTGCGACGACCGTCGGCTCGTCGCTGCCGAGCGCGGCGATCTCGAACGACATGCCGTGCGCCTTCGCGAACGCGATGGCCTTCTCTTGCACGAGCCGGCCGCCAGTGCGCGCGAGCTCCTCGAACGAAGCGCTGCGCACGCGCACCGCGGACCGCACCGCCGATGGATCGGCAGCGTGCAGTCCGTCGACGTCCTTCACGAGCCGGCAGCGCGCCGACAGCGCGCGCGCGAGGAACAGGGCCGTGAGGTCCGAGCCGCCGCGGCCGAACAACACGGGCTCGCCGGAACCGTCGACCGCGACGAACCCGGGAACCACCACGACTTCATGGCGCGACGTCGCAGCCTGCAGTCGCGACGTCGCAACGCCGACAGGGTCCGCATCGAGCGGATCGCCGTGCGCGACGAGCTCCAGCGCCACGGGATCGAGCAGCTCCGCCGCGAGGCCGCTGCGCCGCGCCTCCGCGAGCAACAGCGCCGCGCATTCGCGTTCGCCCGAAGCGACGCGCGCAGCGACTGCGTGCGGCGACAGCGAAGGGCTCTGCGCGCGGCACTCGGCGAACAGTTCGTCGGTGCGGCCGCGCAGTGCGCTGACCACCGCCACCACGCGCACGGAACCGCACGCAAAGCGCCGGATCTCACGCACGACGTCCGCCAACGCCGCGCGGTCGCGCAGCACCGAGCCGCCGAATTTGAGGACGATCACCGCGTCGTGCACGCGGCCATCATGGCCCGACTGCGTGCGTTGGCAAGCGAGCCGGGCGATGCCATCGGCGAAGCGCTGCGCGCGTCGCGGGCGCCGCTGCGCAACGTGCGTTCTGCCGCAAGGAACGCAACGGCGACGAACACGCCGACGCAACGCGTGAACTGCCGCATGCGTGCGCGGCTACGCCTTCGCCTGCAGCAGGCGCGTGGCTCCGGCCACGACGGCGGTCTCGGTGCGCAAGGTCAACGGCCCGAGGCTGCGCGGAACAAACCCGCTCGCGACCAGCATCGCGACCTCGCGTTCGCTGAAGCCGCCTTCGGGCCCTACCACCAACAAGCATTCCGACGACACGGCTGCGGACAACTCGATCGCCGCCGCCGTCGCGACGTAGCGCTCCGCGATGCGCGGAGCGGCGCACAACTCGGCCAGCGTGGTCGTGGCGGCGACGGTCGGCAGGATCGCGCGATCGCACTGCGAACACGCCTCGATCAGCACCCGGTCCCAATGCGCGCGATCTTCGTGTCGGCGGTTGGTGCGTTCGGTCAGCAGCGGACGGAACGTGGACACGCCCGCCTCGGTGCCGTGCTCGAACAGCCAATCCGCGCGCGCGCTGCGCGGCAGGGCGCACGCGACCTCCAGGTGAAGGCGCGGCGACCGGCCGGCAGGAGCCTCGATCGGCAACAGCACGTCGACGAGCACTTCGCGGCTGTGGACCTCGCGGATCGTGGCTGCGACCTCGTTGCCGGCGCCGTCGAACAGGACCACCGAGTCGCCCGGGCTGGTGCGCACGATTCGGCCGAGGTGATGGCCGAGCTTCTTGCTGAG
>CAZEQF010000101.1:0-11513 GCA_964514315.1 uncultured Singulisphaera sp. | reverse complement strand
CACGCGATCCTGACGGGTGAGGCCAAGCTGTGCCTCGCGGGCGGCATGGAGAACATGAGTCAGGTGCCGCACGTGATCCGCGGCGGCCGCGAAGGGTTCCGCTTCGGCCAGTCGCCGCAGATCGAGGACCTGCTGTTCCAGGCGCTCTACGACCCCTTCTGCAAGTTCTTCATGGCCCAGACGGCCGAGAACGTCGCCAAGAAGTGCGCGATCTCGCGCGAGGAACAGGACGAATACGCGCTGCGCAGCCACATGCTCGGCGCCGCAGCGGTGAAGGCCGGCAAGTTCGCGGCCGAGATCGCGCCGCTCACAGTGATGGCGGGCAAGAAGGAAGTGGTGGTCTCGACCGACGACCACATCAAGCCCGAGACGACGATCGAAGGCCTGCGTGCGTTGCGCGCGGCGTTCGGCAAGGACGGCACCGTCACCGCCGGCAACGCGTCGGGCATCGGCGACGGCGCCGCGATGCTCGTCGTCACGACGGCCGCGCGCGCGAAGGAGCTCGGCCTGAAGCCGAAGGCGCGCATCCGTTCGTGGGGCCTCGCCGGCGTGCCGCCGGAGGTGATGGGCCTCGGCCCGGTGCCCGCGATCCAAGTCGCGTGCGAGAAGGCGAAGCTCAAGGTGGGCGACCTCGACCTCGTCGAGATCAACGAAGCGTTCTCGGCGCAGTATCTCGGCTGCGAGAAGGAACTCGGCCTCGACCGCAACAAGTGCAACGTGAACGGCGGCGCGATCGCGCTCGGCCATCCGCTCGGCGCGACGGGCACGCGCCTCCTGCTCACGCTCGTGCGCGAGATGGAGCAGTCCGGCAAGTCGCTCGGTTGCGCGTCCGCGTGCATCGGCGGCGGCCAGGGCATCGCGATGATCCTGGAGCGCATCTGAAGAACACGCCCGCAGAAGCGAGACGACGATGACGAACACCAAGAAGCGCACCCACGTCCAGCTGCAAGGCCGCGTCCTCTACCTCACCGAGGACAAGGCGCAACTCGAAGCGCAGCTCTACCAAGGCCAGAACCTGCCGTTCGACCAGAACCGCAAGCTCGTCGACAACATCAGCACCGACGAGCTGACGCCGGGCTGGGTCTGCTACTACTACGACGAGACGCTCGCGCGGTATTGCCTCGTGGGCCTTCGCGGCGGCGTGGTGAAGCAGGACGCGATCAAGAACGGCGGCTTCGGCGTCGTCGTAAGCGGCGTGTCGAAGGGCTGCGGCAGCTCGCGCGAGACCGCGCCCTACAGCGAGCTGAAGGCCGGCGTGCAGGTCGTCATCGCGAAGAACATCGAGAAGATCTACGGCCAGAACTGCCAGAACATCGGGCTGCTCACGTCGACGGACTTCTCGTTGATCCCGCGCCTGCCTGCAGGCGAGTCGATCTCGATCGAGGAGTTCACGAAGGGCCTCGACGCGATCGCCGCCGAGATCGTCCGCCACGGCGGACTGTTCGCCTACAACCAGGCGCGCCTGCAGGGCGAGACGGTCCCGCCGCCGGTGACGACCGCGCAGCGGAAGATGACGCTGTGCGAGAAGATCATCGCGCAGCGCGCGATCGCGGACGCGAAGACGGGCCGCCTCGGCGTGCGCTGTTCGTGCGCACGGACGTTCGCTTCAGCCACGAATACGTCACGCCGATGGCGGAGGCGCTGTTCCGCATGGGCCTTGGCGAAGGCGCGAAGATCACCGACCCGGCGAGCGTGTTCGCGTTCCGCGACCACCTCACGTTCCTCGACCGCATCATGCCCGAGGCGCACGTGAAGATGGGCCTCAAGGAGCAGGCCGCGTCGCTCGCGACCGTGCAGGAGACGTTCACGAAGAAGCAGGGCGTCAAGCTCTACGGCGAAGTGCACCGCAACGGGCAGCTCGTCGGCAGCGAAGGCATCTGCCACAACATCGTCATCGAGGACATCGCCGAGCCGGGCCAGCTCGTGATCGGCACCGACAGCCACACGTGCATGGCGGGCGCGATCGGCTGCTTCGCGTTCGGCGTCGGCTCGACCGACATGGCGAACAGCTGGTTCACGAAGGACGTCCGCGTGAAGGTGCCGGAGTCCGTGCGCGTGAACCTCACGGGCAGCATGAAGGACGGCGTCTGCGCCAAGGACCTCATGCTGCACCTGCTCAGCGACGAGTTCTTCAAGACCGGCGCGGGCATCGGCAAGGTGCTCGAGTTCGCGGGCCCCGCGGTCACCGCGATGTCGCTCGACGAACGCGCGACGCTGACGAACATGGCCGTCGAGGCCGGCGGCTTCACCGGCATCATCGAGGCCGACGAAGTGGTGGTGGACTACATCGCCACGCAGCGCGGCACCGACAAGCAGAAGCTGCGCGCGCAGATCGTGAAGGCCGACGCCGGCGCCGAGTACTGCAAGACGTTCGACATCGACCTGTCGCAGCTCGTGCCGACCGTCGCGACGCCTGGCGATCCGCGCAATGGCATCGCACTGACACAGCTCCGCGAGAAGCACGGCAAGGTCAAGGTCCACATCGCCTACGGCGGCTCGTGCACGGGCGGCAAGAAGGCGGACATGGACATGTACGCCGAGGTCGTGCGCAAGGCCGTGCAGAAGGGCCGCTCGCTCGCGGGCGTGAAGCTCTTCATCCAGTTCGGCAGCCAGCGCATCCGCGCCTACGCCGAGAAGATGGGCTACATCGACTTGTTCGAACGCGCGGGCGTCGAACTGATCGACCCGTCGTGCGGCGCGTGCATCAAGGCGGGCCCCGGCGTGTCGTTCACGGCGGACGAAGTCACCGTGTCGGCGATCAACCGCAACTTCCCGGGCCGCTCGGGCCCAGGGCAGGTCTACCTCGCGAGCCCGATGGTCGTCGCGTCGAGCGCGTTCCTCGGCTACGTCGGCGGCCCCGAGGACCTGCGACCCGGGTGGCGGAGGGGCATGCGAGCAATCCGCTCGGGAACCTCCGCCGCATCCTCGGTCCGCTCGCCGGCGTCGCCGTGTGCGTCGGCATGGCGGTGGGCTCGGGGATCCTGCGCACGCCGGGCGAGGTCGCGCAGGCGCTGCCCGACGCGAAGTGGATCGTCGGCGTGTGGCTGTTCGGCGCGGTGGTCGCCGCGCTCGACTCGCTGATCCTCGCGGAGATGGCGTCGTCGGTGCCGCGCGTCGGCGGCCTCGTCGCCTACCTGCAGCTGTCGTTCGGCCCGCGCGTCGCGTTCTTGTGCGGCTGGTCGATGTTGCTGATCACGTGGCCCGCGTCGCTCGCGACCGTCGCGGTCGCGTTCGGCGAACTCGCGGTGCGCGGCGCCGAGGCGCTGGAACGCGGCGGCTCGACCGGCGAAGGCAAGCTCGTCGGCGGTGCGATGGTCGTGCTGCTCGCGTTGCTCAACTTGCGCGGCCTCAAGCTCGGATCGCGCGCGGAGATCACGCTGTTCTTCGCGAAGGTGTCGCTGCTGCTGTTCGTCTGCGTCGCAGCGCTCGTCGTCGCGCCGGCGCCCGTCGCTGCCGTGGCAAGCGAACGCGCTGCGCGCATGCCGACCGAGGCATTGGCGTTGCTCGCCGCAGTCGGCGCAGCGATGAAGAACGTGCTGTTCAGCTACGACGGCTATGCCGACGCCGTCTACATGGCGGGGGAGACCGAGAACCCGGGCAAGGCGTTGCCGCGCGCGTTGTTCGTGTCGCTGCTCACGATCACCGGCCTCTACGTCGCCGCGAACGCGACGTTCGTGCACGTGCTCGGCGCAGACGGACTCGCGAACTCGAAGTTCGCGGCGCTCGACGTCGCGCAGCGCGCGTTCGGCGCAGACGGCGCGTCGCTGCTCGCGGTCGTCGCGATGGTGATCCTGCTCGGCGCCGCCAACTCCTACTTCCTCACCGGGCCGCGCATCGCGCGCGTGCTCGCCGAGGACGGCATCGCGCCCGCGTCGTTGGGCCGCATGACCGAGTCCGGCGCGCCGCCGCAAGCCGTGTTGCTCGTGCTCGCGATGGCGTTGTTCTACGTCGCGACGGGCACGTTCGATCTCCTGCTGTCGATCACGATCCCGATCATCTCCGCGACGGTCGCGCTCGTCGCGATCGGGTTGCTCGTGCAGCGCCGTCGCGCGCCGGAACGGCCGCGGCCGTTCCGCGTGCCGTTCGCGCCGCTCGTCGTGCTGCTGCAAGTCGCGATCGGCGTGTTCCTCGTCTCGGGCTACGTCGCGGACAATCCCGAGGCCGTCGCGATCGACGTCGGCGCGCTGCTGCTCGGCCTCTGCGTGTTCGAGTTCATGCGGCGCCGCCGCTGACGCGCGGGTCCTTCGGCATCCGCAGCTTGCTGACTGCGAAGCCGCCCGCGACCGCGACCGCCGCGAGGAAGCACCACGCCGAATGCGTCGCTGCGACGCCGAACAACTCGCTCGGTCCCTGCACGAGGTGCGCTGCCATCACGAACGCCGCAGCGCCCATGAGGAACAGGCACGCGGTGCGCACCGATTCGCGCGCGCTGCGCGAGCGGCCTTCGGCCATCGCGAGCAGCCCGGTGAGCAGGCACGTCGTCACGCACGTGAAGCCGGGATTCGTGCGCGCCGCGATCGGTCCCGCGATCTCGCCGAACAGATGGGTGGCCTCGACGTAGGACCAGGGGAACGCAGTCGCGACGACGCCGGACGCGCAACATGCGAGCAGCCAACGCGAGAGCCCGCGGCCTCCGCGGTGCCCGCGGTCTTCCGGCGGCCGTGCATTGGGCAAGAACTGCATGCGGCCACGATAGCCCGGTCGCGTCCGTCGAGGAGCCCCGCCGTCCCGGAGCGGGACGCCATGGTTCCAGCCGCGCGCGTGCCGTGTCGAACCAAGGGGACGTCATGACGCGCGACCTGAGCGACTGGGATCCGTTGCCCGCAGAAGAGACCGGGCTGCATCCGGGCGAAGCCCAGAAGTTCTTGCGCGCGGCGGAGCCGCGGCCGGCGCCGCCCGAGGACGCGTTCGCCGTCGTGCGCAGTTCGATGCCGGCCTTCGGCAAGCGTGGCGTGAATGCGCAGCAAGGCGCGCGGCCCGCTGCGAGCGCGCCTTCGGCCGTGCCCGCGCCCGTTGCGCCGAGCCTTCCCGTGCTCGCTGCGCCGCAGCTCGCGCGTTTGGAAGCAGCGGCTGCGACCACTGCGGTTGCGGTCGTGAATGCGCCGATGGCGCCGAGCGCTTCGCAAGTGTCGTCGCCGCGGCGCGAGTCACGGCCGACGGCATCGAGGTCGCAGCAACCGGACGTGCTCGGCGCGATGGCTCGGCCCGGCGACGCGATGCGGCCGATGCCGGCGGCGCTGATGGCGACGACTCCGGTGTCCGCGCGCAAGCCGCTCACGAAGCAGGCCGAGCCGCAAGCCCAGAAGCCCGTCGAGAAGGCGCAGCCCGCGTCGCGCGCGTTCTTCCTCGCGCCGGCGCCGGCCGAGTCCGGCCTCGATCCGCGCGCGCGCGAACCGTGGTTCCTTGCGATGCCCGTCGTCGAACAACTGCGGTTGTCGCGCGCGTGGCAACAGGACCGCGACGCTGCGTCGTTGGCGGCTGCGCAGCACGCGCCGCGCAGCCAGCGCATGCTGGAGCGCTTCTGGGTCGCATACGTCGTGTTCTTCGTCGCGGCGCTGCCGCTCATGCTGACCGAAGGCCTGATGGGCTTCGTGCGCATGGCGATGGCGGGCTGCGTGACGGGGTTGCTGTGGCAGATCGTGCCGCACACGCGCCGCGCTTGCGCGATCTCCGCCGTGTCGGCCTACGCCGCGGTTGCGCTGCTGCCGCGCATCGGCGAACTGTCCGCAGCGCCGTTCGCGTTGCTCAACTCGCTCGGCGGCGCAGCGCTCGTCTACTACCTCGCGGGCCTCGGCGCCGCACACGAGGAGCGCGCCGAACCGCACGTCGACCACGTCGACTGAGTCGCGCGTCGACGGAACGGATCGTCGGCGAAGCAATGAGGCACCGTTGCCTCGATTCGAGGCTGTCGCGCGTCGACGCCTTCGTTCAGCGCGGCACTGCGAGCACGCGGAACGTCGTCGGCCCGGTTTGTTGCGTCTGCAGCAACGTCTCGCCGCGTCGCACTTCGACCGCGTAGTTGCCGATCGGCAACGCGATTGCGCACTGCGCGCGGCCCGGCAGCAACGCCACGTCGCGGCCGTTCGCCGTGCGGTTGTCCTTGCTGAGGCTCTGCCACTGCACGGGGATCGGGTCGCCGCCGGATGCGAGTCGCGTCGTCACGTCGAACTGCATCGGCTCGCCGCCGTCGTCGGCGCATTCGATCGCGAGCACGATGCCCTTGGCAAAGGTTGCGGTGAGCGGCACCGCTTCGCCGCCGCGGAACGTGAAGCGGAAGCGCTGCGGCAACAGCGGCAGTGCCCAACCGTTCTCGTCGACGGGTTGCGCGCGCAATGCGTAGTAGCCGGGCGGGATCTCCGGCAGCGTGAGTGCGCCGCCGACGTCTTCGCCGATGCGCTTCCAGAGCGGCAGGAACGAGGGATCCTCGCCCAGGGGCAACGCCGCTGTCGCCGCATTGAGTTGCCAAAGGTCGAGGCGTGCGCGCGGCACGATCTGCTGTTGCTCGTCGCGCATCTGCAGCGTCACACGTGCGAGCACTGCGGCGTCGGCGAGGAACAGCTCGATCTGCGTCGCGGGGCGGTTCGGTTGGGGGACATCGACTTCGACTGCCTGCGGCTGCTTGCCTTCGGCTTCGACGTAGAGCTGCCCGCGCACGCCGCGCGGCAGCGGCAGGTCCGCGCGGCCGCTCTCGCCGTCGCCCTTCGCGCCCGCGCCGCCGTAGGCCTGGAAGCGCCACGAGAACCGCGCGAGCTCGCGTCGGTCGGTGACGCTGCGCACGAGGAGCGTCACGGGCGCATCGGGTGCAACGTCGGCTGGTTCGTTCTGCGCGATCGGCTGCGGCGCGACGGCGGGAGTCGCATTCGCGGCATCCGGCTCGCTCTTCGGATCCTCCACGCGCGCGCGGGCCGAGGCCGTGTCGGGACGCTGCGCCGGCGTCGCGTCCGCCGGCTGTTCCGACGAAGTCGGCAGCGGTGGCGCCACGCCGTCGCCTTCGATTGCGGCGAACCAGAGTGCGGTGCCGCCGGCGATGGCGGCGAGGACGAGGATGCCGTGGATGCGAGCCATGCTTCTGCGTGGGGGGAGATCCGCGTTCGTATCCGCGCGGGCGGCAACGCTCCAACATCTCATGGCGGCTCGGGCTCGTTCCGCCCTTTCGCGTCACCGGGCCGGTCGCCATACTCTTCGCCCCCGACTGCGCCCCAGACCCTCCGGCGCGCGGTCCTTTTGCCCGCAACATCACGATGAGCAAGGTCTACGACATCGGCGTCCTCCCCGGCGACGGCATCGGCGAGGAAGTCGTCACCGCCGCGCTGCGCGTCCTCGACGCCGCGCAGGAAATCTACGGATTCCAGACGAAGCGCGAGCGGATGCCCTACGGCGCCGACCACTTCCTCGCGACCGGCGAGACGATGCCGGACGCGGCGTTCGATCGCATCCGCAACATGCACGCGGTGCTGTTCGGCGCGATCGGCGATCCGCGCATCGAAGTCGGCAAGCTCGAGTTCGCGATCATCGCGGGCATGCGCCACAAGCTCGACCTCTACGTCAACCTGCGCCCGGTCAAGCTCTACCACGACTCGCTGTGCCCGCTGAAGGGCAAGACGACGAAGGACATCGACATGGTGTTCTGCCGCGAGAACACCGAGGACGCATACGCCGGCATCTTCGGCTACACGAAGAAGGGCACGGAGCACGAGATCGCGCTGCAGGAGATGGTCTACACGCGCCGCTGCACCGAGCGCATCATCCGCTACGCGTTCGAGCTCGCGAAGAAGCGCGGCCCGAAGCCCGGCAAGGACAAGCCGCAGGTCACGTTGATCGACAAGGCCAACGCGGTGCGTGCGCAGGATCTGTGGACGCGCACGTTCGCCGAAGTCAGCAAGGAGTATCCGGGCATCGCCACGGACCACGCCTACATCGACGCGGCGTGCATGTGGATGATCAAGAACCCCGAGTGGTTCGATGTGTCGGTCACGACGAACTTGTTCGGCGACATCATCACGGACCTCGGCGCGATGCTGATCGGCGGCATGGGCATCGCCGCGTCGGGCAACATCCACCCCGGCAAGGTCTCGATGTTCGAAGGCATCCACGGCAGCGCGCCGAAGTACAAGGGCACCGACAAGGCGAGCCCGCTCGCGACGATCCTCGCGCTGTCGATGTTGCTCGAGCACATCGGCGAGACGAAGGCGTCGGCCGAGGTCGAAGGCACGGTCGCCGAGCTGATCCAGACGGGCAAGATCCGCAGCCTCAAGGCCGGCGAGCATCGTTGCAGCGAGCTCGGCCAGATGGTCGCCGACCGTCTGCGCGAACGCGCGCGCGCCGCGCGCTGAAGAACCGGTCGCGCCATGGCATCGGCGGCAGCCCGCTCCGCGGGCGCCGTCGGTGCGAGCTGCGGCGGCGGGGCGGTTTCCTCGCCTGTCCTCGCGTGTAGCATGGGCAACGCCTGTCCCTGCTTCCGTAGCTCTCCCATGACCATCTCCCTCCGCGCGGGCCATGCCGCGTTCCGTTCGCTCGTGGGCGCCGCCTTGTTCTGCGCGGCCGCAGTCGCGCAGGACGCCGTGAGCCGGCCGTATCCGGCTCCGCCTGCGCTGTGCTCCGCGTTCCACGTCGTGGCTGCGACCGTGCAGCACGTCGACCCGGTCCGGGCAGGCAACGGCGACATGCTCGTCGAGGTCGAATTCGGCGGACAGACGCGGCGCATCGCGCTGCAGCCGCACGACGTGCGCGCCCCGGGCTTCCAGTTCCTCGTCCGCGACGACAACGGCGTGCGCCCGTTGCCGCGGCCCGCGAACGTGACCTACCGCGGCGTCGTGCTCGAGGACCAGGGCAGCTGGGTCGCGGCGACGGTGGTGGGCGGCGCAGTGCAGGCGATCGTGCACTCGTCCAACGGCGACGAATGGGCGCTGCAGCCCGTGCGCGAGGCGCAGCCGAATGCCGCGGAGGCGCTGCACATCGTCTACCGCACTTCGGACAACCAGAACCTGCCGTGGACCTGTGGCGTGCAAGGCGGGATCACCAGCCCCGTGCCGGATCCCGGTTCGCCGGACGTGAACCGCATCTGCGAGATCGCCTGCGAAGCGGACTACCAGTACTTCCAGCTCAACGGCAGCAACGCGGCAGCGACGCAGACGGACATCACCGGCGTCATCAACGCGATGGACGCGATCTACCAGGCGGACGTGCAGATCACGTTCTCGGTGACGCAGATCCTCGTGAACACGGCAGCGGCCACGAATCCCTACACGACGAGCATCGCCGGCAACCTGCTCGGCGAGTTCCAGGCCTACTGGAACGCGAACCGCCAGAACGTGCAGCGCGACGTCGCGCACTTGTTCACGGGCCGCAACATGGGCCAGGCCAGCGGCGGCGCGATCGGCATCGCCTACGTGTCCGCGATCTGCAACCTCGGAGCCTCCTACGGCGTCTCGCAGTCGCGCTACACCAACAACTTCACGCGCCGCGTCGCGGTGACCGCGCACGAGATCGGCCACAACTTCAGCGCGCAGCACTGCGACGCAGTGCCGCCGTGCTACATCATGTGCTCGGGCGTCGGCGGCTGCGCGAACGTGCAGACGACGTTCAGCCAGAGCGAGCGCAACCAGATCACGGGCTTCTCCGGCTCGCTCAGCTGCCTCGCGATCCAGGCGATCCAGCCGCAGATCGCGACGGTGTCGCCGACGAGCGTGAAGTCGTTCCAGCCCGGCACGGTGACGCTGACGGGGCAGGGCTTCTTGGGCACCACGCAGGTGCTGCTCGGCGGCGTGCCGCTCACGAGCGTGTTCACGACGCCCGACGACGCGACGCTGCGCTTCAACCCGCCGGTGGGCACGGCGATCGGCCCCGTCACGGTGCAGACCGTGAACAACGCGGGCGCGAGCAACGTCGCCACGCTGCAGGTCGTCGACACGTCGCCGACGGCGATGCTCGTGAACGGCGGCGTGATCGGCGGCAGCCCGCTGGTCTGGAACTTCGGCGGCACGCGCAACAGCCTCTGGGTGCTCGTCATCGGTTCGACGAACACGACGACGCCCTTGCTGGGTCTCTCCGTGATCGACAACCCGACGATCCTGGCCTCCGGCCTGCTGTCGCCGTTCACCGGGACGGGCTCGTTCACGGCGGTCGTCCCCGCGAACCAGCTCAGCGGCCTGCGCATCTACTCGCAGGTCGTCGAACTCGACATCGTTCCGGCGCTCGCGGGCATCAGCAGCTCGAACATCGCCGCGACGCTGATCGTGAACTGACGCGCGGCGTCGGGGCAGGCCCCGACGCCAGATGAGCGGGGCCAGCAGCCCATAGCCCCTGGAGACCGGCGCCCCTGCAGACCTGGGCCCTGGCTGCGGCCGATCCGGTCCGGCGAGCGGCGGCGAGGCACTCTCGCTGTGCGCGTTCACACCGGCGGCGGGTCGGTCGGGAACTCGGGCATGGGGTCCGGCCACGGCCCCTCCGGTTTCCGGGGGGCGAACGGCGGCGGCTCGGGGGCGGGGAATGGCGGTGCGGTGGTTGGAATTGGGTCCATGCCAGGGAGACGCACAGCGGGGGAGACCAATCCTTTACGTGGGCGATCCCTGGGGTCTCCGTTGCCGTCCGCCTAACCTTCCGGCCTCACTGCCAACGACCTCCCTGGAGACGTGATGAAGATCCGATTCGCCGCTGCCCTGTTCGCCCTCTCGTTCCCCCTGCTCGCGCAGGATCCCGCTGCCTCCGAGGCGCTGTTCTACAAGGCCTACTGGCTGCAGAACGGCGAGCGCAACTTCGCCGAGGCGATGACCCTCTACGACAAGTTCCTCCAGGCCGCGCCGGAGCACCCGCTCGTGGGCCGCGCCGCGCAGTTCCAGTTCGAGCTGCTGACGCGCGCCGGCAAGACGGAGGAGGCGAAGGCGTTCGCGGTCAAGTACGAGAAGCAGCTCGGCAAGGTCGCCGTTCCGGCGCCCGCCGCGCCGAAGTCGGACGCTCCGGCGACGCGCCCCGCGGGTCAGGCTGGTGGCGACAACGCCCAGCGCCTCGCGGACCTCAAGAAGCAACTCGAAGAGGCGAAGGCCTCGGGCGACGAAGAAGCGGCGACGCGTCTGCAGCGTCAGATCGCGCGCCTGGAGCAAGGCGGCGGCGAGCCCGGCCAGGGCGGCCCCGGCGGTCGCGGCGCGCGCGGCGGCATGTTCGGCAGCAAGAAGCTCGCGGAGATGACGCCGGAAGAGCTCGAGCAGTTCAAGGGCGGCATGGAGCGCATGTCCTCGATGATCGAGCGCATGAAGGAGTCCAACCCGGACGGCGCGAAGACGATGGAAGAGAACTTCAACGCGCTGAAGACGGCACTCGACGCCAACAACCTCGAAGAGGCGCAGAAGGTCCTCGACAAGGTGCGTGAGTCGATGCCGCAGCGCGGCGGTCGCGGTGGCCACGGGCGCCCCGGAGGCCTACCGCTGGGTGCGGGCTGCGGTCGACGCGGGGGTGGCCGTCGCGGCGGTGGTCGACGACGGCTTCGGCGAGCTCGAACGGGCCGCGGCCGACCGGGG
>CAZEQF010000100.1:0-11624 GCA_964514315.1 uncultured Singulisphaera sp. | reverse complement strand
GCCTGCGGCGCCGGTCTCGCCGGCGATCATCGCGGCCACCTTGTGCGCGGCCGCGATCGACAAGAACCACGCGCCCATCACCATGCCGGTCATGCGCGGCGGCGCGAGCTTGGTCACGGCCGAGAGGCCGACCGGCGAGATGCACAGTTCGCCCGTCGTGTGCAGCAGGTAGCAGACGACGAGGATCAGCAGCGGCACGAGGCCGGTCTCCTTCGCGGCGGGCGCGGCGACGACCAGCACGCCGAAGCCGGCGCCGAGCTGCACGAGCGCGAGGCCGAACTTCGTCGGGATCGACGGGTCCTTGCCGACGCGGCCGAGGCGAACCCACAGCAGCGTGAACAGCGAGCCGAAGACGAGGATGAAGAGCGGGTTGAAGAACTGGCCCCACGCGCTCGGGAACTCGTAGCTGCCGAGCATGCGGTCGATGTTGCGGTCCGTGAACAGCGTCAGCGAGGTGCCGGCCTGCTCGAAGAACGTCCAGAACATCATGTGGAAGAACCACAGCACGAGCAGCACGAACATCTTCTCGCGCTGCTGCTTCTCCTCGCGCAACGCCGTCACGAACAAGCTGCCGAGCACGACGACGATCGCGCCGATCAACAGCATCTTGACCGCCTTGTCCTCGCTGAGCAGCAGGTAGACGCCAGGCACGCACGCGAGCGCGCCGACCGCGACCTTCGTGAGGTTGCCCGAGAACGTCGCCGGGTTCGGCGGCTCGCCGTGGCCGCCGAGCTTCGCGCGGCCGACGCCGAATGTCGCAAGCCCGAGCAGCATGCCGACGCCGGCGAGGCCGAAGCCGATCGTCCAGTCCTTCGTCTGCGCGAAGTAGCCGCAGATCATCGTCGACAGGAACGCGCCGACGTTGATGCCGATGTAGAAGATCGTGAAGCCTGCGTCGCGGCGCGAATCGCCCGGCGCGTAGAGGCGGCCGACGAGCGTCGAGATGTTCGGCTTGAACAAGCCGTTGCCGACGACCATGAACGCCATGCCCGCGTAGAAGAAGAACTCCTTCTGCACGACGAGCGTGAACTGGCCGATCGCCATCAACAGGCCGCCCAGCAGGATCGCCCAGCGGTAGCCGAGCAGCCGGTCCGCGATCAGGCCGCCGAAGATCGGCGTCAGGTAGATCAGCGCGTTGTAGCTGCCGTAGACCGAAGTGGCCTTCTCATCGGAGTACTTGAAGACCTCGCTGACCATGTAGAGGGTCAGCAGCGAGCGCATGCCGTAGAAGCAGAAGCGCTCCCACATCTCGGCAAAGAACAGCATGTAGAGGGCGGGCGGATGGCCCGAGCCCGAACGCGGAGAGACGGCGTCGTGCAAGCGAAGCTCCTGCGAAGAAACGAGAGGGACGCACAGGCTAGCGAACGGCACCGCCGCGGCTCCACCGCAAAGACCGGCGTTCGTTCGACTTCCTCGCGACGAACGGCAGCGCTCGAACCAGCCTCAGGCCTCGACCACCACCAACGGCACGCGCCGCAGGGTCGCGTCCTCGACCGCATTCCACAGCGCCGCATACCCGCGTTGCGCCGCCTGGATCAGCGGCCCGCCGGCCGGCGCGTCGAGCGCGGACCACGTTGCGACCTGGTCTTCATCGGCCTGGAACGTGCGCCCGTTGAGCCAGCGCAGCTGGTCGCGAAGCACGGCGAGCGAGCCGAGCTCGGTCGCGTCGCCGTCGGGCAACGCGATGCGCGCCGTGAACGCGAAGTCCTGCGGGAACCACATGCGCGCAGCCAGCAGGTGCGCGTACTTGCTGCGCGCGAACTTCTGGTCCGCCGCCTCGCGCCATTCGCGGTCGAGTTCGATCAGCGCCGGCGCGGTGTCGGGCAGTTCGAGGTCGCTCTTCTCGGCGTAGAACGCGAACAGCCGCAGCGCGATCCAGCCGGAGTCGCCGAGGTCGAACCACGACGCCTTGGCCTCGGGATCTTCCTGCCACGCGAACTGCGGCACGCGGTCCTTCGCGAACGCGGACTGCAAGTCTGCGCGCCAGTCCTCGACGCCTTGCACGAACGTCACCGCCTCGCCGCGGTCGCCGGCGAAGAACCTGCACAACGGTCCCGTGAACGCGCGCGCCATGCGGATCAGGCCTCGGCCTTGGGGTCGCGTTCCATCAGCGCCTTCACCGCCTGCTGCGGCGGCAGTCCGAACCACAGCACGCGGCTCACCGCGTCGGCGATCGGCATCTCGACCTGCATCGCGTGCGCGCGCTCGGCGACGACGCGCGAGGTCCACACGCCTTCGGCGACCTTCGGCGACGCGGCGAGCGCTTGCTGCACGGTCTCGCCCTTGCCGATGCGTTCGCCGAACGCGCGGTTGCGGCCGTGGCGGCTGAACGCGGTGACCGCGAGGTCGCCGACGCCAGCGAGGCCATGGAACGTCCGCTCGTCCGCGCCGCAGGCTTTGCCGAAGCGCGTCATCTCGACGATGCCGCGCGACAGGATCGCGGCCTTGGTGTTGTCGCCGCAGCCGAGCCCGTCGGCGATGCCGGCCGCGAGCGCCATCACGTTCTTGAGCGCGCCGCACAGCTCGACGCCGACCACGTCGGCGTTGCGGTAGATGCGGAACGTCGGCGTCGACAGCAGCGCCTGCAGATCCTGCAGCGCATTCGGGTCGTGGCCCGCGAGCACGACGGTCGTCGGCATCGAACGCGCGACTTCTTCGGCGTGGCTCGGCCCGCTCAGCACGTAGACGCGCTCGGCGTCACCCGCTGCCTGCGCGATCACTTCGCTCGGCCGCAGGCCCGTGCTCTGCTCGAGGCCCTTCGCGAGCGACACGAGCGGCAGGCCGCGCGGCAACGCGCCTTGCTGCGCCATCGGCGACAGCGCGGAGCGAACGTGCTGCGTCGGCACCGCGACGAGCGCGCACTGCGCGCCTTGCAGCGCCGCGCGCGGATCCGTCGTCACGCGCACGGAGTCCGGCAGCTGCACGCCTTCGAGATAGCGTTCGTTGTGGCGCGTCTTTGCGAGACGCATCGTGTTCTCGGCGTCGTGCCCCCACATCGCGACGTCGCGGCCCGCGCGCGCGAGCGCGACGGCGAGCGCGGTGCCGAAGCCGCCGCAACCGAGGACCGCGACCTTCATCGCGCGACCTCCGCGGCCTTCTGCTTCTGCGCCTTGTGCTTTGCGAGGTTGCTGCGATGCGTCCAGAACAGGAACGCAGCGATCGCGCAGCACAGCACAGTGACCGGCAGTCGCGCGCCGAACGCTTCCTCCGGCGCAATCGCAACCGAACCGATCGCGAGCGCGAGCCCGAGCGCGAGGCTGCCGAAGAACACCTGGCCGGTCAGCAACCGCACGACGAAGAACACGCCGATCGACAGCAGCGCGAGCCGCCAGTCGAGCGCGAGCAGCACGCCCGTCGCGGTGGCGACGCCCTTGCCGCCCTTCCAGCCGAGGAACGGGCAGAAGACGTGGCCGAGGATCGCGCTCGCGCCGAGCAGCACCGAGGCGAGGACCGCGTCGCCGCCGGCGATCCCGGGCCCGAAGAATGCGGGCGCGAAGCCCTTGCCCGCGTCGAGCAGGTAGATCGCGAGGAATGCGATCAGGCGGCTCCGCTTCGTCGCGAACGCGCGGCTCGCGTTGGTCGCGCCGACGTTGCCCGAGCCGATCGTGCGCAGGTCGACGCCTTTGCACAGGCGGACCACGAGCAACGCCCACGGCACCGCGCCGAAGAGGAACGCACCGAGGCAACACGCGGCGAGCAACATCGGGCGGAAAGGCTAGGCAACGACCGTGCGGGCTGGAACGGCGAAATCGGCGCGCCGCGCGCGCGGCCATCTGCGATCCGGCGACGGGCAATGCGATGCGCCCTCGACTTCGGCCGCCGCGTTCCTACCGTGCCGCGACCATGGCGGTCCGGATCGGCATCGACACAGGCGGCACGTTCACCGACGTCGTGCGTTGGGACCGCGACGGCCTTTTGGTGCACAAGCTGCCGTCGACGCCCGACGACCCGGGCCGCGCCGTGCTCCAAGGCATCGCCGCGGTGCGGCGTTCGCCCGACGAAGAAGTCGACGTCGTGCACGGAACCACGGTCGGCCTCAACGCCGTGCTGCAAGGCAAGCTGCCGCGCACCGCGTTCGTCACGAACCGCGGGTTCGTCGACCTGATCGAGATCGGCCGCCAGGAGCGCACGGATCTCTACGCGCTCGAACCCGACCGCCCGTGTCCGCCGGTGCCGCGCGAACTGCGCGTCGAAGTCGCATGCCGACGCGACGCAGCAGGCCGCGCGATCGAGCCGCTCGTGGCGCGCGAAGTCGAACGCGTCGTGCGCGCGTTGCGGCGGCTGCGGCCCGAAGCGGTCGCGATCGGCCTCTTGCACTCGCCCACCGCGCCGCAGGACGAACGCACGCTCGCGCGCGCGATCCGCGCCGCGATGCCGAGAGTCCGCGTCACGTGCAGCGCCGAACTGTTCCCCGGGCTCGGCGAATACGAACGGTTCTCCGCGGCGATCCTCAACGCGGCGACCGCGCCGCTCGTCTCCGCCTACACGGAGCGGCTGCAGCGCGGGCTCGGCAACGGCTCGCTGCGGCTCTTCCGTTCGAGCACGGGGATCCTGCCGCGCGACGAAGCGAGCGAGTTCCCGGCGCGCGCGATGTTCTCGGGCCCCGCCGGCGGCGTGCTCGCGACCACGCGCCTCTGCGAAGCGATGCGACTGCCGCGCGCCGCCGCGTTCGACATGGGCGGCACCTCGACCGACGTCTGCCTCGTCGAGGAAGGCCGCGTGCAGACCGACCAAGGAATGATCGCGGGCCTGCCGTTGCCGCTGCCGAGCGTCGATGTGCACACCGTCGGCTGCGGCGGCGGCAGCATCGCGTTCTGCGATCGCGGCGGCGCGCTGCGCGTCGGCCCGGAGAGCGCGGGCGCCGACCCCGGCCCCGCTTGCTACGGCAAGGGCACGGAGCCGACGGTCACGGATGCGCACGTGGCGCTCGGCCATCTCGGCGAGGCCACGCTGCTCGGCGGCGGCTTTGCGATCGACCCCGACCGCAGCGTCCGCGCGGTCGAGCGCCTCGGCAAGAAACTGGGCATGTCTGCGCGGCGCACCGCCGAAGGCATCCTCGCCGTTGCCGACATCGCCATGTCCCGCGCCCTGCTTCGCATCACGGGCGAACGCGCCGTCGATCCGGCCACCGCGCCGCTCGTCTGCTACGGCGGCGCCGGCGGGCTCCATGCGGCCGCGCTCGCGCGGCAACTCGGCATGCCCGAGGCGATCGCGCCGATGCATCCGGGCGCGTTCTCGGCGTTGGGCCTGGCGCTCGCCGGCGACTCCGCAGAACAGGTCGAAGCGATCCTGGAGCCGTGGTCCACGACCGCGGAACGCCGCTGGCGCGCACGCGGCAAGGCGCTGCTGAAGGCCGCCGCAAGTTCGCTCGGCGCACGGAGCAAGAACGGCGAGGTCGCCTTCGTGCTGCGCTACCGCGGCCAAGGCCAAGGCATCGCGGTGGCCGCCACGCGAAGGCCGCTGCCCGAGACGTTCGAGGCGGCGCACCAGCGGCGGTTCGGCTTCGTGCAACCGGGGACGCCCGTGGAGATCGTCCGCATCACTGCTCGGGCCGAGCTGCCGGGCAAGCCGCTGCCGCCGTGGTCGCCCCCGGCCGCGCCTCGGCAGACCCCGCGCGCACAGAAGCGCCGGCCGCCGCTCGGCGGGACCGGAGTCCGCTGGCTGCGCCGCGAAGAACTGCCGATCGGCGCGCGAATCCAGGGCCCATGCGTCCTCGAAGAAGCGACCGCGGCAACGCTCGTTCCCACGGGCTGGACCGCGACGGTCGACCAATTTGCCCTGCGATTGCAAAGCCGCCTGCATTGACGATCCGCAAAGTGCGAGCTACTCTTCGGCGCGTCTGAATCGCAGGAAGGCCTGAAGTCACCTTCCGAACCTGATCGAACACCGCTGATCCCGGCGCAAGCTTGGATCAGCAACCGCACCCTGCCGGGGGTTGTCCGCCACGGACGTAAAAACTTGACTCTCCTTCTTCCCCTTTTCCCGAAGTTTCACCCCCGGTTTTCATTCGCTCGCGCGGCCTAAGCGGCCGCGAGCGATGCGCGAGATTCGCAGCAGCCAGTGAGCCTGGCGACTCGCAAGACATGCGCGCCCCACACGCAGCAACTGGCGCGCAATGCACGCGACCTGCGCCGTTCGCGAAGCATGACCATCCTCGCGATGGTCACGGAAATCGACGCAGCGTGATGTGAGATGGCCACGCGCGAGAGTCGCGCTCGCGCGGACTCGATCGCATGCGAACGGGACGCGTCGCCGCTACGAGACGCCCCTCGCCTGCTTCAGCGCGGCGGTCGGCCGAGTTCGTGCGACGCGGCGTCGAGCAACTGCGAGACGCCCTGCAGGTTGGGATCGAGCTTGCGCGCGCGACGCCAGTCTTCGACCGCGGCCTGCACCTCGCCGCGCCCGTAGTGCAACAGTCCGCGCTGCAGCAGCAGCCGCGCGAGCCGCGAGCACAGCCTCGCGTCCCCTGGATGCGCATCGTGCAGCTTCTGCATCTCGGTCATCACCGAGTCGAGCATGCCGCGCTGCAACCGCGCTTCGAGCCGCGCGAGTTGCGCGCCGACCGCATCGTGCCCGCGAGCGGCGGGCGCGATTTCGCCGATCGGGGCTGCGTTCGCGTCGAGGTCCGTCGCTGACGCATCGCCGGCAGCGACGAGGCCGCCGTTGGCGTTCGACACATCGTCGGAACGCGTTCCGGCGAGCGCTTGCCCGCGTCGCTCCGTCGCGCGCAGCAACTGCGCGGCACGTTCGTCCTCGGGCCAGGCCTGCAACGCCGCGCGGAACGCCGCGATCGCTTCGTCACCGCGCCACTCGCTGCGCAAGCGAAGGCCCTGCGCGACGAGTTCTTGCTGACGGCGAAGGCGCTGCTCCAACGCCGCGGACTGCAGACGCGCCGACGCATAGCGAGGATCTGCGGGATCGACCTCGTCGAACGCGCACAGCGCCTCGGTCAACGCGCCGCGGTCGCGCGCCGCCTCGGCGCGCGCGAACGCATCGAAGCCGACAGGCTGCGATCCGAGCGGCAACCGACACGCGCCGAAGAAGATCGTCGCGAGCGCGATCGCGCCCCACCGACAGACGATCACGCGCGGTCCTCCGGCGGCAGTTCGTCGAGCATCACTTCGAGCTCGGCGCCGAGCCCGTAGTCGAGCCCTTCGTCGCGCTCCGACGCCGACTTGGTCGGCAGTCCGCCGGCCGGCAGGATCATCACGGACTTGGCGTCTTCCGGGGCCTGTTCGTCGGCAGGAGCCTCGCGAACCGCGGCCGCGAACAAGTCGAACAACCACGGATCGAACGCTTCGCCGCGGTCCTCGGCCATGCGACGCAACGCCGCCTCGCGCGACAGCGGCGAAGGATCGCCGCACGTCGTCCAGAGGTCGAACGCCTTCGCGATCGCGAGGATGCGCGAGCTGAGCGGAATGCGATCCCCGCGCAGGCCTTCGGGCTTGCCGCTGCCGTCGTGGCGTTCGCGCTGATGGCGGATGATCGCGGCAACCGGGCGCAGGCCAGGCAGGCAATCGAGGCGCTCCGCGGCGAACGCCGGATGTCCTTCGACGATCGCCTGCTCGTCCGCGTTCAGCGACTTCTTCTGCAGCAGCGACGGACGAATCCACGCGCGACCGAGATCCGAGAGCCGGCACGCGAGATCGAGGTCGCGACGGTCCATCGGCACGAGCGACAACCGGTCGGCGAGCAGCATCGCATAGCGCGTCGTGCGCTGGCCGTGCCCGTCCGGCACGAGGCCGCGACGTTCGAGGCCGGCGACAACTTGCAGCGACGTCTCGACGAACGGTTCGACGACGCGATGCAACCCGTCGTGGACGCCCTTCTCCAACTCGACGAGCGCAACGGAGAGTTCGTCGAGCTCGCGCTCGGCGGCGGGCACGTAGTCCGTCGTCGGCTGGCCCGAAGTGATCTGCGCGATCGCCGATGTCGCGGCGCGGATGCGCACCGACCAGTGCTGGCTCACGATCCACGCGACGGCGACGAGCGTCGCGCCGCCGAGCAACACGAGGCCGAACAGCCCCGCGTCGAACGCGACGAGTTCGCGCGAAGGATCCGTCTGCAGGCGCACTTCGCCCATCGGCTCGCCGCCGAAGCGCACCGGCGCGATCGACTCGCGGAAGCTGCCGTTGCCGTCTTCGCGCTCCGTCGTGCGCTGGAACGCGCCAGCGGATGCGAGCAACGACAACAACCGGTCGCCGAGCACGAGGTCCGTGTCGAGCACGACGCGCGCCGACGGGTCGAGCACGAGCACGCGCGCGCCGGACAGGTCGCGCGCAGCGGTCGCGAGCATCGACAACCGCAGCAAGTCGCCGCGTTCGAGCAGCGGCGCTGCGCGTTCGGCGACGTGTTGCGCGAACCGCAGGTCCGCTTCCGCAGTCTCCGCGGCGCGGCGCGCGTTGGCGCGGTCCGCACCGAGAAGGCCGACCATCACCGCCACGAAGCACGAGCCGACTGCGAGCGCAACCGTGAGGCGCGCGGACAGGCTGGCTTTGCGGCGGTGCGACGACGCAGGGAAACGCATCGACGTCTGTATCGACGCATCGCCCGCGGCCCCAGCGGGAATCCGACCCGACTTGCACGGCAACCGCCGTTGGCGCGGGCTGCTCAGGATGCCGCGCCGGACTCAACCTCGCGGCACGGCTGCGGTCACTTGCCGGGCGGCGTGACGGGCGCGGGGACCGGAGCAGGAACCGGCGCGGGGCCAGGACCCGGCGTGGGCTCCGGCTCCTTCAGCGCTTCGAGGCTCTCGACTTCGAGCTGGTAGATGTCGACGCAGTAGTTGTCGATCGACGTCGCCTCGACCTTGAAGGTGCCGATGATCTTGAGCGGGTCGAAGAAGTAGTCCGTCGTCTTCCCCTTCGGCATCACGACGCGAACGATGCCGTTGATGTCCGGCGGCTGGCCGTAGCAGCACGACCACAGCGACTGCACGAGCAGGAACTCCTTGATGTTCCGCACCTCGTCGATCGGGAGCATGAAGCCCGACATCAGGACCTTCTTGCCGTGCAGGTCCTTGAGCTTCTTCGGCATGCCCTTGAGGCCGTCCTCGTAGGGCCACGCCGACAGCTCGTCGAAGGTCACGACCTTGTCGAGGCCCTCGATCTTGCCGTCCTTGATCATCTGCTGCAGCCGGCGCTCGGCAGCGAGCATCGCCTCGGCGCTGCGCATCGCCGCGAGGTCGGCGGGGTCCGAGCCCATCGGCATCGGCTGGTCCGAAGACGGCTTGTCGATGCGCGGCTCCTGCGCAGGCTGATCCTTCGGCGCGGGGTTCTGCTCGGGCTTGCCGTCCGCGGGCTTCGGCTCCTGCTTCGGCTGTTCGGTCTTCGGCGCCGGCTGTGGCGTGGGCTCGGTCTTGGGCTGTTGCGCGGCGAGCAGCGCGCTGGTGAGCACGACGGCGAAGGCGATCTTCATGGCAAACGTCTCAGTAGGTCTGGGAGAGGTTGTCGGCAACCTGGGTCGTCGAACCCTTCCACGCGGGGAGCAATCCGGCGAGAGCGCCGAGCGCGCCCACGCCGACGAGAAGATACAGCTCGCGCGGCGCGAACGAGGCCCACTCGAGCCATACGCCCGTCATTTCCTCCACGGTCGACCGAAGGAGCAGCGCGGCAAGGTGGCAGCAGACGACGCCGACCACGGCTCCCGCCAACGACAGCGCCGCGGCCTCGCCGACGATGATCGCGACGATCTGCGCGCGGCGCGCGCCGAGCGAACGCATGATCGCGATCTCGCGTCGGCGCTCGTTCATCGTGTTGTAGATCGCGACCGCGATCATCATCGCGGCGACGACGAGCACGAGCTGCGCGACGATCTCGAGCCAGTCCGCGGCGTTGCCGAGCTGCTGCAAGAACTTCGGGATCACGTCCTGCGGCCACGCGACCTGCGCGTCCGGCCGCGTGCCGAAGTCCCTTCGCAAGAACTGCGCGCCGAGGTGGTCCTTGGGATCGGCGAGGATCGCAGTCAGCGCGAGCTGGCGCGCGGTGACCGGCAGCTTCGCCGCGTCGTCGGGGTTCTTGCCCGCGGGGATCTCGACCTTGAACAGCCCGCCTTCGTGCCCGCCGACGAGCAGGTGCACGGACAGCGGCAGGAACACGGTCGTGTCGAGCGGCGAGTTGGTCGGCGCGAGGATGCCGGTGACTTCGCACGCGGCCTCGGGGTGTTCGTGGTAGCCGAACTCGCCGTGCTTGCCATGCACCGGCACGATCGTGCTGCCGAGCGACAACTGCATCGCGCGCGCGACGCGATGGCCGACGACGGCCTTCTTCCACTTCGCGTCGATGATCGGCCGCGCCGGGCCGTCTTTTTGCTCTGCGCGGCGCGCGGTCTCGAAGGCGGCGAGGCGCGCGCCGAGTTCCTGCAGCTCCTCGTACGAGAACGTCCACGGCCCGCCGTCCGCGAACTGCAGCGGCGCGCGCTGCCATTCGTAGAGCGAGAACATCTCGTCGACCGTGCCGATCACCGGGAACGACCAGCGGCTGATGCTGTCGCCGCGCGCCTGCGGGATCGCGTAGCGCACCGCGCCGCGGCGCGAGACCTTGCCGGCGCGAAGGTCATCGCACACTGACAACGGGATCTGCCCCGGCGCGTCGCCGACGTGGAAGATCGTGTTGAGCAACAGCTCGAGCTGCGAGCAGTCCTTCGGGCCGAGCACGGCCTGGTAGCCGCCGATGCTGCCCTCGTAGCGATCGCGCGTCTGCTGGGCCATCAGCATGATCGCCGCGTAGAGGCCCGTCGCGACCGCGATCGCGACCGTTGTCAGAACGGTCGACACGAGCCGGATGCGCAGGTTGCGCATGCTGATCGACAGCAGCTTCACGACGCGCTCCTTCGCAGCGTGGCGAGGTCGACCGTGCGCTGCATGCGCAACGCGGACTCGGGATCGTGCGTGACCATGACGACGGTCTTGCCGCCTTCGCGCGCGAGCTGCAGCAACAGGTCGAGCACCTGCGCGCCCGTCGCCTTGTCCTGGTTGCCGAGCGGCTCGTCCATCAGGATCACTTCGGGATCGTTGACGAGCGCGCGGCAGATCGCGACGCGCTGCACCTGCCCCACCGACAGCTCGCTCGGACGGTGATGCATGCGTTCGGCGAGGCCAACGCGTTCGAGCAGCGACTTCGCGCGCGCCTCGGCGCCGTGGCCCGCGCCGCGGCCGAACAACGCGCCGAGCAACACGTTCTCCAACGCGGTGAACGGCTGCAGCAGGTTGAAGGTCTGGTAGACCATGCCGATGTGCTGGCCGCGGAAGCGATCGCGCTGCGCCTCGGTCATCGTGTCGATGCGCTGGCCCGCGATCTCGACCGTGCCGGAGTCGGCGCGAAGGATGCCGGCGAGCACGTGCAGCAGCGTCGTCTTGCCAGTGCCAGAGCGGCCGACGAGCGCGACCTGCTCGCCCTTCTCGATTCGCAGGTCCGTCACTTCGCACGCGAGCACGGAGCGCTCGTCCTGGCGGTAGTGCTTCTTGACGTCGTGCAGGTGGATCATCGGCCGTGCGTTCGGGCGGCGGAAGATACGTCGCAGCGGCCCAAGATGTCAGCGGCAGAGCAGCTTTGCCGCGAAGTCGAGCTCGCGCGCGAGCAGGTCCGACAGCGGCGCGTCGCGCATCGCGTCGGGCAGCACGCTCC
>CAZEQF010000099.1:9481-11761 GCA_964514315.1 uncultured Singulisphaera sp. | reverse complement strand
GGCGGACGCGCAAGTGCGCATCGCCACGCTGTCGCAGAAGAGCCTGCGAGTGCGCACGGATCGCGTGTTCCGCAGCGACGAGAATCCGTCGTTCCAGCTCGTGTCGCGCAACATCGAGACGCTGCGTGTGCGCGTCTACCGCCTGCAGCTCGAGGACTGGTTCCGCGCGACGCGGCAAACCGGCCAGGTGCACGAACTCGACATCGAAGTGATCGCGGCGGACATGACGTTCGACAGCGTGGTCCCTGGCTACGTCCGCTGCCGCGAGACGGACCGCACGGTGCAGATCCCCACGTCGGGCCCGGGCGCATACGTCGTGAAGGTCGACGACAAGGAACTGGAGGCGACGACGCTCGTCGTCGTCAGCGACCTCGCGCTCGTGACCAAGGCGAGCCGGTTGGAGTTCCTCGTGTTCGCGCAGAACACGAAGGAGCAGCGCGTCGAAGCGGGCGTGCGCGTGGCGCTCGGCGACGCCAACGGCGTGGTCGCCGAAGGCGTGACTGGAAGCGACGGCATCTGGCGCTTCCGCGGCGACGAGCTGAAGAACCGCGATGACCTCCGCGTGTTCGCGGTGGCGCCCGGCGGCTCGGCCGCGACCACGCTCGACATGTCGGGCATGGGCTTCTCGCCGGGGCTGTATCCGCAGGGGTTCCTGGCGACCGATCGACCGCTCTACCAGCCCGGCCAGCGCGTGCACTGCAAGGCCGTCGTGCGCGAGGTCGAAGGCGGCGTCTACCGTCTGCCCGCGCAGGACTCGTATGTCGCGCAGGTGTTCGCGCCGTCGGGCCGGCTCGTGCAGCAGCGCGACGTCACGTTCTCGGAGTTCGGCACGTTCGACTTCGCGTTCGACCTCGGCGAACAGGCGGAACTCGGCGACTGGCGCGTGCAGTCGTCGCGCAAGACGGCTCCGTTCGTGACGCACAGCGCCACGTTCCGCGTCGGTCGCTACGAACGGCCGCGCCTGCAGCTCGCATTCGAGCTGCGCGAGCCCGTGGTGCTGCGCGGCGAGCCGATCCGCGGCGCGGTGCGCGCGACGTGGTTCTACGGCGAACCGTTCGCGATGCGCGAAGTGGTGTGCCGCATCACGATGCCCGACGGCGCGGTCGTCGAGCGGCGCGGCAACACGAACGCCGCCGGCGAACTGCCGTTCGAGCTGTCGACGAACGACTTCCAGGAAGAATCCGTAGCGCGGCTCTATGCCGAGGCTCCCGGCGAGAACGCCACCGCCTACGTTGCAGTGCCGGTCGTGACGGGCGAAATGGCGCTGCGCGTTTCGGTGCCGCGTCCCGTCTACCTCGCAGGCGAGCCGTTCGAGGCGACGCTGAAGATAGCGGACCGCAGCGGCAAGCCGCTTTCGCGCAAGTCGGAGCTCGTGCTCTACCAACTGCGCAAGGACGCGAAGTCGGGCGCGGTGGTCGAGGTCGAGGTCGCGCGCAAGCAGGTCGAGTCGGACAAGGACGGCGTGGCGCGCGCGACCTTCACGTCCGAGCGCGGCGGCGAGACGCGGCTGCGCGCGGCGTGCACGGACCGGTTCGGCAACGTCGTCACGTCGCAGGCGGAGTTCACGGTCAGCGGCCAGGACGACGAGCAGAAGCTGCGGCTGCTCGCGGACCGCGAGTCGTGGTCCGTCGGCGAGACAGCCCGCGTGCGCATCGTGAACCGCGCCGGCAAGCGCCTCGCGCTGCTCACGTGGCAAGGCGACGGAGTGCTGCAGTGCGAGTCGCGAATGATCGATGCCGGCGAGTCGACGATCGACTTGCCGATGTTGCCCGAGCATGCGCCGAACTTCGCGTTCGCGGTCGCGATGGTGGACGAGAAGGCGTTGCACACGGCGGAGCGGCCGTTCCTCGTGCGTCGCGAACTGCGCGTCGAAGTCGAGGCGCCTAAGGTGAAGAAGCCGCAGGAGGAGATGGAGATCGTGGTGCGCGTGCGCGACCCGCAAGGTCGTCCCGTGCGCGCCGAAGTCGCGCTCGCGGTCGTGGACGAGAGCCTGCTCGCAGTGGAGGCCGGCGACGAGGAGTCGATCGGCGAACGTTTCTGGGGCCGCACGAGGCAGACGTCGTTCCGCACCGCATCGAGTTGCACGTGGGCCTACGCGGGCCACGGCCAGCGTGTGAACGCGGCGTTGCTGAGCGAAGATGCGCGGCTGCGCGCAGCTGCCGATCCTGGCCTGTCGCCGGCAATTTTCGACACGTTCACGATCGGGCAAGCGCACGGCGAACAGCCGGACATCGTGCGGACCCCGGAGCTCGCGGTCGCCGAGAAGACTTCGGCCTTCGA
>CAZEQF010000099.1:0-9381 GCA_964514315.1 uncultured Singulisphaera sp. | reverse complement strand
GTCGTGCGCATGCCGGACTCGGCGACTTCGTGGCGCATCCTCGCGCGGTCGGTGACCGCGGACACGTGGGTCGGCGAAGGCAAGGGCAGCACGAAGACGCAGCAGGACCTGCAAGTCGAGCTCGTCGGGCCGATCGCGTTGACCGAAGGCGACGAGGCGTCGTTCTCGGTGCGCGCGCACAACCTGTCCGACGACGCGGTCTCCGGCGAACTGCAGTTCTCGCAGCGGCGCGGCGACGTCACGAAGTCGGAGCGTGCGTCTGTGGCAATGCAGAAGGGGCAGGAGTCCGAGGCTGCGTTCGCGTTTGCAGCGGGCGAGACCGGCATCGTGCGCATGGCGGCGAAGGGAACCTTCGGCGACCGCATCGACGCGATGGAGCGCGATGTGTTCGTGCAGCCGTTCGGCTCGGAGCGTCTTGCTGCATGGTCGGGCCGCACGCGCGATCGCGCGATGCGCGAACTGTCGCTGCCGGACGGCGCGGACTACGCGTCGTTGCGCATGGTGGTCGAGATGGGCGGCGATCCCGGCCGCCACCACGTGCGCGCGGCGCTCGGTGAAGGCTACGTGCTGCGCAACTGCGTGCAGTCGCTGCCGACCAACCTCGGCGCCGCGAGCCGCGGCCTCGCTGCGTTGCTCGCGCTCGACTACCTCGAGGCCACGAATGGCGCGCTGCCCGGCGAACGCGACCGGTTGCTCGCGGTCGCTGCGTCGTCGCTGCAGTCGCTGACGCGGCAGCAGCAGGACGGCGGCGCGTTCTCGTGGACGGGCAAGCGCACTGTCGACTGGCGCACGACAGGCCAGGCGCTGCGGTTCTTCTCGCTGGCGGTGCGACGCGGGATGGTCGAGGCCGTCGATCCGCAGAACCGCGCAGCCGAAGCGCTGCTCGCGTGGCTGCGCACGCCCGACAACGAAGCGCGCGCCGACATGTTGTGGGCGCTCGCAACCGTCGACCGGGCTCGCTTCGAGACGCTGAACGCGCTGCACCGCGCGCGCGGCTCGCTGCGGCCGGACGGTCTCGCGCGCCTCGCGCTCGCATGGCAGGCGCAGAGCCGCCCCGAACTCGCCGCCGAAGCGCTCGTCGCGTTGCGCGCCGCAGTGCCTGCATCGTCGCTCGGCCAACAAGGGCCGGAGACCGTCGCGTTGTGCGCGCGCGCACTGCTCGCCGCCGATCCGCGCGATGCGCTCGGCGTGCAGGCATTGCAGGCGGTGCGCGAGTCGCGCATCGGCGCCGCGTGGGCGACGCCCGAGGCCACGGCCGCGGCGATCGCCGCGATCGCGTTCGCCGAACGCTCCGCTGCCGGCGCGCCGCGCGCGACCGAGGTCACGGTGTCCGTGAACGGCAACGAGCTCGCGACCAAGCCGAAGTCGGCGCAGGCCTTGTCGGGCGCGTTCCCCGTGCCTGCCGAATGGCTGCGGCCGAAGGGCAATGTCGTGCAGGTGAAGGTCGAGGGCGGCGGCGAAGCGTACTTCGCCGTCACGCTCGCAGGCTTCGCGAAGGGCTTCGCGGAAGCGGAAGACGACAGCGCGCAGGCTCGCGTGCTGCGCCGCTACCGCGCCGCGGCGCTGCGTCGCGACGGCAAGGAAGTGGCATCGGGCTTCGGCGTCGTGCACGGCAAGGACATCCCGGGCTTCGTCAACGAAGTCACGCAGCTCGGCGTCGGCGAGACGTTGCGCGTCGAGACGAGCTACGCGCTTCGGCAGGGCGCAGACCGCATGCGCGGCACGCCGATCGTGGTGGAGGAGCCGTTGCCTGCAGGTTGCTCCGTCCCGAAGGACTCGATCCAGGGCGGCTTCGACCATGTCGAGGTCGCTGGCGACCGAATCGTCTTCTACTTCCCCGAAGGTACGGAGCGCGGCTCGGTCACCTACCAACTGCAGGCGCGGCACGCGGGCTCGTTCCGCGCGTTGCCGACGGTCGTCTATGCGGCGCTGCGCCCCGAGGTGCGCGCGACCGGCAAGCCGCAGTCGCTGCGCGTGCATCCGCGCGGCGCCGGCGAGCGCGACGCCTATCGGCTCACGCCCGACGAGCTCTATGCGCTGGGCAAGGCCGACTACGACGCCGCGATGGCGCAGGCGCGTCCGGAGTTCGACCGCGCGGCGGCGATCGCGAACGCGCAAGAGCGGTTGGCCCAGCTCGTCGCGGACTGGAACCGCGCCGACTACCGCCTGCGCGACGACGTTGCGGCGGACTGCGCGCGCATGTTGCTCTACCTCGGCATCGAGCGTGGCGACGGCAAGCAGGTCGTGCGGTTCTTCGAAGAGCTCAAGGACCGTCAGCCGGACCTCGTGATCCCGTTCGACAAGATCCTCGGCGTCGGCCGCGCCTACTTCGACCTCGGCGAGTTCGAGTCGGCGTTGCTCGTGTTCCGCGGCACCGAGGAGGCTTCGTTCCTCAAGGACGCTGCCGTCGCGACGACGTTGTCGGACCTCGGCGAGCGCAAGGCATCGACGCGCTTCCTCGAGCGCCTCTTGGTCGCGTATCCGGACCTGCCGACGATGCGCACCGCGCGCTACGGCATCGCGCAACAGCTCGCAGCGATGGCGGCGGAGCTCGATCCGTTGCAGCCGGTCGACGAGCGCACGGGTTCGGTGGCGGAACTGCGCCGTCGCGCCGTTCTGCAGATGCGCGAGTTCCTCGTGCTGCATCCCGACGATCCGCTCGCGGACGAAGTGTCGTTCGCGTGGTCGACGACGTTGCTCGAAGGCAAGGACCTCGAAGGCGCGCTTGCTGTCGCGACCGCGGCGCTCGCGCGCTACCAGGACAGCCCGTTCGAGGACGAGCAGCTCTACACGGTGGGCTATGCGCAGTTCGCGCTCGGTCGTCACGACGCTGCGTTCGAAGCGCTGCAGAAGGTCGCGACGGGCACGTTCATGCAGCGCGGCGGCGGCCGTGCGGAGAGCGAGAGCAAGTGGCACGCGGTCTACCTGCAAGGCCAGATCTGGCATGCGCGCGGCGAGCCCGAGAAGGCGCTGCTCGCCTACGACCAGGTGAAGGATCGATTCGGCGACGCAGTCGAGGCGGCGGACTACTTCCGCCAGAAGGTCCTGTCGCTCGACGAGGTCACGACGTTCGCAGTGGGTGGCGCGAGCGAGATCGCGATCACGTTCCGCAACCTCGAGCGCGCGCAACTGCAGGTGTTCAAGGTCGATCTCATGCGGCTCTACCTGCTGCAGAAGTCGCTCGAGGACATCCGCGGCATCAAGCTGCACGGCATCGCGCCGATGCGGAGCATCGACGTCGAGCTCGGCAAGGGCCGCGACTACGCGAACCAGGCCAAGAAGGTCGCGCTCGGCCTCGATGCTCCAGGCGCATACCTGTGCGTGCTGCGCAGCGGCGATCGCGTCGCGACGGGAATGGCGCTCGTCACCGACTTGCGCATCGAAGCGCAGGAGCAGTTCGACAACGGCCACGTGCGCGTCAACGTGCGTCGCGGCGACGGCTACGTCGCGGGCGCGCACGTGAAGATCGTCGGCAGCAACGACGGCGTGCTGCAGTCGGCGGACACGGACCTTCGCGGCATCGCCGTTGGCGACGGCCTCGTCGGCCGCGCGACCGTGCTCGCGTCCCTCGGCGACCACTACGCGTTCTATCGCGGCACAGGCGTGCACCAGCCGCAGGCCGCATCGCGCGCGCCGCAGCAGATGCAGCAGCTGGAGCAGGGCGAAGGCCAGTCGCGCAAGGCGGACAAGGACTTCGACGCGTTCGAGAACAACTTCAACTCCAACGTGCAGAACCGCGGCAGCCAGGTCGAGTGGCTCAAGAAGAACGTCATGAACAAGCAGCAGAAGGGCGTCGAGGTCTTCCGCACGAAGTGACGCGGGTGCGGCTGGAACTCCGGCGCGCGCAGCGAAGAATGCGCGCCTGAGGTCCGGCCCCGGCGTTCTCCCGTCGGGCGGATCGGGCCATCCGCGTAGCTCCTGCTGCAGCGCGTGCTGCGGCAGGGCCGTCGCCTCCTCTCGCCATGCTCGACACCATGACCATGCTCCGTGTCTCCGCCACGATCTCGTGGCTCGCCGCTCTCGGCGTCTCGACCGCTGTCGCCCAGTCCTGGACGCAACTCGTCCCGTCGCCGTTCCCGTCGACGCTCGCGCGCCGCGCGGGCGGAATCGCCTACGACCCTGGCCAGGGCAAGATGCTCGTCTACGGCGGCCTGCAGTCGGGACCGACGCTGACGCTCAACGAGACGTGGTCGTTCGACGGCTTCGCGTGGACGCAGCTTGCGCCGACGACCACGCCGCCGCCGCGATGGGGGCACCGCATGGTCTACGACACGCTGCGCAACCGCATCGTCACGTTCGGCGGCCGCTCGCCGACGACGACCGCGAACGCGAACGACACGTGGGAATGGGATTGCGCGACCTCGAACTGGATCCAGGTGTTCCCTGCCGCATCGCCGAACGCGCGAGCGTTCTATTCGATGGTTTACGACGAGAACCGCCATCGTTGCGTGCTCTACGGCGCGCAGGCGGGCTCGGTCGCCGGCGGCGCTGCGCAGACGTGGGAGTACGACGGCACCACGTGGACGCAGGTCGTCACCGCGACGACGCCGCCTGGGCTCGAGACGCCGGCGATGGCCTATGACAAGCGCCGCGGCGTAACGGTGATGTTCGGAGGCGGCCAGGGAGCCACGCTGTTCAACCAGACTTGGGAATACGACGGCGTGCAGTGGACGCAGCGCACGCCGGCGACGTTGCCTGTGGCGCGCTACCGCGCAGGCTGCGTCTACGACGACTTCCACCAACGCGTGCTCCTCTACGGCGGCTTTGCTGCCGGCGTCGCGCTGCAGGACACCTGGGAGTACGACGGCAACAACTGGACGCAGATCCTCACGGGCGGCCCGTTCAAGTCGACCGAGGCGTTCGTCGGCTTCCTGCCGACGATCGGCCAGACCGTCCACTTCGGCGGCAGTGGCCCCGGCGGCACGAACAACGAGACGTGGATGTTCTCGAGCCCGACCAACACGATCCCGACCTACTCGAAGTTCGGCGACGGATGCGTGGGCCCCAACGGCGTGCCGACCAACGTCTCGACGGGCGCGCGCATCGGCCAGAACTTCGTCGTCGACGTCGGCAACTGCCCGACTCCCGAACTGGCGCTGTTCTACATCGGCGTGAGCAACACCGTGTCGAGCCTCGGCGCGCTGCCGCTCGACCTGGGCTTGCTGGGCGCGTCGTCGTGCTTCGCGCGCATCAGCCCGGACATCAGCCAGTTCGGGTTCGGCGCGAGCAACCTGATCTCGTTCTCCACTTCGATCCCGAACGATCCCTACTTCCTGTCGGTGTCGATCTACACGCAGGCGTTCCCGTTCTCGGCGACGAATGCGCTGGGGCTGATCGCATCCGACGCGGCGCAGGCCGTCATCGGCAACTGAGCGACGCGACGATCCCGGCGCGAGTGTGCTCGGCACGCTCGTGTCGGATCCCATGCCTGGATCGCTGAGGACGGAGCGGAATCGAAGGACTCGGCTCCGTTTGCTTGGAGTCGAAAGAACTCGGCATCGAAGAAGCGCGGCGCGGCATCGCGACGAGTCGTTGCGTCAGTTGGCGCGGGGGCGCGTCGCGAATGTGGTGCGTGTGTCGTTGCTGGTCGACTCAAACGCCTGGATCTCTGAGGACGGAGCGAAGTCCGTGGATGCGGTTCCGTTCGCTTGGAGTCGAAGGAGCTCGGCATCGATGAACCACGGCTCGGCATCGCGACGAGTCGTTGCTTCGTTCGGCGCGGCAGCGCGTCACGAATGTGCTGCGTGTCGCGTTGCTGCGCGTGACCGCTCCTCTCCGTGACGTCCCCGCGGACACGTGTGGCCCCGCGCTGCGCAGGCGTGGTGGCGGTGTGGTTGCGGAGGTAGGGCTCGGCGTGGCGCGATTCCGTCAGCTACGCCACTCGTGGTGCACGAACTCGCCGGGCTTGCCGTCGGTGCGCTCGAACGTGTGGCTGCCGAAGTAGTCGCGCTGCGCTTGCGTCAGGTTCTGCGGCAGGCGCGCGCGGCGGAATGAGTCGAAGTAGGAGAGGCTGCCGGCCATCGCGAGCATCGGGATCCCGCGCTCGGCGCCGAGCGCCACGACGCGGCGCCATGCCGACTGGCGTTCGACGAGGAACCCGCCGAGTTCCTGGTCGAGCAGCAGGTTCGCGAGCTTCTTGCCCTTGCCGTAGGCCTGCTGGATCCGCTGCAGGAAGCGCGCGCGGATGATGCAGCCGCCCTTCCAGATGCGCGCGACTTCGGAGAGGTCGATGCCCCAGCCCTTCTCGCGGTCGACCGTCGCGATGAGGTCGAGGCCCTGTGCGTAGCTGCAGATCTTGCTGCAGTAGAGCGCGTCGCGAACGGCATCGACGAGCGAAGGGTCGACAGGGCCTGCGGCAACAGGCCCGCGCAGCGTCTTGCTCGCTTCGAGGCGCAGTTCGCGCATCGACGACAGGCCGCGCGCTTCGACGGCGGCGCGCATCGTCGGCGCCGGGACGCCGTAGCGCAGCGCGATCTCCGCGGTCCATTGGCCGGTGCCCTTCTGGCCCGCCTTGTCGACGATCTTCTCGACGAGCGGCAGGCCGCCCTTGGGGTCCGGTTCGCGCAGGATCTTGCTCGTGATCTCGATCAAGAACGACTCGAGCACGCCCTTGTTCCACTCGGCGAACGTGTCGGCCATCTGCGCGTGCGTCATCGACAGCACGTTCTGCATGACGTCGAAGCACTCGGCGATCAGTTGCATGTCGCCGTACTCGATGCCGTTGTGGACCATCTTGACGAAGTGGCCCGACGCGCCGTTGCCGAGGTGCGCGACGCACGGGCCGTCTTCGACCTTGGCCGCGATCTTCGACAGGATGGGGTAGAGCTCGTCGTAGGCCGACTTCTCGCCGCCGGGCATCAAGCTCGGGCCCATCAGCGCGCCTTCGGCTCCGCCGCTCACGCCCATGCCCGTGAAGCGGATGCCCTTCAGCGCGAGTTCGCGCGCGCGCCGCTCGGTGTCGTCCGGGTGGCTGTTGCCGCCGTCGATCAGCAGGTCGCCGCGTTCGAGGTGCGGCAGGAAGCGCGCGATCGTGTCGTCGATCGGCTGGCCCGCGCGGATCAGCAGCACGATGCGACGCGGCCGTTCGAGCAACGTGCACAGCTCTTCGGGCGTGCTTGCCGCGCGCATCGGCGCGTCCTTGCCCGCGAGCCGGATCGTCTCGGCGGTCATCTCGGGTTCGCGGTTCCAGACCGCGACGCGGAAACCGTTGCGGGCGATGTTGCGGGCCAGGTTCTGTCCCATCGTCGCCAAGCCGACGACGGCGATCGGAGCGTCGAATGCCATGTTTGAGTCCACCTCGGGGGGCGGGACTCTACCGAAGGCACACGCGCTTCCGGAACGGCGATTCAGCGCTTCGCGTCGCCGTTCGACGATGGCGTTGCGGCCGACGGCGTGCCGCCCAGAGTCGTCGGCGCAGGCTTGGCCTCGGCTTCTTGCTGCGTGCGCAGCCACGCGGGCCACGTCGCGACGTCTGGGCCCGGGTCCGAGCCACCGAGCTTGCCGAGCGCCGTGCGATAGGCCTTCAGGATGCGGACGCGCTCTTCGACGATGCCGTGCACCGAGACGTCGAGGACCGAGCCGCTCTGCAGCATGTCGACCTTGGGGTCGGCGATCAGCGATGCCGAGGCCACTTCGACGTCGAAGTCGCGCACGTAGGCCTGCTGGTCGAGGAACGCGACGTGCGCGCGGTTTTCGCCTGCCGTCCCGCCGCCCGCGAGGCCTGCGCCTGCGTTGGGGGCCGCCAGCACGAGCAGGCTGCGCGCGTCCTTGTCGCCGAGCGCCGCGAACGCTTCTGCGGTGCGCACGCGCACATCGGCCGATCCGTGCCCGAGGCCCGGCGCGAGGTAGCGCGCCGCGCCCGCCGCGGCGCCGGCTTCGCGGCACGCGGCGATCGTCATCGCGCGCACGCCTTCGTCGCGGTCGAGGATCGCGGTGCGCCACGCGAACGAGTCATTGCCCGCAGTTCCCCGGCGCACGAGCGCCTCGACGGCGAGCGCGCGGCGGTCTGCGTCGCGGTTCTTGCGCGCCTCGACGCGCAGGTCCTTGTCGGCGTTCGCTTCGTGCACGAGCAGCGCGATGCGCGCCGCGCGCTTGCCTTGCCCGTCCTTCTCGCGGTGGCGATTCAGCAGTTCGCGGACGCGGACGTCTGTGGTTGCGATGCGGAACTTGCGCGGAAGGAGTTCTGGCTCGAGTTGCCGCAGGAAGTCGCCGATGCGCTTCTCGAACCGCGCGCGCTCGTCGGCAGGCGCCGCCATCAGCGCGTCGAGGTGTCGCCACATCTCGGGTTCGAGCGCGTAGGCGTGGCACTGGAGCGCGAGCTGGAGCCGGGCGAACGGCGTGTCTTGCTGGCTCTTCGCCAGTTCGCGCACCGACTCCAGCAACTGCGCATCGGACGTCCTCGTGGCGACGTCGGCGGCGGCGACCCGCACCGTTCCGTCCCTCGTCTCGATGGCGAGCGCGTCCTTCTCCTGCGTCACCTTGCCGTAGAGCACGCGCCCGTCGCGCAGTCGCACTTCGTCGGCGAGGAGGCCGGCGCACAGGGTCTGGGCGGCGAGCAGCAACGAAACGACGGTGTGGTGTCTCATGGTTCCTCGGGCTCGGGCTCGATGTCGGAGGCGGCGATAGGCTCCGGCGGAGCGTCTCGTATGATCCCGGGCCGATCGGCGTCGGGAGGTCCGGCGGGCTCGGTCTGCGCAGCAGAACGACCCGCGCCGGGCCGGTTTTGGCGCCGCGCGCACGCATGAACCGTACCGCTTCCCACCGTTCGTCCGCCCTCGCTGCCCTGCTCTCCGCCCTCGCGTTGCCCCTCGGCTTCGCCGGCGCACAGGAGCCCGATGCGAAGGCGCAAACTCCTACGCCCGAGTCAGTTGTGGCTGCGATGCGCGCCCAGGAGGCTGCGGCTTCGAGCATCGTTCTCGCGCTGGAGACGACCGGCCGCCTCGCCGGCGGCCTCACGTTCGCGGCGCGCGGCTCGGTGCGTGTCCTGCGCGCAGCACAGCCCGAGGCCTCCGCATCGCACACGGTCGTCGACTACGACTTCGGCGACGGCCTCAGCGGCCGCGTCGAGTCGGTAGAGACCAAGGACGGGTTGCTGACCCTGCAGCAGGACCCGACCTTCGGCGAGACGTTCGTGCGCATCGACGCGACGGTGATGAAGGACCTGGCCTGGGCGTCTGCAGCGGACTCCGCCGGGGATGCGCCGTTTCAGGCCGGCCCGCGGGCGCGCTCGCCGATCGGCGCGGAACTCTTCGCGGATCTTGCGCAGCGCTTCGACCTTCGCATCGCCGACAAGCCTGCGCCGGAAGGCATGAAGGGGGCATGGTGGCAAGGCGAGCGCAAGAAGGCCTCTGACTCCGGCGACAACGCCGACCTGCCGTTAGC
>CAZEQF010000098.1:0-11794 GCA_964514315.1 uncultured Singulisphaera sp. | reverse complement strand
ACACGGTGACCGAGCGGCCCGCGCCGAGGACGAACCCTCGTGGGAAGCGGTACCGGTGGGAGGCGCTCGTGTCCCGCAGGGTCCAGCCCGTGAGGTCGGCGTCCGACCGCCCGGCGTTGCGGATCACGACCCACTCGCCGTTGAGGTTCTGCGCGTCGTCGCCGGGCGCGTCGGCGGTGATGCGGTCGATCACGAGGGATGCGTTCGTCGCCGGACCGCAGGCGGCGGGATCCCAGAGCCCCAGCCGCGCCCGCTCCGCCGCGCTCGGCAGCCGACCGGCCTCCCGCCGCCCCGCGATGTGGTAGCGCAGCCGCGCCACCAGCGCGTAGCCGAGGTCCCGCAGGGGCCGCGGGACCAGCCGCAGGTGCCGCAAAGCGCGCCAGGGAGCCGGCAGCGCCGCGCAGATCGAGCCGTCAGCGGGCGTTCGCAGGCGAAGGCGGACCCGGCCGCCACACGCAGTCGGAGGCCCAGGAAGCCTCGGTGCCGCGCTGGTTCGAGGGCCACATCGCCACAACCTGGGCAGCTGCCCTGGGGCGCTTCGGACGCGACGCAACCTGTGGCCAGCGGTTGCCACCGCGAAGCACAGGTTCCAGCTCCCCACCCCGCCGCATCGCACCCACCCCGAGGATCGCGATTCGCAGGTGTTCCCTCAGCGCCGGTTCCAGGGCATCAGCACGAAGCGCACTCCGCCCGCATCGACCACGGCGCCGGCGTCGACCGGATGCTCGTCCGCAAACGCCACACCGTCGATCGTGCCGCCACTCGCGCAACGGACGCGCAACTGTCCGGTCTTCGAGCCGAACACCTCCACCTCCGCCGTAGCCGAGGCGACGCGCACGTGCACGTCCGAGCCGGCGCCGACACAGATGCGGCCGTCGCGGCCGCGGTCCTTCAGCAACAGCACGCGGTCCGTCCCAGCCGCATGGAACCCGCCCAGCAGCTGCACCATCGCGGTGAGCGAACGCGAGCACGGCATCGAGTAGACCGCCTGCAGCGCGCTGCCGAGGCGGAAGCGTTCGCCGTTGCGCAGCGCGTGGCGCGACACCTTCTGGCCGCCGACCGCGACGTCGCCGTTCTCGGCGACGATCGAATCCACCATGCCGCCGTGGAACGACATGCTGCGTTCGATGCGCGCGTGGCGGCCGGCGAGCGCGCACAGGATCGGCAGGTCCGCCGAGCCGTCGCGCACGTTGCCGATCGAGACCGTCTCGCCGCGGAGCACGAGGAACTCGCCGCCTTCGTCGACGCGCAGCACGAACGCGCCGTCGAGCCCCTGGGCTTCCGCGATGCTCTTCTTCATGTCGTAGATCCTGGTGCGCAGCAGCGAGGGAGTCTCGCCCATCGCGTCCATCTCCGCACGCGCGGCCGCCGGATCCCCGGCCTTCGCCAGCGCCGAAGCGCGCGCGAGGCCGGCCTCGCGGCGGCGCAGCTGCTCCAGTTCGGCGTCGAGTGTGCGCACCGCGCCGCGATCGGAGCACAGGCGGCGCGCCTGTTCGCAGGCTTCCTCGGCGCCGGCGAGATCGCGAGCGTGAAGGCAAGCGCGCGCAGCCGCCACGAGCTGGTCCGCCCGGGCCTCCCGCTCGACGCACGAAGCGCGGATCCGTTCGACGGTCTCGAGGGCGAGCAACCCCGCTGCGTTCGCGGCGAGGAGGCTGGGGACGAACGCTGCCGCCGTCTGCACGCGACCGCCGAGCAACGCGCGATCGGCGCGCTGGACGCAGCGGTCGACGAGCGCCTGGATGCGCGCATCCAGACGACCGGCCGCGAACAACCCGTCGCGCGCTGCGAGCATCGCCGCGACCGTTGCGGTGAGTTCTTCGTCGCGCGTCCCGTCCGCGCCGTGCAACGCCGACTCCGCCCGTTCGAGGACTTCCGCTTCGCGCTGCAACGCGGCTTCGAACGAGGCCAGGTCCGGGTGGTCGACCTGCTGCTTCTTCAGTTCCGACACGCGCAGCAACGCGACGCGAACCGCGGCGAGGCCGCCGTGCGGGCGGGCGTGCAACGCGAGCCGCACTTCGTCGAGCCCGCGTTCCACGAGGCCTAGCCGCGCCTGGAGGTCAGCGGCGAGCGCGGCGGCCGCCGCGCCGTGCGGCAGGGGCTGCGCGCACGCCAACGCCGCGGCGTAGGCAGAACGCAAACGACCTTGCGCCGCGTCGGCACGCGCGCCTTCGAGCCGATTCGCCCGCTCCATGGCGCCGCGCTCCAAGGCCTCCAGCTCGGCGCGCGCAGCGCCGTGCAACGGCTCGTCCGCAAGCGCCTGCGCGAGTTCGTTGCGCGCCGCATCGAGGTCGCCGCGGGCGGCGAGGCCACGCGCCGTCTCGACGCGCGCCGCGACCTTCGCATCGCGCGCGGCGACGGCCGCAGACTCGGTGGCGAACGCGCGCGAAGGCAACTCCGCGCCGAGCACCGCCAAGGTCTCCGCAAGTTCGCCGAGACGGCCCGAGGCCCGCAACGCGGGCAGGCTGCGCAGCCGCCCAGCGCATGCCGCGGCGCGCGCGAGTTCGTCGCCCTGCGCAGCAACCGCTCCGTCAGCCTCGGCGCAGAGCGCGTCGAGCAAGTCGGGTTCCGGGGCCTTCGCCGAATCCGCGAGCAGCTCGAGGGCGCGAGCGCCGATGGCCGAGCGAGCGACCGCGTAGCCGTCGCACGCCGCGAGCAGGCGCCAGTCCGACGACACGGCGCGCAGCTGGCGAAGGCTCCCTGCCACGTCGCCCTTCTCGAGGCGAACGGCGAGGTCGCGGCGCAGCAGGCGCATCGCGACGTCGGCGCCCTGCTTCTCCCCCTGCGCGCCGGAGCCTTCGTCCAGTGCCGTTGCCGCAGCGAGCGCAGCGCGCGCCGCATCGAGGTCGCCCGCCGCGATCGCGCGCGCGGCGCATTCTGCGTGACGCTGCGCCTCGTCGGCGCGACGCGTGACAAAGGCCAGGAACGCGTCCCGCGCGGAGGGCTGTGCAGCGTCGCCGAGTTGCAGAACGGCCTGACGGGCGTCCTGGACCTTGCCGCGCTCGGCAAGCGCCTTGGCCCGCGCCAATGCGTCGGCCGTTTCGCGGGCGGAGAGCGCCTCTGCCGCATCGCGCGCCCGCGCAGTCGCCAGTTCCCCGTCCACGCCGGGGTCTGCGGCAATGGCCTGCGCCGCCTCGAACGTGCGCACCGCGCGCGCCGCATCGCCATCCCGCAGCAGGCCGCGTGCGCGCTCAGTAAGGGCGCGGGCCGCTGCCCGGCGCACGTCCTCGGCGCGCCGGTCGCCTGCGATCTGTGGATCGGCGCAGAGGCGCCCGGCGTCCTCGTAGCGGCCCTCGTCGAGTGCCTTCCTCGCCTTGGCCAGTCGGATGAATCGGTCGAACATGCGGCGGTCGCGGCCTACCGGGGCCGCTGGACCGACGATTCGGACGAGTCCGCGACTATTCCCAGGCGACCGCGACGCCGCCGGTGGACGGGTCCTCGGTCGCACGCCGCAGGCACTCTTCCGCGACCACGAGGAACTGCCGCCGGTCCGAAATGCCGGCCATCGGCACCGAGACGACACCGCACGCCGGCCGCACCGGCGCAGAGAAAGACCGTTCGCGCAGCGACTGCATCAGGCGGCGAGCCAGCGCCTGCGCGCCCAGCGGCGGGGTGCCGGGCAGCAAGAACAGGAACGTCGTCGTCGTGAACCGGCCGAGCACGTCGATGTCGCGACACTCGTTGAGGAACACCGAAGCGACTTCAGCGAGCAGCACGGAACGGTCCGGGCCTTCGCGCATCGCCGCGGCGGCCTCGCCGATGTCGAGCAGCACGATCGAGAGCGGAAGGTGGAACCGCTGCGCGCGCTTCCATTCTTCGTCGAGCTTGAGCGCCGTGTAGGGACCGTCGAACAGGCCGGTCTCCGGGTCCTGCAGCCGCTGCAGGAACGAGTCCGAACCCTCCCACTCGCGCACGCGGCCTGCGAGTTCGGACTGGTCTGCGTTGGCCAACGCCTTCCCGTAGCGCTCGAGCAACGTGTCGATGTTCTTGTGCGTCTTGCTGCGGTCGCGCGCGCCGAGATGCTCCAGGCCTTCGACGCCACCGTTCGCGTCGAGGAGGATCACGCCGTCCGCGAGCACGAAGCGCGCCAGCAGCACGCCCGTCGGGTCCTCGGATCGCACCGCGACATAGACGATGACGCCGCGCGTCTGCTTCCACGCACGGCATGCCGAGAAGGCGTTGCCGCCCACCACGTCGCTGCGTCCGGCGATCTCCGCGAACGCTTCGACGACGACGACATCGCCCGCGCCGAGCCCGGTGGCCGGCCCATCGGTCGGAGCCTTGCCGAAGGCCTTCTGGATCGCGGTGCGGATGGCGGGCGAAGACCCGACGTGGAAGAGGCGCTGCGTCATGGTTGCGTGGCCAACGCTGCGGCCACCTCGGGGGTGAAGTCTTCGTTGCTGTAGACAGCCTGCACGTCGTCGTGGTCTTCGAGCGCGTCGAACAGCTCGACGACGCTGCGCGCGACCGTCTCGTCGGCGACCGCGACCCGTTGCTTCGGCACGTAGGCGAGTTCGGCGCCGCGGAGCTTGAGCGACGCGCGGTCGAGTTGCGTCTTCACGACGTGGAAGTCGGCGACGGCGCAGTAGATCGTGGCATTGCTGCCTTCGACGACGAGGTCTTCGGCGCCGGACGACAGTGCGAGTTCCAGCAGCGCGTCCTCCGCGAGGCCGGCCTCGGGATCGACGTGGAACACGCCGCGGCGCTCGAACATCCAGCCGACCGAGCCCGTCGCCGCGAGGTTGCCGCCAGCGTCCTCGAACAGGAGGCGCATCTCCGGGGCGGTGCGGCTGCGCTTGTCCGTGAGGATCTCCAGCACGAACGCGACGCCGCCAGGGCCATAGCCCTCGTAGAGCATCTCTTCGAAGTCGCCGACCGCAGACTCGCCGGTGCCCTTCTTGATTGCGCGCTCGATCGCGTCCTTGGACATCGACAGCACGCGCGCCTTCTCCACGGCATCGCGCAACCGCGGGTTGCCGTCGACCGATCCGCCACCGTGCTTGGCGGCGACCGTCATGATGCGCGAGAGCTTCGCAAAGGTCTTCGCGCGCTTGGCGTCGACGCGGTCCTTGCGGAACTTGATGTTCGAGGAATGCGAGTGGCCAGCCATCGAACGAGCCTCGTCGAGAGGACGCGCAGCGCGCGGGGCCACGCGGCATGCCGATCTTCAGCACGCCGCGGGCTGTGCCGGCGCCGCGATCCCGCAGCGCCGACTTCGCAGGATCAGCGCTTGCTGAACTGCGTCGAACGACGCGCCTTGTGGCGGCCGTACTTCTTGCGCTCGACCTCGCGCGAATCGCGCGTCAGCAGGCTCTGGTCGCGCAGAAGGCGATCGAAGTTGGCGTTGTCGATGCAGAGCGCGCGGGCGATGCCCAGGCTGACTGCGCCGGCCTGGCCGGTGATGCCGCCGCCGTCGACGTTGGCCCACACGTCGTAGTTGTTGCGCGAGTCCGTGACCGTGAGCGGCAGGGCCGCCTGGCGACGCGAGTCGTCAGTCACGAAGAACTGCTCGAACTCGAGGCCGTTGATCAGGATCTTGCCGCTGCCGGCCTTGATACGGACGCGGGCCGTTGCGCTCTTGCGGCGACCGGTGCCCCAGATGTACGGATTGTTGACTGCCACGTGCAAACCTCGAGTTAGCTGTTGCCCGACCACGAGGCCGGCTTCTGGGCGACGTGCGGGTGCTCGGCGCCGCTGTAGACCTTGAGACGGCGCAGCATCGCTTCGCCGAGGCGGTTCTTCGGCAGCATGCGGCGCACGGCGAGACGGATCAGCTCCTCAGGAGCTTCGGCGCGGTAATCGCCCAGCGTCACCGTGCGGAGACCGCCCGGATAACCCGTCCAGTAGGTGTATTCGCGGGTCTCGCCCTTGTTGCCCGTGATCTTCACCTGGCCGGCGTTGAGGACGATGACGCCCTCGCCGACGAGGATGTGCGGGGTGTAGCGGGGCGAGTGCTTGCCCATGAGGACCGTGGCGATCTCGGTCGCCAGACGGCCGAGGACCTGGCCGGTCGCATCGACCACGCGCCAGGTATTCATGGCGGCGTGGCTGTCGGCCTCAGTTGCGAAAGTGGTCTTGGTCATTGCCTGCTGCAGTCGGCTGCGGCCCTGCAGAGCCGCGCCTTGTTTGGGAAGGGGGGAGGATGCTAGCGACAGCACCCTCGGAGTCAACGGTCCGAACAGGGGTTCTGACGACGATTCCGGCGCGATCCAGGGCTGTCCCCCAGTTCCGGCGCCGGCGTCGCCTCAGATCTCACGAATCGTCATCGTGTTCGTGAGGCCGGTTTCGCGGACGGTGCCCGCGATCTGGACGATCCGGTCGCCCTTGGCGACCCAGCCCTCGTCCTTGAGGATCTGGTCGCCCGCCAACGTCAGCTCGTGCGATGTGCGCTTCGGCGGAATCTTGCGCGCCGTGATGCCCCACGTGAGGGCGAGCCGCTGGATGGTGCGCTGCGAGGGCGTGAACGCCATCACGTGCGTCGGCGGACGCTCGCCGGCGAGCAGGTTGGCCGTCGTTCCGGTCTCGGTGTAGACCGCGAGCAACTTGGCCTTCGCCTCGAAGGCCGCGTAGGCGGCCGCGCGCACCGTGGCCTGTGCGACCGACGTGTTCGCCCCACCGCGGGCGCGGCGGCGCATGCGCTCCCCCATCTCCGTGTAGCACCACTTCTCGGCGGTGCGGATGATCTGCTCCATCGTGCGCACGCTGCGGACCGGGTTGCGGCCCGAAGCCGTCTCGGCCGACAGCATCACCGCGGACGTGCCGTCGTAGATCGCGTTCGCGACGTCCGAGGCCTCCGCGCGCGTCGGCCGAGGGTTGAGCACCATCGACTCGAGCATCTGCGTCGCTGTGATCACCGGCTTCCGTGCCTCGTTGCACATCGCGATGATGCGCTTCTGGACCGGCGGCACCGCCGCCGGGCCCATCTCGACGCCCATGTCGCCGCGCGCGACCATCAGCGCGTCCGAAACCGCGAGGATCTCGGGCAGGCAGCCGACGGCCTCGGGGCGCTCGATCTTGGCGATGATCAGCGCGTCGGACTTCTTCTTCGTGATGTGCTTGCGCAACTCGACGACGTCGTCCGGCGAGCGCACGAACGAAAGCGCCACGAAGTCGACTTCGCAGGCGAGCACGACCGCGAGGTCGGCGAGGTCCTTGCTCGACAAGCAGCTCGTCGAGACCTTGCTGCCCGGCAAGTTGATGCCCTTGAACTGGTGCAACATGCCGCCGTAGACGACTCGCGTGTAGATGAGGTCGCCATCGACCTTCACCACGCGCAACTCGAGGTTGCCGTCGTCGAGCAGGATGCGCTCCTTCGGGCGCACGTCCTTCGCGAGGCTGCGGTAGCCGGTGCCGATGCGGATCGGACCGCCGTCCGTCGCCGCCTCGCCGACCACGCCTGGCGTCACGTCGATGAGGACTTCCGCGCCGCGCTTCAGGTAGATCGGTTCCGCGCCCTTGAGCTTGCCGACGCGGATCTTCGGCCCCTGGAGGTCAGCGAGGATGCCGACCGCCGCGCCTTCCTTGTCCGCGACCTGGCGGATGACCTTGATCGTGCGCTCGAGCGTCTCGTGGTCCGCGTGCGCGCAGTTGAGGCGGAAGACATCGACGCCTGCCCGCACGAGCTGGGCGATCATCGACGGCGTGTTCGAGGCGGGGCCGAGCGTGGCCACGATCTTGGTGCGATTCTGCCAAACCATCCTGTTGTGTCCTTCGGCGTGCGAGCGCCGACCTAGCAAGCCAATGAGCCCCAACCTTGGGGGCGCGGAGTTGTAGCGAAACGCCTTGCCGTGCGCGACGGCGCGCACGCCTGATACGCGCGAAGCTACGGCGTCGGGACGTTCAGCCGCCGAACGTGGCGCGGCTCTTCTCCCACCACTCCTGCCACTTGGCCTGCGCCTTCTGGCGCGCGTCGCGGCTGGCCGCGGCATCGAACGGCAGATCCTGCTTCGTCAGCGCCTTCAGCGACAACCATGCGGAGCTGCGCACGATCTGCTCGGGGTCCGCGAGCGCGACGAGCAGCACGTCGACGGTCTCCTTGCTCGAGAAGTCCTTGAGCCCTTCCACGACCAGCCGACGCACGAACGCGTCCGGGTCCTTGGCCATCGGCAGCAAGTTGGGCAGCACGCGCGCGTCCTTGCTGCGCACCAACTCGTCCACCGCCTCGAACCGCGTGCCCTCGTCCATGTCGGCGAGACGGCGCACCTGATGCAGAAGCGCCGCAGGCAGGTTCGTCGCGTCCATCTCCGGCGCCTTCGGCGCGGGCATCGGCTCAGCGCCCCCCGACGCAGGATCAACGGACGCGCGCGGCTTCGCGGCCAACTCGGACAACGCAGCCGACATCTCCTGCAGTTGGCGACGGAGGTCGTCGAACGCGGGGCCGTAGTCGACCTTTGCCGCCTCCAGCCGCTGCATGGCCATCTGCAATGCGCGCAGCGATGCGCCGGAGGCCTCCAGGCCGGCCCCGAGTTCGCGCGCGCGCGCCGCGTCCTGCTCGCCCATCGCCTGCATCGCAGTGAGCGCGCCTTCGATCCGATCGAGATCCGAGCGCGAGGCGAACGAGTCGAGCTTGACGCTCGTGTCCTGCACGACGTCGGCCTGCGCCTTCAACGTCTCCTGGAGCCTGTTGAGCTCCTTGGCCGTGCGGTCCTCGGCCTCGCCGAGGCGGAAGTCCAAGAACAGAACGGCGACCGCGATCGCGCCGAGCAACACGACGCCCAGCGAGAGCACGCGCCCCTCGGCGGCCGAACGCGGGGCTGCAGCGACGGCGGCGGCGCCCGCAGCAGGCGCGGCGGCACCGCGCAACACCGTCAGGCAGCACGAACCGATCGTCTTGCCCGAGTGCTGGACCGCCGCCCCGCTCTGCACGTCCGACAACGGAACGGACGTGTTGCAGAGGTCGCAGAACAGCACTTGCAGGGTTTCGCGCGAGTCCATTTCGGGTTCGATGGCGTGGTTCGGCCCAGTCTCGCACCACGGTGCGGCCGCGGGCCAGTGGCGGGACCGAAAACCCCGGAAACGGGCAGGCCCCGGTCGGCTAGCCGGGCCGACGTTTGTGGTCACCGACGCGCAGTCAGCCCAAGTGCCCCCAGAGTCCCTCGCCGATGTGCGCATTCCGGCAAGCGCCGCCAGAAGGGAAGGTCACGCTCCGTCCAGGCTGGGCCACCGGCCGCATCCCCGAGACGTCATGATCGCAGCCGCTCCCCACCACCGGCGCACGTCCCTCATGCTGACGATCCTCTCGATCGTTCTCCTGGCCGCGCTGGCAATCGTCGCGTAACGACGCGGCCGCCGGACTTCGGCCGGCCCCCCTGCCGCGACCGAGGGCCTCAGCCCAACAGCCCGCGCAGCAGATCCAGCGTCCGTTCGGTGGCGCCCTGGTTCTTGGCGATGACGCGCTGCGCGCGCTCGCCCAAAGCTCGACGTCGATCGGCATCGCCACACAGCGCTGCGACCTGTGCGCCGAGTTCGCGCGCGTCGGCGACGCGAACCGCAGCCTCCTCGCGCAACAGCAGCTCGACGTCGGTGCGGAAGTTCGTCGTGTGCGGACCGAACACCACCGCGCGCCCCTGCGCCGCGGGCTCCAGCATGTTCTGGCCGCCGTGCGGGATCAGGCTGCCGCCGACGAACGCGATGTCGCACGCGGCGTAGAACTTCTGCAGTTGGCCGATCACGTCGACGACGACGACCGCGTCTTCTGGCAGCGGCGTCGTGCCGCCGTTCGTCTCGCTCCAGCGCACCGGCACACGGCCTTCTGCGCGCAGCGCGTCGACGACGGACGCCGAGCGTTCTGGGTGCCGCGGGACGAGAACGATGCGCACGCCACGCGCGGCTTCGTGCGCGGACATGGCGGCGCACACCGTCAATTCTTCGTCGGCATGCGTCGATCCAGCGACGAGGACGAGTCGGCCCGGCGACGCGAGCCAGCGACGCAGCGCGGCCCCTTCGGGCTGGAACCCGCCCATCACCACGCTGTCGTACTTCATGTTGCCCGTCACGACGACCGTCGATGGATCGACGCCGAGATCGAGCAGCCGCTTCTGGTAGGCGGCGTCCTGGACGCAGAAGAGCCGGATGCGATCCAACTGCGGCAACAGGCCCTTGGCACGGCGATAGCCATGGAACGTGCGCTCGGAGATGCGGCCGTTGATGACCGCCACCGGCACGCCGCGACGCGCAGCCGCTTGCAGGAAGTTGGGCCAGATCTCCAACTCCATCAGCAACACGCAGTGCGGTTGGATGCGATCGAGCGCGCGCCCCGGCCAGAAGCCGAAGTCGAGCGGATAGAACACGACCTGCAGATCGGGATGGTCTTGGCGCGCGACCTGGTGCCCGTTCGGAGTCGTCGACGACAAGACGATCTGCAGGTCGGGACGTTCCTTGCGTAGGCGCGCGATGATGTTCGCTGCGGCCTTCACCTCGCCCACCGAGACGCCGTGGATCCACACGACGGGCCGCCCGTCCGCTTCGATGCGCACGCGCCCGGTGCGCTGGCGGAACGAACGTCGATAGCGCGCGTCGATGACCGAGCGCCACGCGAGCACCGGCGAATAGACGCAAAGCCCCAGCAGGAAAGCCAGCTGGTAGAACGCCATCGTCAAGACTGCGCGCAGCGCGGACCGGGACACCCGGGGATGCGCTGCGCGGTCGCCATCAGGTCCGCTCACTGGGGCGCTCGCTCGTCAGTCGAACGCCGGCGCACAGCACTTCTTGTACTTGATGCCCGAACCGCACGGGCAGTCATCGTTGCGACCGGGCTTCGGCTGCCCCGTGGGGCGCGCCGGAGCGGCAGGACGCGTCGGGCCCGCCATGGGCGGCTGCGGCGCAGGACGCGGCGCGGGCGCCGGGGCTGGAGCCGGTGCGGGCGCAGGCGGCGGAGCGGCGGGTGCCGCGGCGGCGGGCGGAGCGTCCGCAGACGGCGCAGCGTCGGCCGGGGCGGCGCTGCCGTCGGCAACCTGCTGCGGCGCGGCCGGAGCCGGCGGGGCGCCGGCCGACTGCAGCACGAGGCCCTGCGGCGTCACGCGCAACGCGAACCGTTCGCCCTTCTGCATGCGGTCGACGATCTCCTGCGGGATCTGGCCGGCGGCGAGCAGCGACTCGAACAGGGCCTGCGCCTCCTGCGGCGTGCGCGGCATCTGGAACTGCGGCTGCTGCGCCTGCGGCGGCGGCGGAGGCGGCGGCTGCTGCTGGCGCAGACGGCCCGTGATCATGTCGCGGATCGTGTCCGTCGCTTCCTGCTTCCAGACGAAGTTCACGACGTGCTCGGCGATCTCCGTCTTGAGCTGCTGGAACTTCTCGAAGCCTTCCTTCTTGTACTCGTTCTTGGGGTCGATCTGCGCGTAGCTGCGCAGGCCGATGCCGCCCTTCAGGACCTCCATCGCGTGCAGATGGTCCTTCCACTTCTGGTCGATGGTCTCGAGCACGAGGAAGCGCTGCACACCCTGCCAGTCCTTGTCGCCGTAGAGCTGCTCGCGCTGCGTGTGGAGCTGCTCGACGCGCTCGACCACCCAGCCGAACAAGCCTTCGCGAGCCTGCTGCTCCAGGCCGTCGAGTTGCAGCGCGTCGCCGAAGCGGTGCGCGAGCCACTGACGGAGCGCGGCGAAGTCGATCGGCTGGTCCTTGTCGCCGGACACGCGGTCGACGACCGGCCCGAGCACTTCCTCGAACATGCCGAGCGTCTTGTCCTTGAGTCCCTTCCACTCCAGCGCGTCCTGGCGCTGGCCGTAGATGAACTTGCGCTGCTTGTCCATCACCTCGTCGTATTCGAGGAGGTGCTTGCGGATGTCGAAGTTGCGCGCCT
>CAZEQF010000097.1:0-11797 GCA_964514315.1 uncultured Singulisphaera sp. | reverse complement strand
GAGCATGGCATTGAAAATGCCAGGGTCGCCGGTTCGACTCCGGCCCTGCCCACCATCCTTCTCGAAGGGGAAACGCAGCCCTAGGCTGCATGCCGGCGACCAGTTCGCGCCGGCGCCGCGGCTGCCCGCGATGCAGGAATGCGTCGCCGCCGCAGCCTGCACCCGCCTCCGGATCGGGCCAACACTTCGCCCCCACCTCATCCGCCCATGGCCCTGAGCGTCCAAGAGAAGATCCTGATCGAGCAGCGCGTCACCAACGAAGCCAAGTCGATCGTCTTGGCCTACCTGTTCTGGTTCTTCGTGCCGCTGGGCGTGCACCGGCTCTACCTCGGCAAGGTGCTGAGCGGCCTGCTGATGTTCGTCGCGTTCCTCGTGGGCGTCGTCGGCTTCTGGACCGGGGCCTTCGGCGCAATCCTGGTCGCGGGAGCGGCTAGCGACGCCAACTCCACCGCCACGGACGGCCAGCTCGCCAACCTTGCGGCCGCGAGCGCCGGCGGCCTGCTGCTGTTCGCGCTCTACTCGCTCTGGTGGTTCCTCGACGCGTTCCTGATGCCGGGAATGGTCTCGAAGCACAAGGCGCGCGTTCGCGACCGGCTCTCGCGCGAACTGCGGCACGGCCGCGACTGAGGGCCTGGACGGTCGTCAGCAGCGCCCGCGCGCGTCACCGCGACAGCGGGAACTCCACGCGCAGGATCTTGCGGTTCGGGGTGTCGACGAGCAGCACGCCGTCGACTTCGAACGCGACCTCGTATTCGAGCAGTTGCCGCCGCGTCGGAGTGTGCAGCGGGTCGTTCACGACCGTGCCGCCCTTGACCTCCGCCACGAACGTCTCGCCGCGACGTTCGACGACGAAGTCCGCGCGCAGGTCGACGAGCCGTTCCTTGCCGTCGATGCGGACGCTGTAGCGCCGCGCGCACTGGTCGTCGCGGATCGCGTAGCCCGCGGCAGCGAGCAGCGCGCGAGCGTGCGCTTCGCCGCGCCGGCCGAGACGCCGCGACCGCCATGCGCGAAGCCACCGCGCGCAGACGACGCACTGCAGCAACAGCGCGCCGCCGAGCAGGCTTGCGCCGAACAGGACTCCGAGCACTCCCCAATCCGGCAGCTCGCGAAACGTCTTCGCGGCGATCGCAATCCACTCGCGCACCGGCCACTCGGACGGCCACGCGAAGTCCTGCGGCGCAACTTCGCAGCGCACTGCCGCCGAGGCCGACTTCACGCGACCTCGACGACGAAGGTGTCACACAGCCGGTCGTGCAGGCACTGCCGACTCCGCGAGAACACGTACAGCGGATCCGCGAGCGACACCAAGAACCCGACGCTCGGCAGGAAGCCGACGGCCAGGAACGCCGCAGAGCGCAGCGCGAACAACCGCACGAACGGCACCGTCTGGCCACCGCGGTCGACGATGCGCGTGCCGACCACCAGCTTGCCCACCGTCTGCCCGCGGGTCTCGAGCAGGTAGCCGTTCCAGACCACGAACGCGACCGCGCTCGCGAGGGTCAACGCGAGCGCCTGCTCGGGCGTCAACTCGCCGCGCAGCAGCTCGTCGGTGCAACCGAGCCACTCCGCCGCGAACAACGTGCACGGGAAGGCGAGGAGGCCGTCGAGAAGCGCGCCGAGGAGGCGCTTGCCACGGCTCGCGAGCCGCACGGACGGAGTCGGGACGGAGGTCATGCCAGGGCTGGCGAACGCTACGCGCGAACCGCAGCCAGCAGGAGACCACAGCTGATTTCCGCAGCGGCCCCAGGGGGCACTGATGGAACGAATGGCTTTTTTTGCGTCGCCATGCGCGAAGCACGTTGCCAGCACAGCGGTTGTGACCAGGGCTCGCACCGCGCCGGCGCCGGCTCGCCGCGGCGGGCCAACCGCCGCGCACAACCCCAGTCTTCGCCAGCCCATCGGATGTCCGCGCCCCGACGCGCATGCACATTCGTTCCATCAGTCGCAGTGGATGGCCGTCGCACGGGAGGAGGGGCATGCAGCGGCAGTGCGTTGCCGCTCCTGCACTTGCGACCCGTTCCCGAGCAGCGGCCTTGTGCGTAATCGGCGCGGGACATCCGCCCCGAAAAATCCGCCCAGGCCCCGGTCGTTGCACCCTCGACATGGACCACCACGGACTCGATGCCCTGTTCTCCCCGCGTTCCGTCGCCGTCTTCGGCGCCAGCGACAAGAAAGGCGCGGTCGGCTGCGTCGTCTGGGACAACCTGCGCACGAGCACGTTCGCCGGCGCGCGCTGGCCGATCCACCCGACGCGGACCGAACTTCACGGCGAACGCGTCTACGCGTCGCTGCAGGACCTGCCCGAGACGCCGGAGCTCGGCATCGTCTGCACGCCGCCCGCGACGGTGCCCGGCATCGTCGACGACCTCGCCGACCGCGGCACGCGCGCCGTGATCGTGATCACCGCGGGCCTCGACGAATCCCAGCGCGCGCGGTTGCTCGCGGCGCACGAACGCACCGGCATCCGCATCCAGGGCCCCAACTGCATAGGCACGATCGCGCCGCGCGCGAGCCTCAACGCGAGCTTTGCGCACGCAGGCGCGCGCCCCGGCGACCTCGCGTTCGTCACGCAGTCCGGCGCGTTGATGACCGCGATGCTCGACTGGGCGAACGCGCGCGGGCTCGGCTTCTCGCACTTCGTGTCGCTCGGCGACCAGCTGGAGATCGACTGCGCCGACCTGCTGACCTTCCTCGCGCGCGACGAAGCGACGAAGGCGATCCTGCTCTACCTCGAATCGGTGCAGGACAGCGCGAAGTTCCTGGCCGCCGCGCGCGAAGCCGCAGCCAAGAAGCCGGTCATCGTCGTCAAGGCCGGGCGCAGCGAGGCAGGCAGCCGCGCGGCCGCGTCGCACACCGGCGCGCTCGCGGGCTCGGACTTCGTGTTCGATGCCGCAGCGCGGCGCGTCGGCATGCTGCGCGTCGATTCGGTGCACGACCTGTTCCTCGCGGCCGAGACGCTGGGCTGCCTGTCCGACCGCGCGCCGAAGCGGTTGACGGTGGTCACGAACGGCGGCGGCGCCGGCGTGCTCGCTGCGGATGCATGCGCGCACTACGGAGTGGCGATGGCGGAACTCGCATCGTCGACGCGCGAACGGCTCGACGCGCTGCTGCCCGCCAACTGGTCGCACGGCAACCCGGTCGACATCCTCGGCGACGCGCCCGTCGCGAGGTATGTCGCGGCGCTGACCGCACTGCTCGAGGACGAGAACGCTGGCTCGATCCTGTTCGTGCACGCGCCGACCGCGATCGTGCCGAGCGCCCAGATCGCGCGCGCGCTGCTGCCGCTGGCGAACGGCGGCACGAACCAACCGAAGCGGCTCATGTCGTGCTGGCTCGGCGACGGTGCGGTCGCGGAAGCGCGCGCCGAGTTCCGCGCCGCGGGCGTCGCCGACTACGACACGCCGGAAGAGGCCGTGCGCGCCTTCTCGATGCTGCAGCGCTGGCTCGCGGTGCGCGACGTCGCCAACGCGACGCCGTGCGGCAAAGGCCCGAAGGCCGCGCTGCGGCTGTCCGAAGTGCGTGCGATCGTCGACCAGGCGATCGCCGACGGACGCGAGTGGCTGCTCGAAGACGAGGCCAAGCGCGTGCTCGCGGCCGCCGGCATCCCGGTCGTCGCGACGCGCCACGCGGAACTCACTCGCGGCCGACGATGCGGGCGCGAAGGCGCGCGAGATCGGGTTCCCGGTGGCGCTCAAGATCCTGTCGCCGGACCTGCTCCACAAGAGCGACCTCGGCGGCGTCGCCCTCGACCTCGACGACGAAGAACACCTGCGCAAGGCTGCGGAGACGATGCTCCTCCGCATCCAGAAGGCGCGGCCAGACGCGCGGCTCACGGGCTTCTCGGTGCAGACGATGGTGCGCGCGCGCGGCGCGGTCGAACTGATCGTCGGCGCGAGCATCGACCCGACGTTCGGGCCCGTGCTGCTGTTCGGCCACGGCGGCACCGCAGTCGAATTGCTCGCAGACCGTGCGCTCGCGTTGCCGCCGCTCGACTCCGTGCAGGCCGATGCGCTCGTCGCGCGCACGCGCGTCGAACGGCTGTTGTCTGGCTATCGCAGCCAACCGCCGGCAGACCGCGCAGCGGTGCGCGAAGCGCTGCTCTGCTTGTCGCGGCTCGTGGAACAGGTTCCCGAGATCGCGCAGCTCGACGTCAATCCGCTGCTCGCGACCGATCGCGGCTGCATCGCGCTCGACGCGCGCATCCAGGTGCGCGCAGACCAACCCGGCGGCGCGAAGGCCTTCGCATTGCGCGGCACCGGCGGTCTGTGCGTGCCTTCACGCGAGCCAGCCCTCGCGCGCTGACACCACGCGGCAGCACCGCGCGCGACTCGTCATCGGCGCCGCAAGCGCGGTGACAACATGGGCACAACGCCGCGACCCGCCGCAGCGCAACCGGGGACCGAACTCGGCCCCATGCCGCGACACCGAACCTTGGGGGGTGGCCGACTACCCCATCCAGCGCCTTCCCGGAAACGCCGAAACGAGCAACTCTTCTTCGCACGCTCCGAGGCGACGCGCCGAGGCCGCAGACGTCGGCGAACTCGGCGCACCGCACCATCACGATGGCACCCAGGCACCAATCCGAAACGCTGCAAGAGCACCGCGACGTGCTGCAGCCGTTGCTCGACGACCACCGCCTCGCGCGCGAGGTGTTGTCGGCGATGGAGCGACGTGTCATCGACGAACGGCTCGACCGGCCGGTCGCGCCAGGGTTCTGGGAGAACGTGGTCGCCTACTTCGCCGGCTACTTCGAGACGGTCCACCATCGCTTCGAAGACGAGCACGTGCTCCCGCTGCTGGAGCAGTGTGGCTTCGCGGCATCCGGTTCCGCGGCGCGCATGATGAAGCAGGAACACGAGCGCATGGACCCGTTCCTGCAGCACCTGCGCCAGGCGGTCGCGCAAGGCCATCCCTTCGAACTGCGCGCGACCGTGCAGTCGTTCGTCGCGCTGCATCGCCAGCACCTCGATCGCGAAGAGCACAACGTGTTCCCGTTGCTGCGAGCGGCGATTGCGCGATGCCAGGACCGTCGCCTGCTCGAGGACCTGGAAGGCCTCGATGCCGACGCGCACGGCGAACGCGAGCGCGCCGAGGCGCTCGCGGACGAGATTCGGCGCAGCGCGCGCGGCTGAACCAGGCTCGCTGGGCAGCGTCTGGGCCTTCAGGAAACTCCGGGTCCGCATGGGGCGAGCAACCGCCTGAAAAGGCCGGACGCAGCCGCAACAAGCGAGGCTGACACACCACTTCCTCGCGGAAGACAAGCGATTCTCCACGCTGCTGCGAAGAGGCCCGGCTGCCGAGTTCCCGGAGCCGGAGCGATGCCCGGAGGATCTGAGCGCACCCAGATCACCCTGCGAGAGTGCATTCAGTTCGAGTACTCGAACCTCACGACGTGGGCTGCATTGACGCTCTTGGTGCCATCCGGCGAGTTGAGATCACCTGTGAGCATTGCCATGTCGAGCGTCGGCATCGTCGTTGCGACCGTGTAGCGCATGCCGTTGCTGACGTTCCAGCCCGGAAGCTCCAGCCATTGGCTTGCGAACTCGGCACCCAGGATCCAAGGTTGATTGGGCAACCAGAGATCCCAGTAGCCGATGCCTATCACGAGACCAGGGACGGGAGGCGGCGTGAGAAACGTCAATTGCGAGAGGTAGATCTCGTCGAGGTAGCACATGGCTCCTGGTGCACCGATCCCGAGTGCATTGAGCGGGATCGGTGCGGGAGATGCATGCCCGAGCATCGCAAGGCTGAACGAGTAGGGATCGCCGATGGCGAACATCTGCGCGTGCGATCCAGCGGAAAGCTCGGAGGAGAGCACGTAGCTCCACTGCCCGAGGTGGTTGGCACGCGGCCCGGTGCCCGGACCAAGATCCACCACCGTCGCATCGGAGGGCATGAACACTGCATCCGCCGTCCAACGCGCCGTCTGTGCCTGAGGCAGTTCGACGCCAGACATGTCGACGCACAGGTTCCCGCCCTGGTAGAGAAACGGTGTCTGGAAGGCCACTCGGATGATGTTCTCCGCCGTCCAACCGACGGTGGCGTTGGCCGCGGGCTGCGGCGAAACCGGGGCAGCGACCTGGCCCTGGAACACCTGGACCGGCGAGGCGCCTACGTTCTGCGCGAACACGGGCGACATCTGCAGCGGGCCATGCGGAGCGATCGACAACGTCACGTTGACGTTGGCGACGGAGCCCACGAACGGCGTGTCGGCGTGATTGCGGCGGAACTCGATGGCCTGGATGGTCTTGCCCACCATGGCACTGAGTTGGTTCGCACCGATGAGCAACTGCTCGCGGCGGTCCCCGACGAACCCGGGCACGAGCTCCCGGGACGTGCCCTCCTGATTGGCGAACCCGGCAGGGACGACGAGATGCTGCTGGGCAGCAAGAGCATTGGCGAGCGCCAACGCGATCAGACACGGACTCGATCGAAGCATGGTTCCTCCTTCTAGAACCTAGTTCTCGATGACTTCCACTCTGAGGTACTTGGTCTCCTTGCTTTTGCCCGCAAGGACCCAAAACGACTGGCCTGGAGCAACGTCCGGCGGAGCCTGGACCGTCGCCGTTCCGTTCACGACTGGATAGGTGACGGACTTGCCGCCACCGGTGACGCGGACCTCGGACACCGCACCTTCGACCTTGACGGTGATCGAACCGCCGACGGCCACCTGCTGCGGACCCGTGATGCCTCCTTGTCCTTGTTGCATCATCGCACCTCCCGCAGGATGGGCGTCCAACGGGATCGCGCGGGCTCAGCAGCCGCGAGTCCGCGTGCCAGGACGCATTTCGCCAAGACAGCCAAATCCTGGCTGCGCGCATCCGCGCCGGGTTCTGTGATCCGAGCCACCAGTCGCTCGAAACCGAACCACAGCGTCTCGTCGTCGCGATACTCGCATCCGAGCAGGGCCAGATACTCCCAGCCCTCGTCGACGAGTTGCTCGACCGGCGCGTCGACGGCGAGCGATCGCAGCCGTGCGAGTTGCGCATCCGGCGGCGAAGCAGGCGAAGGCCTGGCCACCGCACGCGCAGCCGCGAAGCCGCTCGTCGATCCGAGGGCTCCACCGCACGCAAACGCAAATCCCACTGCCAAGAAGGACCGTCGTGACACGGCGCTCGCAGGCGGCGTCGGCACGACGACAAAGACCGGTTCCACGTCCACGTCTGTCTCCTTTGTCGCGCGCACTCGAACGTCCCTCGCGCGACCTCGGCACTCCTACGAAGTCCCCTTCGAGCCCGTCAAGCGACTGCAATGGGCTTTTCCGCCGAGCCGCGCAGAAAAGCACGGACCCCACGGAACCTCTTTTCCCCCGTCATGCGTCTCTCTTCTTCTGCCCTGCGCGCTTGCCGCAGGGCACGGACGTCGCGAACGTGCGCGAACATGCTTCGCAACGACAGCCCCAATGACGCTGCAATCGCCGCCGATTCCATTGCTTGCGCGCAACTGCGGGCGGCAGTGGCGCAGTGCGGCCTCGCAGTCGAAGGCGGCTCCCACTGGCGCATCTCGTCGCGCCTGTGCCTGTCCGTGGAGCACGGGGACTACAACGGGACAGACCTTTTCGGCGTCGGGATCGACCGATTCCTGCACGTGGCGGCGCGACCCAACCACAGCGGCCGCATCCGCGTCTTCAGCGCGAATGCGCCGAGTGCAGGCATCGTCGCCTTCGACGCAGACGCGCCACCTGACGCGCCGCGTTGGACCGGCACGGACGACTGGAGCGCGTTCCCGATCGGCGCCGCGCATGTCCTTCGCGACAGCGGCTTCCACGTCGCGAACGGACTCGACGCGATCGTCTGGAGCGAGATCCCCGGCGGCGGGATGTCGCGCAGCGCGGCGCTGTCGATCGGCCTGCTGCTCGCGTTCGCGAACGAGCCCGATGCGTTGCTGACGGACCGCATGCGGCTCGCGCGCCTTGCGCAACGAATCGAGAACGAACACACGGGCTCGCCGTGCGGCCTCCTCGATCCGCTGATGATCTGCCACGCGCGCCGCGACGCAGCCGTGCTGTGGCGCAACGGCAGCGATGCGCCGCAACAGGTCGCTTGGGGCGGATCCCGGCAGTCGCTCTGCATGCTCGCGCTCGACACCGGCCGTTCGCGCAAGGGCCTGCAGAACGCGACGTATCCGCAACGCGTGCGCGAATGCGCGCAGATCCTCGCCACAGTGCAGCCGCACACAGGCGGCGAGAGCCTCGCCGAACTCGTCCGCGACGAACGTCATGAACGCGCGATGGCGGCGCTCGCAGACAGCCCGCCGGAGTTGCGCGCGCGGCTGCGCTACCTGCGCGGCGCGTCGTTGCGCCTTCCGCGCATGGTCGACGCGTTCGCGCGCGGCGATGCGCGGGAACTCGGCGCATGCATGCGGCTCGACGGCATCTCGCTTCGCGACGACTACTGCATCAGCGGCCCCGAGCTGGAGGCCATGTGCGACATCGTGCGCGCGCAGGACGGCGCGTTCGGCGAACGCATGCTCGGCGGCGGCGACTGCGGCACGAGTGGAGCCATCGTCGATCCCGCGCGCGCCGACGCGATCCTCGCAGCCGTGCACGACGAGTATCCGCGCCGTTGCCCCGCGTTCGCCGCCAGCTTCGCGACGTTCCGCTGCGCGACGGCAGACGGCATCGCGCGCATGCGGATCCTCTGAACGAGGCAGGGCCCTCGCCGCGACTGCGAACGCCCCCTACGCTGCGTGCAATGACGCAAGCGAGGCTGCCGCTGTGGTTCCTGGTCTTCAGCTGGGCCCTCGTGTTCGTCGCGTTCACGCTCGGCGTGGCGCTCGGCCGCCGCTCGCCGTTGCCCGATCCGCAGGCCACCGCGCTGCAGCTCGTCTACCAGGAGATCGAGCGCTCGTATGTCGATCGCGTCGACGGCAAAGAACTGCTCGACCGCGCGATCGCGTCGATGGCGCGACTCGACGACTACAGCCGCTACGTGCCGACGAACGAGGTCGCGCAGTTCGTCGAGGAGACGACCGGCTCCTACGAAGGCATCGGCGTCGTGCTGCACTTCGCGGACGACGGTCTCTACGTGCGCACGCCGATCGAAGGCGGCCCCGGCGATCGCGCGGGCCTCGTGCCCGGCGACCGCATCGTCGCGATCGACGGCGACCGCCTCGACAGCATGACGAAGGCCCAGCTCGCGCAATTGCCCGATTCGCGCCTGCGCGGGCCTTCGCCTTCGACGGTGCAACTCACGGTCGCGCGCGCGAACGGCGAAGAACGCACCGTCGCGGTGCAGCGCGGCGCGGTGCAGAAGCGAAGCGTGAAATGGACGCAGTGGCTCGACCGCGAGCAGGGCCTCGCCTACGCGCACATCGCCGACTTCCATGTCGGCGCGACCAAGGCGCTGCAGGACGACCTTCGCGCGCTCGCGCAGTCGTCGAACCGCGAAGTCGCGGGTCTCGTGATCGACCTTCGCTTCGACCTCGGCGGCAATCTCGACGAAGCCGTCGCCATGGCGCGCATGTTCGTGCGCGAAGGCAACCTCGTCTCGATGCGACGCCGCGACACCGAAGTGCTCGAGCGATTCGACGCGGACGCGAAGCTGTGCACGCACGCGACGCTGCCGCTCGTGCTGCTCGTCAACGAATCGTCGGCGAGCGCGAGCGAGGTCGTCGCCGGCGCGCTGCAGGACCACGGTCGTGCCGCGATCGTCGGCGAAGCGAGCTACGGCAAGGGCGTCGTGAACACGATCTACGAATGGCAGGACCTGCCGTTCCGGCTCAAGCTCACGACAGCGCGCTACTTCACGCCGAAGGGCCGCAACCTCGACCGCGGTCGCCATCGCAACGGCGCGAGCGGCGCAGGCGACAGCGACGGCAACGGCAACGGCGACACGAAGCAGGAAGGCGGCATCCAGCCGGACCAGCACGTCGCGTTCGCAGGCGATGCGGAAGACGCGGTGCGCGCGGCGCTGGCGGACTTCCCCGTGGCCGAGCGGCACCTGGAGGCGATGCGCGCATTCGCAGAGCCACGCGGGCTGCGCATGCCGGGCATCGTGCCGCCCGCCGACGATCCGCAACTCGCGGCCGCGATCGCGACGTTGCGCGAACGCATCGCCAAGTAGAGCCGGGCAGCCGCCGCCGCGAGCGGAACTGGCTTCGACGCTCGCGCCACGCTGCGAAGCCCCGTCGCCTTCCCACGGCCCCGCGCCCTGCGCGTCCTGGCGCAAGCACCGCGCACGGCTACGCTGCTCCGCCCCATGGCGCAGCGCATCCTCGGCATCGAGACGTCTTGCGACGAGACCGCGGCTGCGGTCGTCGAGGACGGGACGCGCGTGCTCAGCAACGTCGTGCATTCGCAGATCCACCTGCACGAACGGTGGCGCGGCGTGGTGCCAGAAGTCGCGAGCCGTTCGCACACGATGCGCATCCTGCCGATCGTCGAGCAGGCGCTCGCCGATGCGAAGACGTCGCCGCAGGACCTCGCAGCAGTCGCTGTCACGCATCGGCCCGGAATGGTCGGCTGCCTGCTCGTCGGCATGGCCGCGGCGAAGGCGCTCGCGCTGCGGTTCTCGCTGCCGCTGGTCGGCGTCGACCACGTGCAGGCGCACGTGCACACCGCGCTGCTCGCGCAGCCCGACCTCGCGCTGCCGTCGCTGTGCCTCGTCGCGTCCGGCGGCCACACCGCGATGTATCTGCTGCGCGCGCCGCTCGACGCCGAACGCCTCGGCACGACGCGCGACGACGCGGCGGGCGAGGCCCTCGACAAGGGCGCCGCGCTGTTGTCGTTGCCGTACCCCGGCGGGCCTTCGATCGAGAAGGCGGCGATCGGCGGCGACCGCAAGGCGTTCGACTTGCCGCGCTCGATGCTGTCGCCCGACTCGCTCGACTTCTCGTTCAGCGGGCTCAAGACGGCGCTGCTCTACCGGCTGCGCGGCCCCGGCGCATTCGAGGCGCCGCGCGCGCTCGAGGAACGCGAACTGCGCGACCTCGCAGCGTCCTACCAGGAGGCCGTCGTCGACGCGCTCGTGCACAAGCTCGTGCGCGCAGCCGAACGCCATCCGGTGAAGAGCCTCTGCATCGGCGGCGGCGTCGCGCGCAATGCGCGCCTGCGCGAACGGCTGCAGCAAGAACGTCGATTGCGTTCGCTGCAGCTCGTGCTGCCACCGATGGACCTCTGCTCCGACAACGGCGCGATGATCGCGTTGGTCGGGCACCTCAAGCTCCAACAGGGCCTCACCGCCGACATGGCGTTGGAGCCCGTCGCGACGCCGCAAGCAGGCGGCAAGGCGAAGGCACGATGAGCACACCTCCACACGACCGGATGCGCGCGCTGCTCGCCGAAGTGCAGCGCGGCGAAGTCGACATCGAGACGGCGCTGCGCGCGCTCACGCCTTCGGCCGACCTCGGCTTTGCGACCGTCGACCACGACCGCCAACGGCGCTGCGGCCTGCCCGAGGTCGTGTTCTGCCAAGGCAAGACGGCAGCCGACGCGGCGGCGATCGCGCGCGAGATCGTCGCACGCAGCGGCCGCGTGCTGCTGACGCGCGCCGAGCAGGCGCACGCCGACGCGGTGCTCGCCTCGCTGCCCGACGCCGTCCACCACGAACGCGCGCGCTGCGTCGTGGTCGACCGTGCGCCAATCGACCCGGAGGGCCTCGTCGCCGTGGTCGCGGCGGGCACCGCCGACCTGCCTGTCGCCGAGGAGGCGGCGGTCACCGCGGCCTTCGCCGGCGCGCGCGTCGAACGGCACTTCGACGTCGGCGTCGCGGGCCTGCACCGCCTGCTCGCGCGCATCGACGCGATCCGCCAGGCGAGCTGCGCCGTCGCGGTCGCCGGCATGGAGGGCGCGCTGCCG
>CAZEQF010000096.1:3728-11816 GCA_964514315.1 uncultured Singulisphaera sp. | reverse complement strand
TTGAAGAACGCATGCTGCCTGCGAGCCTGGCATCCGGGCCGATCTCTGCGTCGTGCGGACTGCGTCGAATCCGCGGATTCGACTTCGTCCGCACTCCTTGATCTCGACCCGGCTTCCAGGCTCTCGGCGACGCAGCCGTTCTTCAACGGGCTGCTAGACTGCGCCATCCTCCGCGCGTCGATTTCCGTCACGCGGACAGGATCGGGACTTCACGATGCAAAGCTCATGCTCGGTTGCGGTGGTCTGCAGCGCCACGGCAGTGCTTTCCTTGGCTCCTTCGTTTGCAACGCAGCGTCCGGCCTCGATTGCTGCGGACGGGCGCTACTCGGAATGGCTGTCGCCGCACGTCGGCAAGGAGTTCTTCGTGTCGACGGAATTGTCCGTGGCAACCGAGAAGGCTCGCACCGCAGCGGTTCCTGCTGGGGCGATCGCATTCACGTTGGTCGACGTCGGGCAAGACTACGTCTGGTTCGAGAACAAGACGGATCGCGTGAGCGTGCCGTTGGCGGCGCTGCGCGTGTCGCTTCGGCGGTAGCTGGCCATGGCGCAGAAACGCAAGGAGGCGAAAGCTCCGCGATCCACTCGCACGCGGACGGAGCCGGCGGGCTCCCGGTCCGGCCGAGTGAAGACGTCTGCGCAGGCGCAGTTGCAGGCGTGCATGGCGAAGTTCGACGCAAGCAAGCAGAAGTCGATCCGCGCGACGCGAGCAGGCATGCGCAGGCGACTGCCTGCCGCGAACGAGTTGCTCTACGACTACGGCAGCTTCTTCGTGCTCGCCTACTCGATGACGGAGCATCCCAAGGATGCGATCGCGTCGATCGCCGCGCGCCCGGATGGCGTGCGGCTCTACCTCCTGCATGGGCCTCGCCTGCCCGACCCGAAGAAGTTGCTGCGAGGAACGGGCACGCAAGTCCGTTATGTCGCGCTGGCGAAGCCGAGCATGTTGTCGGATCCCGACGTCGAAGCGCTGATCGCTGCGTCGATCGCGGCATCGGGCATCGAGATGCCGAAGTCCGGGCGCGGCACGCTCGTCGATCGCACGGCGGGGCAGAAGAAGAGCGCTCGCAGCAAGAAGGCGCGGCCAACGCAGGGCTCGTCAGGAACGGATGGTGCGGGCAGCCGTCGCGGAGTTCGCGCGAACCCGCGTCGCGATTCGAAGGCGCATTGATGGACGTCGCATGAAGTGGATCCCTGTCGTTGTCTCTCCTCACACCGTGCTCGCCACGCAGGGCAGCTTCGCTGCTGCGGCGGCGCACCGCACCGCGATCGCGCAGGACAAGCTCACGGCCTACCTGGAGACGCACTACTACGTCCGTGCCCCCGAGCCGATCACGATGTGCATCGGCGTCGCGAACGAGGCACTGGCGGCTGCGATGCGGCGCCACGCAGCTTCGACTTGCGCGTTCGTGACGGCGTACAACCCGTTCGGCGAAGCGATCGACGACGGGGAGAACCGTTCCCGGCACGCAGCCATGCTCGAAGACCTTTCGAGGATCGGCTGCGCGCACTACGAAGGCGCGGGCGGGCACCCCGGCAACGGCTGGCCGGACGAGCAGAGCTGCCTGTGTTTCGGCCTCTCGTTCGAACAGGCATGTGAGCTAGGCACGAAGTGGGGGCAGGACGCGATCGTTTGGTGCGACGTCGACGCAACGCCGCAGCTCCTGCTTTTGCGCTGACGCAACGCAGCGCGATCACGGACTACGCATCGAGACGGTGGCACGTCGTTGCCGTCGTCTGGCACGATGCGCGCATGGGAACGTTCGAACGCTTCTTGTCCCTGTGGGTCGCGCTGGCGATCGCGGCCGGCGTCGCGATGGGCAAGTTCGCGCCGTCGCTCGCGGAGACGGTTGCGCAGTGGGAGGTGGCGCGGATCAACCTCGCGGTCGCGGTCCTGATCTGGGTGATGATCTTCCCGATGATGCTCGCGATCGAGCCGAGCTGCATCGCGAAGGTCGGCACGCGGCCGAAGGGACTCGTGCTGACGTTGGTCGTCAACTGGCTGGTCAAGCCGTTCACGATGGCGGCCCTCGGGGCGCTGTTCTTCCGCGTCCTGTTCGAAGGGCTCGTGCCGCACGAAGACGCGGTGCAGTACATGGCAGGCATGATCCTGCTCGGCGTGGCCCCGTGCACCGCGATGGTGTTCGTCTGGAGCCAGCTGACGAAAGGTGACGCGGCCTACACGCTCGTGCAGGTCACGGTGAACGACCTCGTCATGGTGTTCGCATTCGCGCCGATCGCGGCGTTCCTGCTCGGCGTCAACGAAGTCGTCGTGCCGTGGTCGACGTTGCTCGTGTCGGTCGCGTTGTTCGTCGTCGCGCCGCTCGTCGCCGGTGTCACGGTGCGTTCGCTGTTGCTACGTCGCGGCGGCGAGCCCGCCGTCGCGCGGTTGTCCGCGCGGCTGAAGCCGTGGTCGATCGCGGGCTTGCTGCTCACGGTCGTGTTGTTGTTCGCGTTCCAGGCGACGACGTTGCTGGAGCAGCCGATGCGCGTGCTGATGATCGCTGCGCCGCTCGCGGTGCAGAGCTACGGCATCTTCGCCATCACCTACGCCGCGGCGCGTTGGATGCGGCTGCCGCATCCGATCGCGGCGCCGGCGGCGCTCATCGGCACGTCGAACTTCTTCGAGCTCGCGGTGGCGGTCGCGATCGGCTTGTTCGGGCTCTCGTCGGGCGCGGCGCTCGCGACGGTCGTGGGCGTGCTCATCGAAGTGCCGGTGATGCTCACGTTGGTCGCGTTCGCGAACCGCACGCGCGGTTGGTTTCCGTTCGCGGACGATGCGCCTTCGGCACGCTGAAGGAGTCGCGCTCGCGGCCGCACGATGCTGCGGTGACGTCTGCAGCGCGTAGAGTCCCCGTCTTCGATGTCGCTGCGTCCCTGTCGGGCGTGCGACCGCCGACCCTCAGCCTCGAGTCTTTCGCTGTGCACGCTCCGTCCAATCGCCGTTCCATCGTCCTCGCAGCCTCAGTGCTCGCCTTCGCCGCGTGTGCGAACGCTCCGCAAGCGCAGCACGACCAGGCGCTCGCTGTCGTCTGGATGCAACGCGCTGCGGAATACAGCGCGGCATGCGCGCAGGCCTACCGCGCTGCACAAGAAGCGTTGCCGCGAGCGATCGCGGATGCCGCGTGGACTGCGTGCCTCGAGCAGCAAGCGGGCCCTGAGCTTGCGGGCAAGCCGCTCGCGGTCGTGCTCGACGTCGACGAAACCGTGCTCGACAACAGCGCGTTCGCGGCCAGGCAGATCCGCGACGGCAAGGGCTTCGACCCAGTTGCGTGGGCGGGATGGGTCGCGGAGCGTCGCGCGACGGCGATCCCCGGCGCGCTCGAATACGTGCGCGCCGCGCAGAAGCTCTCGGTGCGTGTCGTCTATGTGACGAACCGCAGGGCCGACTCGGGCGACGCCAAGGCGCCGAGTTCCGAGGAGTCGGACACGCGCGCGAACCTGCGCGCGTTGGGCTTCCCGATCGACGAGCGCGACGGCTTCGACGTCGTGCTGACGAAGGGCGAGCGCAGCGCGGGCTCCGACAAGACGCCGCGTCGCGCGTTCGTTGCCGAGCGCTTTCGTGTCGTGCAGCTCGTCGGCGACAACCTGGGCGACTTCGCCGCGGACACGGATCCGGCGAAGGACGCCGATCCCGAACGCTACGCCGCGAACTGCAGCATGACCGAACAGCGGCGCGCAGCGATCGTCGCGGAGCGCGCGGCGTGGTGGGGTTCTCGTTGGATCCTGATCCCCAATCCGTCCTACGGCGGATTCGAGGCTTGCGTCACAGGCCAGCACGGCTCGCTGCATGCGGGGTTGCGCACGGCGCGGCCGTGACGCACGTCGTCACGCAGGGCTGACTGCGATCTCGGTCGCCTTCAGCGCGATCCACACGCTCGATCCCGCGCGCAACGACAGCTGCGCGCGCGCGGACTCGGTGATCTCGGCGACGAGTGGCACTGGGCCAGCAAGCCGGACGCGCAGGCCGTCGAGCGCGGGCTCGATCGACGCGACGTTGGCCTGCCACACGTTGCGCGGCGAGCCTTCGGGCCGCGAAGGGAACAGCGCGATCGCGCGCGGATGCACGGTGGCGATCGCGTCGCCGTCGCCGGTCCACGCGACCTTGAGTTGCCCGCCGCCGTCGAGCGCGAAGGTCCCGTCCTTGCACGTGCCGCGCAACCAGTTGAGGCCGACGAGGTCCGCGACGTAGCGCGAACGCGGCGCGGCGCAGATCTCGGAAGGCGTGCCGTGCTGCACCACAACGCCGTTCTCGAGCACGGCGATGCGGTCCGCGAGCGCGAACGCGTCCACCGCGTCGTGCGTGACGACGATGCGCGGGCCTTCGAACGCGTCGAGGTGCGCGCGAAGGTCGCGACGAAGTTGCGTCTTGCGGCTCGCGTCGACTGCTGCGAGCGGTTCGTCGAGCAACAGCACGCGCGGTTGGCTCGCCAGTGCGCGCGCGAGCGCGGTGCGCTGCGACTCGCCGCCGGACAGTTGCGCGGGCAGCGAGCGTTCATGGCCCTGGAGGCCCACGCGTTCCAGCCACGCTTCGGCCGTCGCTCGCGCGCTCTGGCGGGGCACGCCCCTGCAACGCAGCGCGAACGCGACGTTGTCGCGCGCGTCGAGATGCGGGAACAATCGATGGTCTTGGAACACGAACCCGACCGCGCGCCGTTCGGCCGCGAGTGCGGTGCGCGGGTCGCCGAGGTCCCACGCCGCGCCGTCGAGCGCGATGCGGCCCTCGTCGATCGAGAGCAGGCCCGCGACCGCGGACAGGATGCTCGACTTGCCGGCGCCGTTCGGGCCGACGAGCGCGAGTGTCGCAGCGCTCGTCGCCGTGAGCCTTGCGTCGATGCGCAGCGCGCCGCGCGCGAGGCGGAAGTCGAGTTCGAGGCTCATCGCGTCCTCAGCAACCGGTTGCGCACGAGCCACAGCACGACGACGGACGTCGATGCGAGCACGAGCGAGAGTCCGATCGCGAGCTCCGGCGCGGACTCCATCGCGATCGCGCATTGCAGCGGCAGCGTGCGCGTCGTGCCCTGCAGGTTGCCGGCGAACATCTGCGTCGCGCAGAACTCGCCGAGCGCGCGCGCCCACGCGAGCAGCGCGCCGGTGAGCAACGCGGGGCGCACCATCGGCAGCGTGATCCACATGAACCGCTGCGTCGGGTTCGCGCCGAGCGTTCGCGCCGCTTCGTCGAACCGCGCGTCGGCGGCGCGCAGCCCGGCTTCTGCGGACAGCACGAAGAACGGCATGCCCATGTAGGCCGCCGCGACGACGGTCGCTGCGGTCGTGAACGGCAGCGACACGCCGAAGCTGCGTTCGAGCCACGCGCCGACGAGGCCGTTGCGGCCGAACGCGAGCAGCAGCGCGATGCCGGCGACGATCGGCGGCAGCACGACGGGCAACGTCACGACGACGCGCACTGCGCTGCGAAGCGGCGACGCGCCGCGCGCGAGCCATGCGGCGAGCGGCAGGCCGAACACGATCGAGAGCGCAGCGGCGCCGAGCGAACTCACGAGCGACAGGCGCAGCGCGGCCACCGCTTCGTCCGAGGTGATCAGGTCGTAGAGGCTCGACCACGGCGCTGCCGCGAGCATGCCGACGAGCGGCAACACGAACAGCGACACCGCGACGACGACGAGCAGCGCGCAGAGGACGCGCAGCAGCGGCGACGACGAAGTCGTCACGCGCCGTCTCCCCGGCCGTCCTGGGCGCCGTCTGCGCGCTTGCGTCGCGTCGGCTTCGGCTGCGCGGGCACGTCGTTGCGTTCGTTGCCGGCGCCTTGGTCGCGTCGCGCGCGGCGCGGCGCCGGGCCGTCTGCGTTCCCGGCGCGGTCGCCGTTCGAGCGTGCCCCGTTGCTGCGGCGCTCGCCGCGGCCCGAACCAGCGCTCGCGTCTGCGCCGTTGCCACGGGATGCGCGTGGGGCGCCGCCGCCACTCGCGTCCGCGCCGCTTCGGCCCGTTGTGCGCGCGCCGCCGCTGCTGCGTGCAGGGCCGCCGCCCGTTCCGCGCGGCGCGCTGCGCCCTGCTCCGCCGCCGCCCTTCCTGTCGTCGCGGCCTTGCGCCTTCGCGCTCGGCGGCTCGATCGAGAACACTTCGCCGTTCTTCGTCGCGCAGAGGATGCGCAGGCCTTGTTCGCCGAGTTGCACCGGGGCCAGCACGATGCCGCGCGTGACGAGTTCGCGAACGTGCTGCGGCCGGATCGCGAAGCCCTCGAACTCCTTCGGGATGCGGAACGCGCAGCCGTCGTTCCAGCGCGAGCAACCGTAGGCCGCGCGGCCTTCGATCGCGGCGGCGCCGCAGCGCGGGCACAGGCCGAGGCCTTCGGGCAGCGCGCGCGGCGCGAGGTTCTTCTCGATCAGCTCGTGCGCCGAGTCGCGGATGCCGCCCATGAACTCGTCGCGCGTGCGCTTGCCGCGTTCGACTTCGCCGAGCCGGAACTCCCACTCGCCGGTCAGCTCCGCCGACTTCAGCTGCGGGTCCTGGATGATCGCGATCAGGTAGCGGCCGAGGTCGGTGACGCGCAGCGTCTTCTTGTCGCGGCGAACGTAGCTGCGCGAGATGAGCGTCTCGAGGATCGACGCGCGCGTCGCGGGCGTTCCGAGGCCGCGGCCCTTCATCGCCTGCCGCAGCGACTCGTCGTCGATGAGCTTGCCCGCGGTCTCCATCGCGCCGAGCAGCGTGTTCTCGGTGAAGGCGGGCGGCGGCTTGGTCTTGCCTTCGTGCAGGAACGGCTGGTGCGGGCCGCTCTCGCCTTGCGTGAATGCGGGCAACGTCTGGTTCTCGTCGTCGTCGTCGGAGCCCTTCTTCTTCTTGCCCTTCTTCTTCGGCGCGTCGGCGTCGCCATCGGCTTGCGGTTCCTGCGTGTGTTCCAACGCGCTCCAGCCGGGCTCGACGACGACGGTGCCGCGCGCGCGGAACGGAACGTCCTCGACCATCGCGCGCACGCTCGTGAGCTCTTGCACCTTCTCGGGCAAGAAGGCCTGCACGAGCCGCGTCGCGACTGCGTCGAACACCTTCTGGCTGTCGGGATCGAGCCGCTCGACCTTGCCGGTCGGGATGATGGCGTGGTGGTCGCTGACCTTGTCGTTGTCGAACACGCGCGACGGCTTCGACTTGGGCCCGCGTTCGCCGTCGGGCGCGCCTTGCACAAAGGCTGCGAGCGTGCGCAGCGCATCCGCATTCCAGGTGCGCAGTTCGCCGAGCGTCGTGCGCACCTGGTCGACCATGTCGAGGCTCAGGTGGCGGCTGTCCGTTCGCGGATACGTGAGCAGCTTCTTCTCGTAGAGCTGCTGCGCGATCTCCAGCGTGCGGCTCGCGGAGAAGCCGAAGCGCAAGTTCATGTCGCGCTGCAGCTGCGTGAGGTCGTAGAGCAGCGGCGGCGGGATGCGCTCGGTGCGCTTCTCGATCGACGCGATCTGCAGCGGCTTGCCTTCGACGCGCGCGAGCAACGCCTTGCCCGCGGCTTCGTCGTGCGAGCGCTCGCCGGCGTGGCGGAAGATCGCTTTGCGATACGTCGTGCGCAGTTCCCAGAACGGGCGCGCATCGAACACGCGGATCTCGTCGTCGCGTTGCGCGATCATCGCGAGCACGGGCGTCTGCACGCGGCCGATGGTCCACAGCACGCTGCCTCCGCCGTAACGCACCGTGTAGGCGCGCGTCGCGTTGAGGCCGACGATCCAGTCCGCTTCGCTGCGGCTGCGCGCGGCTGCGTGCAGGTTCTCGTAGGCGCTGCCGGGCTTTGCGGCTTGCAGGCCTTGGCGGATCGCTTCGTCGGTCAGCGAACTCAGCCACAGTCGCTTGAACTCGCGATCGCCGCAGCCGGCGAACTCGAGGATGTAGCGGAAGATCAGCTCGCCCTCGCGCCCGGCGTCCGTCGCGCACAGCAGCGTGTCGGCGCGGCGGCACAGGTCGGCGACGATCTTGAGCTGCTCCTTGGCGCCGTTCTGCGGCACGGGCTCGAGCTCGAATCGTTCGGGCACGAACGGCAGCCGGTCCAGCGACCAGCGGCGCAGCGCGGGGTCGTAGGCGTCGGGCTTCTTGAGCGTCGCCAGGTGGCCGATCGCCCACGTGATCGTCCAGCCGTTGCCGGAGATCGCGCCGTCTT
>CAZEQF010000096.1:0-3628 GCA_964514315.1 uncultured Singulisphaera sp. | reverse complement strand
AGGTGGCCGATCGCCCACGTGATCGTCCAGCCGTTGCCGGAGATCGCGCCGTCTTCGCGCCGCGTGGCGCCGAGCACGCGCGCGAGGTCGCGGGCGACGGACGGCTTCTCGGCGACGATGACGTTCACCGCGCGGACGCTAGCGGTTGGACCTGGAGAGGCAACGGCGGCGTGCGGCGCGTGCGAAGACAGCTGGTTTGCGCGCCGCCGTGCACGGAGCGGACGACGTGGCCCGCGTGCGGCTACCTGCGGGCTTCCTGGTGCAGCGGCAGCGCGCCGTAGTGGGCGACTTGCAGCACGAGCGAAGTGGCCCGGCGGCCGAAGCGCTTCTGCGATTCGACCATCGCGCGCGCGATCGCCTTCGTCTTGCCCTCGTCGGTCGTCATCGCCATGAGGCTCGGGCCGTGGCCGCAGATCGTCGCGCCGCACGCGCCGGCTTCGACTGCGGAACGCAGCGTGTCGTCGATGCCCGAGTAGAGCGAACGGCGATACGGGACATGCGTCTCGTCGCGCATGCACGACGCGAGCAGCTCCTCGTCGCCGTGCGCGAGCGCGTGCAGGATGCCGACGACGCGGCCCGCGGTGCGGCTCGCGACGCCGTGCGGGATCGTCGGCGGCAGCACGCGCTTCGTATCCGCGGTGCCGATCGCCACGTCGGGCATCATCACGACGAACTGCCAGTTGCCGTGGATGGGCATCGGCAGCAGTTGGTGGCGATGCACCGAGCCCTTCTCGAATCCGATCGGAACGGTTGCGACGCAACCGCCGAGGAGGCTCGCGGCGCCGTGCGCGGGATCGCCGCCCATCGGCACGAGCGCGTCGAGCGCTTCGCCAGCCGTCCACGGTTTCTGCGAGAGGCGCGCGGCGGCTCCGAGGCCCGCGGCGAAGCCCGCCGAGATCGTGCCGAGGCCCGTTCCGCGCGGGATCGTGCCGTCGATGACGAGGGCGACGCCCTTCTGCAGCGACACGCCGAACTTCTCCGCGCCGACGCGAAGGCCGCGCAGCACCGGATCGTGGCGGCGGTCCTCGGCGGTCATCAACGGTGCGTCGCGACGTTCGATCAGGATCGTGCCGTCCGTGCGCGGTTCGATCGTGACGTGCAACGGCAGGTCCAGCGCGACGCCGAGCATGCCGTAGCCGGGGCCGAGGTTGGCGGCGCTGGCGGGCACATGGAAGGTGATCGGTTCGGAGCGGAACACGGCGTGCCCGCTGCTATCGGCAATCCGCGACCGCTGCTTGGGCCACGTCGGCAGAAGTTCGCCGCGCGGGCTTCGTGGGGCGGTTGCTGCGCGTTCCGTCGCAGGTCGGCGGCAACGAGACGTGGGGGTGCGCCGCGCGGTCGTCGTCGTCGGTCAGAGGCGCGGCAGGACCCAGTTATTGGGGAACTCATGGTCGCGCACGGGGTCGAGGCAAACCTCTGTCACCGTGCGCAGCCCAAGCCGGTCGTAGCGTTCGCGCAGTTCGGCAGGGGTGCGCTTCTTGCCTGCCTCGTCGTCGGTGAGGTTGTCCTCGACGAGTTGCAGCAGCTTGCGCGTCTGCTCGTCGGCGCCGCGATACGCGAGGCGGATCTGCGGCAACGCCGAGGCGCCGAGTCGATAGAGCCCGTGCGCGGCGACGAGTGCGTCGCCCATCTTGTCGTTGTCGGGCAGTTGGGCGACGAGCACGGCGCAGGTGTGGTGCAGGTCGGTCTGCACGCCCCTGCGTGCGAGCATCGCGGCTGCGAGGAAGCGTCGTTGCGGCTGCAGCGAGCGAGCTGCAACGAGCAGATGGGACACGACTTGCTTCGAGTCTGACTTCTCGTCGAGCCATCGCGCTGCGCTGATGGCCGGGCGGTGGATCAGCGTGCGCCAGTAGCCTTCGATCTCCGGGTCGCCGAGCGCCTCGATACTGAGTTCGCAAAGGCGTCGCGTCGGCTCGGCGTCGATCCCACGCAGGACTGCGGCAGCGAGATGTCGTTGTTGCTGGTCGGCGGAGTCGAGCGCGAGCTGGAGCGCGGGAATGGCCTTCTCGCCGAAATCGTAGAGCGCGTAGACCGCATTCATCGCGTTGCGCGGGATGTCGTCGTTGGCGAGCGCGCGGATCGCTTCGTCGATCTCTGCCGCTTCTTCGGTCGAGGCCTTCTCCGGCGGCGGCGGCTCTGCATGCGTGCGATGCTGCGGTTCCTGCTCTGTCGGTTGCGCTTCGTCTGCCGTGGCCAGCTGCGTCAGCGTCGACACGGCTTGTTCGGGGCGGTCCGGTTGCGCGGGCTGCGGCGTCGCGTCGGTCGCGAGCGGCGCGGGAGCTGCGGCTGCAAACACGCCGCTGCCGAGCGTCGCCGCTGACAACGTCGCGCCGAGCAGCACCGCCACGATTGCGCCGCGCCGACGCCGTTCGAATGGAATGTCCGCAGCGCGCGACCTGACCGTCGCGCGCTCCCAATTGACCGCCATGCGGCGGATCTTGGGGACCTCGCAATCGCATCGCAAGACGCCGGGGCAAATGCCCCGCGCGGTGCAGCTCTGTGCGCGCACGCTTGACCCGCGCCACGGTCGCCGGAACCATCCGTGAATGCAGGTCGCAAGCGTTCGTCACGCCCTCGAGGGCAAGATCCAAGAAGGCAGCAAGGTCGAGGTCCGCGGCTGGGTTCGCACCCGTCGCGACAGCAAGGCCGGCATCTCGTTCGTGCAGGTGTCCGACGGCAGCTGCCAGGGCAACCTGCAGCTCGTCGTGCCGAGCGCGCTGCCGAACTACCAGGGCGAGATCCTGCGTCTGACCGCGGGCGCGTCGCTGATCGCCCGCGGCACGTTGGTGAAGAGCCAGGGCAAGGGCCAGGCCTACGAGGTGCAGGCCGACGAGGTCGTCGTGCTCGGGCTCGTCGACGACCCCGAGACCTATCCGATCCAGCCGAAGGAGCACACGCTCGAGTTCCTGCGCGAGCAGGCGCACCTGCGCGTGCGCACGAACACGTTCGGCGCGGTCGCGCGCATCCGCCACACGGCGTCGTTCGCGATCCACGAGTTCTTCACCAAGGAAGGCTTCTGCTGGGTCAACACGCCGATCATCACGGCGAGCGACGCGGAGGGCGCGGGCCAGATGTTCCGCGTCTCGACGCTCGACTGGAACAACTTGCCCAAGGCGGACGGCAAGGTCGACGCGAGCAAGGACTTCTTCGGCCGCGAGACGTTCCTCACGGTGTCGGGCCAGCTCAACGTCGAGGCCTACTGCATGGCGCTGTCGAAGGTCTACACGTTCGGGCCGACGTTCCGCGCCGAGAACAGCAACACGACGCGCCACCTCGCCGAGTTCTGGATGATCGAGCCCGAGATCGCCTTCGCCGACCTCGCCGCCGACGCCGACCTCGCCGAGCGCTTCCTCAAGCACATCTTCGCCTACGTGCTGGCCGAGCGCGCCGACGACCTGAAGTTCTGCGACGAGCGCATCCAGAAGGGCGTGGTCGCGCGGCTCGAGACGTTCCTGCAGCAGTCGTTCGAGCGCATCGACTACACGGCGGCGATCGACATCCTGCAGAAGGCGAAGAAGAAGTTCGACTTCGCGCCGCAGTGGGGCATGGACCTGCAGACCGAGCACGAGCGCTACCTGTGCGAGGAGCACGTCGGCCGGCCGGTGGTGGTGATGAACTACCCCGAGGC
>CAZEQF010000095.1:0-11943 GCA_964514315.1 uncultured Singulisphaera sp. | reverse complement strand
ACGAGGCGCCTTGCTCTGCCAGGATCTGACCATCTGGACCGCGACGCAGGAAGATCCGTCGGCAGAACGCCGCGTCGTCGCGCGCCGGGCGGTCGTCGCGGAAGTGCGTGCCGCGCGACTCCGGGCGCAGCCATGCGCCCTCGGTGACGAGGGCCGCGACGGTCAGCATGTTCGAAAGTTCGTAGACGCGCCGGTCCTTGGCCTGAGCCCGCTGGAGGTAATGGTGCCAGAAGGCGATGCGCTGGCGCGCGTCGAGCAGCCCTTCGGCGGAGCGGCGGAGGCCCACCTGGCGCCACATGAGGCTCTTCAGCGAGTAGAGCAGGTCGTCGAACTGGAGCCGCGGCGGGTTGTCGACCGGCGAAGGGCCGCCGGCGATGCGCGGCAGCTTCGGGGCGCTCCGCTGCGCCTCGGCGCAGGCTGCGAGGCCGGCGCGCCGGCCGAGGACCGCGCCTTCGAGCAGCGAGTTGGACGCGAGGCGGTTCGCGCCGTGCAGGCCGGTGCTCGCGACTTCGCCGGCGGCGAACAGCCCTGGGACCGAGGTGCGGCCGTCCAGGTCCGTCGCGGCGCCGCCGACCATGTAGTGCGCGCCAGGGCGCACCGGGATCATGTCGTTGCGGATGTCGATGTCGAACGCGCTGCAGATCTTGGCGATCGACGGAAAGCGCTTCGCGGGGTCGCCGTCGATGCGGCGCAGGTCGAGGTAGACGTTCGTGTCGCCCGTCGCGACCATCCGGTCGAGGATGCAGCGGCTCGTCACGTCGCGTGGCGCGAGGTCGGCCATCGGGTGCGCGCCCTGCATGAACGCTGCGCCGTTGCGGTCGCGCAGCACGGCGCCTGCGCCGCGCACGACTTCGCTGATCAGGAAGCGCGATGCGCCGGCGATGTAGAGCGTCGTCGGATGGAACTGCACGAACTCGCAGTCCGCGATGCGCGCGCCCGCGCGGAAGCACAGGGCCAGACCGTCGCCGCTCGCGCCGGTCGGGTTCGTGGTCTCGCGGTAGATCTGGCCTGCGCCGCCTGTGGCGACGATCACTGCTCCCGCCTCGACCGCGAGTTCGCTGCCGTCGATCTCGACGATTGCGCCGACACAGCGGCCGTCGCTGACGACGAGGTCGCGCACGAACGCGGGCGTGCGCAGCGTGATGCGGGGATGCCGCTCGAGCGCTGCTGCCAGCGCGCGCTGGATCTCCGCGCCGGTGCAGTCGCCGCCGGCGTGCACGACGCGGTGGCGCGTGTGGCCGCCTTCGCGTGACAGCGCGAGTTGGCCGTCCTCACGGTCGAAGTTTGCGCCGAGCTCCTGCAGCCACTGCAGCGCCTCGCGCGCGGCGCCGACGATGCTCTCGACTGCCGCGCGGTCGCTGAGGCCTGCGCCGACCGTCAGCGTGTCCTGGACGTGCAATGCAGGGCTGTCGTCCGCGCGCTGCGCGGCCGCGATGCCGCCTTGCGCCCACGCCGTGTTCGTCTCGTCGAACGGCGTCTTGCAGAGCAGCAGGGTCTCGCAGCCTGCGTCGGCCGCGTGCAGCGCGGCGCTTGCCCCCGCAATCCCTCCTCCCACGACCAGCACATCGGTCCGCAGCACGGGCATCGACCGGAGGTCGAAGCCCTGGAGGTGGTGGGGGAATCGCGCGATTCCGTGCTGCGTGTCCATGGGGTCGGGCGCCGCACGACGGCGCAGGGGAGGGGGCGCGCCGCCGGTTCTCACCGTCGCGGCGCGCCGATCGCCGTCACTGGGCGGCGGCGGGCGCTTCGGTCTCCACCGGCGCGACGGGTGCCGCGGCGGCGGGATAGCGCTTCGCGATCCAGGTCAGCACCGGCGCAGCGATGAAGATCGTGCTGTAGGTGCCGCTGATCATGCCGATCAGCATGCCGAACGCGAACGTCTCGAGGTCCGAGTCGGTGCCCCAGTTCACGAGGAACTGCGCGAGCACGACGAACAGCGTGACGCCGGTCGTCAGGATCGTGCGGGACATGGTCTGGTTGACCGACAGGTTGATGATGTCGCGCAGCGAGACGTGGCCGCCGAGCTTCTGCTGCTCCGCGAGGTTCTCGCGGATGCGGTCGAAGATGACGATCGTGTCGTTGACCGAGTAGCCGATGATCGTCAGGAAGCAGGCGATCATCGCCAGGTTGATCTCGGCGTGGACGACGCCGAGGTGGTTGCAGAGCACGACCGCGACCAGCGCGACGAGGACGTCGTGGATCAGCGCCACGACGGCGGCGATGCCGTACTTGTACTCGTGGAAGCGCACGCGCAGGTAGAAGATGATCAGCGCCCACGACAGGATCAGCGCGCCGATCGCAGCGTTGCGGAGCTCGCCGACCATGCGGCCTTGGATCTCCTCGGCTTCCGGGAACGGATCCGACAGCTTGACGGGCTGGCCGTTCACGTCCTTGAGGGCGTCCTCGGGCTTCGCGTCCGCGATCGCGCCGCGGATGTAGTCGAAGACCTGGCTCTTCATCGTGCTCGGGACCGTCGACCACTCGACGAACAGGTCCTTCGACTGCGTCGCCGCGGCATCGCTGGGGATGCTGACGGTTGCGAGCGGCACCTTGGCCTTGGCCAGCAGAACCTGGAGGCGCTGCTTCTCGACCGGGCTCTGGAAGTGCAGGTTGACCTGAGCGTAGGCGTCGTTGTTCGGGCCCGGGGCGACGTCTGCGCCGCTGTAGGCGGGCTTGACGAGGTCGTCCGCGAAGATGCGGCGCATCATCGCGAGGTAGGGGGCGGAGTAGGGCTCCGGCTGTTCCTTCCCTTCCGTCTCGGCCGCCTTCTTCGCCTCGCGCCACGCCTTGCGGTCCTGCTCGATCTTCTCGCGCATCGTGTCGGTCAGCTTGAGGCGCACGTTGAAGAACGAGGACTTGCCGTCCGCCGTCGCCTCGATCGTGTTGACCGTGAAGTTGCGGAAGTCGCGCTGGAACTCGGCGTCGCTGCTGAGGCGGGCGACGATCGCTTCGCGGTCGGTGGGATCGCGCAGCAGCATCTGCAGGTTCGCGCCACCCTTGAAGTCGATGCCGAGCGACACCTCCGAGGGCACGCCCCAGATCGAGTAGCCAAGGCCAAGGACGAGGAACAGGACGCTCACCGTCACGCACTTCTTGCCGTGACTGAGGTAGTCGAAGTTCGGCTGCGCCAGCAGTCGGCGCACCTTGAAGTCCTTCAGCTTCTCCTGGACCAGCAGGTAGTGGAACAGGAGGCGCGTCACGAAGAACTGCGTGAACACCGTCGTGACGATGCCCACCATGAGCGTGACGGCGAAGCCGCGGACCGGGCCGACACCGACGTTGTAGAGCACGAGGCCCGTGAGGAACGTCGTGATGTTGGCGTCGAGGATCGCGGACATCGCGCGCTCGAAGCCGGCGCGGACGGCGCGCAGCATGTCCTTGCCGCGGTCCGCCTCTTCGCGGATGCGCTCGTAGATGAGCACGTTCGCGTCGACTGCCATGCCCATCGTCAGCACGATGCCGCCGAGGCCCGGCAGCGTGATCGTCGCCTGCATGAAGAGCACTGCGGCCCACAGCAGGAAGACGTTCAGCACGAGCGTGATGCACGCGACGATGCCGGCGAGCTTGTAGTACCACAGCATGAACGCGAACACCGCGATGGTGCCCGCGATCAGCGAGATCTGGCCGAGCTGCAGCGACTTGGCGCCGAGCGTCGGGCCGACCGTGCGGTCGCTGAGCAGTTGCGGCTCGACCTGGAGCGAGCCAGTGCGCAGCACCTTCACCAGCTCGTCGACTTCCTGCTGCGTGAAGTTGCCGCTGATCTGGCCGTTGCCCGGGATGCGCTCGACGAAGTAGGGGGCCGAGCGCACGACGCCGTTGAGGACGATCGCGCTGTGCTTCTTCTTGTACTTGCCGGACCAGTCGCCGTAGCGCGAGCTGAGGTTGTCGCGGACCTTGTAGTGCACCGCGAGGCGGCCATCCTGCGAGACGCCGGGCTTCACGCCGCTCGGATCGAGGTCCTCGCCGCGGAAGTGCTCTTCCTTCATGTTGAGCGCGACGAACTCGAGCAGATACGGACGCTCTTCCTTCTGGCGGGCGTCAGGGACCACGCCGCCGTTGAAGTCGGCCGACTGGTCGAAGACCGCGACGACCGAGGCGCTGAGCGGCTGCACGCCGTCGGCGCTCTGGCCCATCGACATCGGCTGGCTCCACAGCTTCTTGTTGCCGGGCTGCGGCTCGACGAGGTGCGGGTACCAGCGGATCTTGCCGAACGCGAGCGGGCCCGTGTTGGGCGACTCGTTGAAGCGCTCGATGTTCTTGATGTTCTCGACGACCAGCTCCTTGCCACCCGTCTTGAGCCAGTCCTCGAGGCGACGCTTCTCCGACGCGATGTCGAACTTGACGTCGTCCTGCGCCCAGCCCTCGTAGGCCACGATGCGCATCTCGAGCTTGCCGAGGCTGCTGATGCGGGCCTTGATCTGGTCGAGCTCCGCCTTCTCGCGGTAGGGCAGCTCGATCAGGATGCCGTTCTGGCCGCGGCGCGAGACCAGCGCTTCGAGCACGCCAGTCGGGTCGATGCGGTCGCGGACGATGCGGAGCGTGTGCTCCATCACCGCGTCCTTCGACGTCTTCTCGTCCCGTTCGAGCTTGGCGAGGACCTCGTCAGGCACCTCGTAGATGAGCTGGTTGCCGCCCTTCAGGTCCATGCCGAGGCCGGGCTTCAGCAGGATGGAGCAGAGCAGGGCGCCGACAATCGTCAGCAGAACCAGGAAGACCTGGCGGCGAGCGTTCTCGAGCATGGTGGATTCGCGCCGGACGCGATCGCTCGGCGCGCAGGGTGGACTCTCACGTGGGAATCGCGAGCCGGTCGCGATTCCCGGGGTTATCGGCCATAAGGCCGATGAGCCAGAAGTCTACGTTGCGGTCGGGCGCGTTACGCGTCCTGCTTCGGCTTGCTCGCCTTGCCCTTGATCGAGCGCGGGTAGCGAGGCTTGCCCATGTTGGGCTTGAGGCGGGTCGCCTTGCCCTCGAGTTCGCGCAGGTAGTAGAGCTTGGCGCGACGGGGCTTGCTGCGGCTGTGGACCTTCACATCAGCCACGCGCGGCGAGTGCAGCGGGAATCGACGCTCGACGCCCTCGCCCGCGACGATGCGGCGCACGAGGTAGGTGCGGCGGATGCCGCGGCCCGTGATGGAGATCACGGTGCCCGAGAAGAGCTGCACGCGCTCCTTGTCGCCTTCCTTGATCAGATAGTGGACATCGACCGTGTCGCCGACACCAAAGTCGGGGACCGTCGCCTTCATGTTCTCGAGTTCGAGCTGCCGCAGGGTGTTCATCGTCGTCTACGCCTTCGGATCGCGCCCGCCGCCGCGCCTTGCGGTCAGGGGGTCGATCCCGGTTTCGTTGGGGAAAGTAGTGTCAGAGTGTTTTTTTGCCGTGAGGATGCGGGACTGCTCGAGCCGCCAACGTGCCACCGCGGCGTGGTCGCCGGAGAGCAGCACGTCGGGCACGTCCATGCCCCGGAAGCTGCGCGGCCGCGTGTACTGCGGGTAGTCCATCAGTTCGGACTCGAAGGACTCGAGTTCGGGGGACTGCGCGCAGCCGAGCACGCCGGGGATCAATCGCACCGCAGCCTCGAGCACGGCCATCGCGGCGAGTTCGCCGCCGGCGAGGATGAAATCGCCGAGCGAGATCTCCTCGAAGGCCATGCCCTGACGAATGCGTTCGTCGTAACCCTCGTAGCGGCCGCACACGAACAAGAGCCGCTCCATCTTGGAGAGCTCGCGCGCGCGCTGCTGCGTGAAGGTCTTGCCCCGTGGGCAGAGCAGGATCTTGTGGAACGCCCCGTGACGGGCTTCCACATCCTCGATTGCGTCAAAGATCGGTTCGGGCTTCAACACCATGCCGGGACCGCCGCCGAACGGTCGATCGTCGACCGTGCGGTGCGGGTCCGTCGTGAAGGCGCGGAAGTCGATGAGTTCGACTCCGAGCTTTCCTTGCGCCTGCGCAATCCCGAGGATGCTCTCCTCCAGGTAGGGCCGAATGGCTCCTGGAAAGAGCGTCAGAATGGCGCAGAACACGGTGCTTGGCCGCGAAGAAAGGGTGGGGGAGAGTAGGGGCGACCCCCAGGGTGGTCAAGAAGCGGTTGGCTCCTTGTCCGCCGCTTCGATGGACCGGTCGGCTCGGGACTCGGTCGGTCTCGCTGCGGGCGGCCTGTTCCCGCGCGCGAGCAATGCTACCGTGCGCCCCATGTTCACAGGTCTCGTGGCTGCCGTCGGGTCCGTGGTCCGTTCGGCCCGTTCGGGCACTGGCGTCGACCTCGACGTCGATCTCGGATCGCTGCCCGGCGCCTTCCGGATCGGCGACTCGATCGCCCTGTCCGGCGTGTGTTGCACGGTGGTTTCCCTGGAAGGGCGGTCGGCGCGCTTCCACCTGTCGCCGGAGACCCTGGACCGGACCTGGCTCGGCCGCGCCGCCGCGGGCACGCGACTCAACCTCGAAGGCGCCCTCCGTGCCGGCGATCCGCTGGGCGGCCACCTCGTGCAGGGTCACGTGGACGGCGTCGGCTCCGTGGTCCAGGCCATCGACGAGAAGGACGGCGGCACGTTTGCGGTGCGCGTGCCCGATTCGCTGCGGCGGTATTGCGTGGAGAAGGGTTCGATCACCCTCGATGGCGTCTCGCTGACCATCGCCGGCATCGACGGCGATGCCGTGCGGATCTGGGTCATCCCGCACACCGCTGCCGTGACGACCCTCGGCCGGATGTCGGTGGGCGCGCCGATCCACGTCGAGGTCGACGTGATCGCCAAGTATGTCGAGCGCATGTTGGCGGCGCGCGGCCTCGCGCCGCAGGCCTGAGGTCGTCGCGCCGCGCCCGAGGCCTGGATCGTCAGGCCCTGGCTCGCGGGCTTCAGAACGCGCCGAACAGGACCTGCACGAAGTTGCCGATCGGGGCCGCTTCGCGGGCGTCCTCGAGCGCGCGCGAGACCTGGGTCAGGATGCGGCGCAGGCGGATGCCCATCTCCTCGTCGTTGATGAGGACGCCGAGCATGCCCTTGCCCTGGTCGATCTTCTCCGTGATGCCGCGGAAGTTCGCGACGACGGCGCGCAGGTCGTCCTTGAGGGCGGTGTCGCCGAGCGCCGCGCCGACCGCGCCGGCCTCGGGGTCGTTGGCCTTCTTGAGCACGCTGGCGAGCGACTCGACGGCAGTCGACAGCTGGTCGGCCAGGGCTTCGTCGTTCACGAGCCGTCCGACCACGCCGCGGCCGTCGGCTGCACGCGCCGCGATCGCGTCGAGGTTGTAGGCGAGTCGCGCGAGCTGCTCCGACATCTCCTTGTCGTTCAGCAACCGGCCGAGCGCGCTGTCCGTCTTGTTGAGCTGGTCGCTGACCGACGCGAGGTTGGCGACGAACCGCGACGCGTCGTCGCGCAACGTGCGGTTCATGATGATGCTGCCGAGGAAGCCCTCGCCGTTCTTCACTGCGTCGAGCAGGCGGTTCACGCTCTTCGCCGCGGTCTCGACCTCGTCGTAGAGGTCACGGCGCGTGATGAGCGCGCCGATCGACGAGGTGTCCGGGTTGTTGAGGTTCTGGAAGAACTGACGGATCTCCGTGATCGCGTCCTTCAGTTCCTTGCCCGTGGGGCCTTCGCCGTCGAAGAACTTGCCCGCGGATGCGAGCGCATTGCCGCTCGTCGAGCCGAGCAGTTCGGTGCCTGCTGGCAGCGACGGGCCCTGGCCGGGATCGACGTAGACCTGCTTGCCGCCGAGCACGCCGCTGTCCTGGATCTGGATCGTCGCCTTCTGCGTGAGCGCGAGGTCCTCCTGCGCCAGCAGCGTGATGCGCATGCGGCTCTGCGGGCGGTCGCGCATGAAGTCGATCTGCGAGACCTTGCCCACCGGCTTGCCGAGCAACAGCACCGGGTCGCCGACGCGGATGCCGCCGGCGTCGGCGAAGTAGACCTGCAGCGGCGGCATCTTGCCGAGGGACACGTCGGTCAGGTTGACCGTGGCCCAGAGCAAGAATGCCATCGTGCCGAAGAACACGATGCCGAGCACCGTGTCGCGTTGCATGCGTTTCATGGCTGTGTTGTCCGTCGGGTCGTGCGCATCGCCGTCAATCCGAGCCGCCGCCCAGGAATGCCTTCGCCAGCGGGTGCTCGCTCGCGAGCATCTCCGCGACGGTGCCTTCGACGGCGATCTTGCCGTGTTCGATGATGCCGATGCGATCGCCGCAGTGCGTCGCGCAGGCTCGCGAGTGCGTGACGATGAGTCCCGTCACGCCGAGCCGGTCGCGCACCTCCGCGATCAGTTCGTGGATCTGGTGGCTGATGATTGGGTCGAGGCCCGCGTTCGGCTCGTCGTAGAGCACGTATTCGGGCTGCGTCACGAGCGCGCGCGCGAGGCCTGCGCGCAGCTTCATGCCGCCGCTGATGCTCGGCGGGAACTGGTCCTTCGCGTGTTCGAGCGCGACCATGCGCAGCACTTCGCGAACGCGGTCGTCGATCGCCGAGCGCGACAGCGAACTGTGCTCTTCGAGCGGGAGCGCGACGTTCTGGCCGACGGTGAGCCAGTTGATCAGCGCACCGTTCTGGAACAGGTAGCCCATGCGTCGACGCAGGGCCATCAACTGTTCGCGGTCCATCGCTGGCACTTCCTGGCCGTCGACCTGCACCGAGCCGGTGTCCGGCTTGAGGATGCCGATGACATGGCGCAGCGTCACGCTCTTGCCGGTGCCCGACGGCCCCATGAGCACGTAGTTCATGCCCTTCTCGACGCGCAGGTTGAGGCCGTCGAGGATCTGGCGGGAGCCGAGCCGCTTGCAGACGTCGCGCAGTTCGATCATCCGTTCAGGAAGTAGAAGAACCAGGTGACGATGAAGCCGAGCACGATGATCAGGATCACCGAGTTGCGCACGGCGGTCTGCACCGCGAGCCCGACGCCGAGCGCGCCGCCGCTGGCGCGCAGGCCCGCTGCGCAACTCACGGTCGCGATCGCGATGCCGAACACGAGCGCCTTCAAGAGTCCGACGTAGACCTCTTTGGGCAGCAGCATGGCCGACGAAGTCAGCGCGTCCTGCGCCGAGGTCCAGAAGCGGCTCTGCGACACGCCGAGGTTCTGCTGCGCGATGATGCTGCCGCCGAAGATGCCGATCAGGTCGGACAACACGGTCAACGTCGGACACATGATCGCGAGCGCCACCACGCGCGGCAGCACGAGGTAGTTGACCGGGTCGACGGACATCACTTCGAGCGCGCTGATCTCGTCGCTGACCTTCATCGTCCCGACCTCTGCGGCCATCGAAGAGCCGACGGTCGCTGCGAGGATCACGCCGGTGATGAACGGGCCCATCTCGCGGCACATCGACAGCGCGGTGATCGTGCCGAGCACGCCGGTGTCGCCGAAGCGCTTCAACTCGATGCCCGTCTGCATGGCGAGGATCGCGCCCGCGAACGACGCGACGACCATCGTCACGGGCAGCGCGCGCACGCCGGCGTTGAACGCCATGTCGAGCAGGAAGCGCGCGCGGCGCGGGATCATGCGCACGGATGCGAACGTGCGCACGAGCAGGTCGAGCACGAAGCCCGCGTCGTCGATGCGCGTGCGGATCGCCGAGCCGGTCATGGAGAAGAGGTTCATCGCGCAGCCTCCGTCGGCGCCGGCTCTGCCGGCCCGGAGAGCGGGATCGGCAGGAAGTGGAACAGCCGCAGCGTCGACCCCGACGCGTCGGATTCGTATTGGAACAAGAAGGGCACGCTCGCAGTCGTGACGCCGTTTCGTGCGCGGCGCGTGAAGAGTCGACCGAGCACGTCGGTCGCGTGGTCGTCGACGGCGCGTTGCCGGCCGTTGCAGAGCTGCCAAAGGAAGCCGTAGGCCTCTTCGACGCCGTATGCGTTGCCGTCGCGCCAGGGGATCGGCGACAGCACGCTCCAGTCGCCGCGGACTGCCACGCCTTGCGCGTCTCGCCGCACCGTCCGATGCGCGGCGGGCCAGAGCTTGAGGTGGTCGTCGCTTTCCTCGGTGTCGAAGTTCTGGCGCACGTGCCAGAAGAACGGCAGCGCCCACTCCTGGTCCGTCGTGACCTCGGGGTCGTCGTAGGTGCGCCACCAGATCAGCGGCCAGAGGAACGACCAGTTGTCCTGGTCGTCGCTGCGCGCGCGGCCCACGAACGGCCAGACCCACCATTGGACGAGGTTCTGGTCGTAGGGGGCCTCGTAGGAGTGGTAGAGCGGCCAGAGCACGTTGACGCGCGTGAACCGGCCTTCGTCCTCGATGCGTTCGAACAGCGGCCAGAGCACGGACACGCCGGAGACTTCGCGGCTCCACTTGCGGCCGAACAGCGGCCAGAACCAGAACGAGCGCACGGGCTCGCGAACGGCCGAGTCTTCGTTCTCGACGCCCCAGGAGAAGAACGGCCACATCGCGAAGCGGCGGTCGTGGCGGCCTTCGTCGACGTCGTGGCCGTAGAGCGGGAACACGCGGAACCACCGGTGCAGGCCTTCGGCGCAGTCCGAGTAGCCGATGAAGGGCCATAGCCACAGCGTGTGGCGGTGCCCTTCCTTGTCGACGCGCACGAAGAGCGGGAACAGCACGGACCGGAAGCGGTCGTAGGTCAGGAACTGCGGGATGTCCGCGTAGAACGGCAGGAACGCGAAGTAGGTCTCGCGACCTTGCTCGTGCCAGCCGCCCCAGAGCAGCGGGAACACGGCATACCAGTCGATCTCGCGCTGCCCTTCCTCGTTCTCCCGGTCGCGCCAGCTCCAGACCGGGAAGAGGCGCTGGTAGGTCTCGGTTGCGTCGGTGCGCACGCGGCCCAGAGGCCAGAGGAACTGGTGCTCGACGGCTTCGTTGGGCGGGTCGGTGATGCGGCGGTAGAACGGGCGCACGCGGAAGTCGTCGCTGCCGTCGTTGCCGCGTTCGTAGTGGAACAACGGCCAGAGGGCGTCTGCTTCGAGGATCTCGCGGTTCTCGTCGAGCCTGTGGAACCAGAGCGGCGCGAGGTTGAGTTCGCGCGGCGCCAGCGAGCAGCCGGACAGCAGCAACAAAAGAGGTGCGCACGAACGCGCGACGCGCGGACTCCAGGAGCCTCGCGCGTCGTCGTCGCCATGCCCTCGAGCCGTCAAGGCCCGAAGGGGTCCGCCCAACCTCGTCATCGCCTGCGCACCATACTGCTCCGATCGCCGAACCCTTAGCAGTCCGTCGAAGAACGCATCCTGCCAGCGAGCCCGGCATCCGGGCAGATCTCTGTGCAGTGCGAACGGGTCCGAATCTGCGGATTCGACTCCGTTCGCACTCCTGGATCTCGACCTGGATGACGGGCTCTCGACGACCGAGCCGTTGTTCGACGGACTGCTCGCAGCGAGTCGCCGCACGATGCGCGCGACTCCGCGAAGGGGCGCGCGGAGCGCGGACCGCGTTGCATGGTGGCGCGACGTTGCACTTGCGGGTGCGCGTCGGCGAAGGTCAGATGCCTCCCCAATGGCGCGCATCATGTCCGGCGTACAGCCGACCGGAAACCTGCACATCGGCAACTACCTCGGCGCCCTCGTGAACTGGGTGCGCCTCCAGTCCGAATACGACGCGTTCTTCAGCATCGTCGACCTCCACGCGTTGACGCAGCGTCCGGACCCGGAAGCGCTGCGTCGCGCGGTCCGCGAAGTGGCGATCGGCGTGCTGGCCTCGGGCGTGGATCCTTCGCGTGCGACGCTGTTCGTGCAGTCCGACGTGCCGCAGCACACGGAACTCGCGTGGGTGCTCACGTGCCTCACGCCGCTCGGCGACCTGAACCGCATGACGCAGTTCAAGGACAAGAGCCAGCACCAGCCCGACAACGTGAACACGGGCCTCTTCACCTATCCGGTGCTCCAGACGGCAGACATCATCCTCTACCGCGCGGACCGCGTGCCCGTCGGCGAGGACCAGGAGCAGCACCTCGAACTCGCGCGCGAGACAGAAGCCTATTCGAAAGTACTAGGTTACAATAAAAGTAAATCTTCGTCTTCAGCC
>CAZEQF010000094.1:0-12046 GCA_964514315.1 uncultured Singulisphaera sp. | reverse complement strand
GCCCTCGCTGCCGACCTGCTGCTGGTGCTCGTCGACGGCAGTTCGCCGGACGCTGCAGACCAGCTCACGACGGTCAACGAAGTGCTGGAGTCGCTCGGCGCAGGCGACCTCGCCCGCGTGACGGTGCTCAACAAGCTCGACCTCGTCGAGGACCGCACGTCGCTGGCGGAACTCTGGCAGAAGGACCCCGATGCAGTCGCCATCTCGGTCTACTCGGGCGAAGGCCTCGACGAGTTGAACGCGGCGATCCAGAAGCAGCTGTCCGACGTCGAGAACCGCTGCGCGTTGATGGTGCCGCACACGGCGGGCGGACTGCTCGCGCACATCCGCGCAAAGGCGACGGTGATCAGCGAGTTCTACACGCAGGAAGGCTGCTTGCTCGAAGTGCAGGCTTCGCCGGCATTGCTCGGGCGCCTCCTGTCCGAAGGCGCACGCTACGCGGAGATGGAAGACCTGCCCGATGGCGTGAAGGGCGTCGAGATCCCCGACGACGAGCCGCCGGCGCAGAAGCCTCGCTGACGCGCGTTCCCGTCAGTCGACGGGGAACAGCGCGTCGAGTTCGCGCATCACCTCGGCCGGCACCGCGAGGTCGACGGCCTTGAGGTTCTCCTTGAGCTGGTCCTTGGTGCGCGCGCCGACGAGCACCGCAGCCACGTTCTCGTGCTGCAGGCAGAACGCGAGCGCGAGATGCGTCGGCAACATGCCGTGCTTCTCCGCGAGCGCCTTGAACTCCTGCGCCTTCTGCAGCTTGTCGTCGGTCAGGTAGTCGCGGACCTGCTTGTTGACGCGATCGTCGGCGCCGCGCGAATCGGGCGGCGGCGGCTGGCCCGGCAAGTACTTGCCCGACAGCACGCCCTGCGCCATCGGCGAGTAGCAGATCTGGCCGAGGCCGAGCTTCTTCGACACCGGCGCGATCTCACGTTCGATGCCGCGCGCGAACAGGTTGTATTCGGGCTGGTTGCTGATCGGCGCGTAGAGGCCGTGCTTCTCGCACAGCGCCACGACGTCGGCGATCTGCTGCGCAGTCCAGCTCGACGTGCCCCAGTAGAGGATCTTGCCCTGCCTGACGAGATGGTCCATCGCGCGCGCCGTCTCCAGCAACGGAGTCTCCGGGTCGTAGCGATGGCACTGGTAGAGATCGATGTAGTCGACGCCGAGCCGCTTCAACGAAGCGTCGCATGCTTCGAGCACGTGCTTGCGCGACAGGCCCTTGTCGTTGACGTCGTCCGACAACGGGAAGAAGCACTTCGTCGCGAGCACGAGGCAATGCCGCGGCAGGTCCTTGATCGAAGCGCCGAGGGCCAGCTCGGCGACGCCGTGCACGACCTCCTTCTTCTTGCCGCGCTTGTAGACGTCCGCCGTGTCGAACAGGTTGATGCCCAGTTCGAAGGCCTTGTGCACGAGCGTGGAGCTCGAGTCCTGCTCCAGCGTGTTGCCGAGCGTGAGCCACGAGCCGAGGCCGGCGCAGCTGACCTTGAGGCCGGAGTTGCCGAGATTGCGATACTTCATGTGCGTCGTTGTAGCGAAGGGGTCTGCGGCGATCAGCGCGGCGAAGTGCGAATGACGACCACGATGTCGTGGCGCGCACCGGGGGCGAGGACGATCGCGTCCTCGCGCACGGCGGCCTGTTCGACGCACACCATCTTGTCCCACTCGTCGGCTGCGAAGTCCGACATCTCTGCGGCCTTCTGCTTGCCTGGGTGCCAGACGAGCGTCGACGGCAGGCCGCGCTTCTCGATCTCGATGCGACGGTCCCACACAGGGTCGTCGACGACCACCGTCGCGTCCGTGCGGTGGAAGAACCGCTCCGACTCGCCGGTGATGCGCACGGGCTCCTTTGCTTGCGTGAACTGCGCGCCGCCCTGCAGGTGGTCGCGATAGCTCACTCCTTCGAGACCGCGGATCTCGACGCGGCTCGCGTCGCCGACGGCGAGGTAGGTGTGCAGCGAGAACTCGAACGGCCACGCCTTCTCGCCGCGGTTCTCGACCGACGCGACGATGCGCAGTTCGTCGCCGAACTCGGCCGCGAGGCGCAGCTTGAACGGGTAGTCCCATTCCTTGCGCGTCTTCTCGCTGTCGGACACCTCCATGGAGACGCGGCCCTTCGCGAGATCCGTGTCGCCCTCGCGCAGCTTCCAGTCGCGCCGACGCACGATGCCATGCGCCTTGCCGATGCCGCGCGGGTCCTCGCCGAACCACGGGAAGATCACAGGGATGCCGCCGCGGATCGGCTTGCCCTTCTCGAAGCGGCTCTCACGGCTCACGAACAGCACGTCGCGGCCATCCTTGGCGCGCCAGCGCAGGATCTGCGCGCCCTGGGTGCACACTTCGCCGCGCTCGGTGCGCAGATACTGCAGTTCGTCGGCCATGCTCCAGTATGGCCCGAGGCTTCAGTCCGTGCGGCCGCGAAACTCGGGATCGACGGTCACGCCGAGGCCCGCGCCGCCCGGCAGCACGAGACAGCCGTCGCCATCGAGGGTTGGGGCCGAGAGGAACGGCGCGAAGCCGTGCGCGAAATCGCCGATCGGCGGATCGTGCAGCACCTCGACGAACGGCACGTCCGGCGCCGCGGCGCATGCGTGCAGGTGCGCGATCGTGCCGAGGCCGCGGCCGCCGTGGTGCGGCGCGATGCGCACGCCAGACTGCCGCGCCATCGCGAACACGCGCCGCAGGCCGGTGAGGCCGTCGACGACCATCGCGTCAGGTTGGACGATGTCGTAGGGCCCCATCGCGAGCATCGGCGCGTATTCCTGCAAGCGAAGGTTCTCGCCGCCGGCGATGTCGATCGCGACCTCGTCGCGCAGGCGTCGCAGTTCGACGAACGCGTGGCGCGGCAACGGCTCCTCGAGCCACGCGACCGAGAGCCGTTCGAGTTCGATCGCCGTCGCCTTCGCGCGCGCGAAGTCCCAACGCACGCCTGGCTGCCACTCCCCTTGCGACTGCGCCTGGTTGGCGTCACACAGGATCGTCATGCGATCGCCGACCGCAGCACGCACGGCCTCCACGATCGCAACGTCCTCGCGCATCGTCGCGGCGTGCAGGCGCAGCTTGATTGCTCTGAACCCATCGCGCTGCAGGCGCTGCGCGAGCGCTGCGCGTTCCTGCGGCTCGCCGAGCTGGATCATGCTCGCGTAAGCCGGCACGCGGTCGCGGCCGCCGCCGCAAAGGCGGTAGAGCGGCACGCCCTCGATGCGCGCGCGCAGGTCCCACAGCGCGATGTCGACGGCGGCCATGCCGCCCTGGTTGCGCATCGCAAAGCGCATGCGCTCGAACAGGCCTTCGACGTCGCGCGGATCCTTGCCGACGATCGTCGCCTGCGCAGCCTCGAGCACGCGGCCCTTCACTGCGGGCCCGATGCCGACCAGGCCCTCGTCGGTGACCACCTCGACCACCGCGCCACCGCCGCGGGAGAAGCGCATCGACGCGCCGGCCTCCCATGCGGGCTCGAGCGTCCCGACGTCGCGAACCACGCGAAGCGGGACGAGGCGCACCTCGGTGATCTTCATCGCGCGGCGTGTCGTACCCGGGCGCGCGCCACGGCGCGAGCGCGCGCTTGCCCAACCACGGCTGCCCCGCCACCATCCTTCGCCCATGACTCGCCTCGTCGCTGTCTCCGACGCCCAGAAGGCCGCGCGCCCGGGCTCTCCGTTCGACTGCGTGGTCCTCTGCGGCCACGACCTCACCGCGATCGACCTCGCGCCCGTCGCCGGCGCGCTCGCCGCAGCCAAGAAGGCCGACGCCGCATTCGCGTCGCGCTGCGCGCTGTGGCCCGCCGACGACGCCGCTGGCTCGCGCATCGTCACCGCGCCGACCGGCCCGCTCACGCGCGACCACGACGACGTGCGCCGCTACGCCGACGCCGCGCACAAGGGCGCGATCTGCGCTCGCGACGCCGGCGCGCGTTCGATCCTCTTCGTCGTGCAGAAGGGTCCCGACGATCCTCGCTACGTCGACGCGGTGCGCGTCGCGGCGCAGGCTGCGATGTCCGCGCTCTACGAACCGCTCGAGGCGCGTGAAGCGCTCGGCGAGAAGGCCACCGAACCCGTGCAGCAGATCGGCGTCGCTGCGCCGGGCGGCCAGTTCACCGACGAGGACGCTGCGTTCGTCGCGGCAATCGACCAAGGCATCCGCCTCGCCAAGGACCTCTGCGGCAGCGACCCCGAACGCATGGCGCCGAAGCGCTTCGCCGAGTTCTGCAAGAAGGCGTTCGCCGGCACGGGCGTGAAGGTCACGGTCGAGCAGGACGAGAAGAAGCTGACGAAGGACTACCCGCTGCTGTCCGCGGTCGCGCGCGCGTCGATGGAAGTCGCGCGCCATCGGCCGTGCGTCGTGCGCCTCGAGTACGCCGGCAAAGGCAAGGCATCGCGCACGCTGCTGTTCGCAGGCAAGGGCCTGACCTACGACACCGGCGGCGCGGACCTCAAGGTCGGCGGCCACATGGCCGGCATGTGCCGCGACAAGGGCGGCGCCGCAGCGGTCGCGGGCCTGTTCCTCGCTGCCGCGCGCATGAAGGCCGAAGGCGTTCGCCTCGTCGCCGAACTCGGCGTCGTGCGCAACAGCATCGGCGCCGACAGCTACGTCGCGGACGAGATCATCACGAGCCACGGCGGCGCGCGCGTGCGCGTCGGCAACACCGACGCCGAAGGCCGCATGGTGCTCGCGGACCTGCTCTCGCACTTGCGCATCCGCGCCAAGAAGGAGAAGGCGCCGCATCTGTTCTCGGTCGCGACGTTGACCGGCCACGCGGTGCGCGCGGTCGGCCCCTACTCGATCGCGCTCGACAACGGCCCGGCGCGCGCGCAGCTCGCGGCCGAGACGCTGCAGATGCACGGCGAACTGTGCGGCGACCCGTTCGAGGTCACGCGGCTCCGCCGCGAGGACTGGGACTTCGTGGCGCCTTCGAGCAAGGCGTGGGACGTGCTGCAGTGCAACAACCTGCCGAGCTCCGGGACGCCGCGCGGGCACCAGTTCCCGATGGCGTTCCTGTGCATCGCGAGCGGGCTCGCGGCCCACGGATCCGACTCGAAGGAGCCGTTGCCCTACACGCACGTCGACATCGCCGGCTCGGCCGACGACGCGCAGGGCCGCGCGACGGGCAGGCCGGTCGCGACGTTCGTCCGCGCGTTCTGCGACTGACAGCCGGGCCACTCGGGGACGCTGCTGCGGCGACGCTGCGGCGCGTCTCCGCGCTCGCGCATCGAGCAGCGATGCGGTGTCACTGCATCGCGGCAACGCAGAAGAAGACCGAGAAGAACGCAATCGACCCCACGACCGCGCCGAGGCCACCGAGCCCGAGCGCGAACAGCAGCGTGAGTCCGGCGCGCGTAGATCGCACTCCGCTCGTCATGTCGAGGTCGCTGCGTTGTCCGAGCCACGGCGTGATCGCGATGCCGGACCACATGCCCCACCAGGCGCCTGCCACGAACGGCAAGAGCACCTCCGGATACGCGTCCTCCCGCGTTTCGCGGAGCAGCACGTAGAGCGCCGCGTACGACACGACACCGCAGGCGAGCAGCAGCGCGATCGCACCGCGTCGCAGGGAACGCGCCGCACGCGCCGTCGCCGCTGTGCGCGCCCGCCGCGACGCCGTCACGAACAGCGGCAACGCGATCGCGGCAGCCACCAGCGGCAACAGCCAGGGCACCCAGGCGAGCGTCTCCATGCGGCGCGAATGCTAGGCCCCGTTCCCCGCACCGTCCCGCTTTGGCGCACGAACGCCGCACAACGCGACACCCGGCCAAGCGGCACGTTCTCCCGGGCTTTCTTGCCGATCCAACGCGCCGTTGCCATCGAACGCACGGAATCACTGTCCAACCTTTGGATTTCCTGAAGTCGCACTCAAGCGGCGACCGATGTCCGGCAAACGCTGCTGCGGGATTCCGATCCCGTCGGTGGCAAGGCAAAGGAATCGAGGAATCAGATGGGCCTTCGCGTCAACTCCAACATCGCATCGATCAACGCGCAGCGCTCGCTGTCGCAGACCACCGAGCGCCTGCAGGCGAACTACCGCCGCCTGTCGACAGGCCTCCGCATCTCGACCGCGGCCGACGACGCCGCCGGTCTCGCGATCAGCGAACGCTTCCGCGCGCAGATCCGCTCGACCAACCAGGCGATCCGCAATGCGCAGGACGGCATCTCGCTGACGCAGACGGGTGAAGGCGCGCTGAACGAAGTCAGCAACATCCTGATCCGCATGCGCGAACTCGCGATCCAGGCGAGCAACGGCACCGTGAGCGGCCAGGACCGCGACACCCTGAACCAGGAGTTCGCCGACCTGATCGACGAGATCAACCGCATCGCCGAGTCGACGACGTTCAACGGCGTGCGCCTGCTCGACGGCACGGGCTCGACGTTGACCTTCCAGGTCGGCACCGGCACCGAAGCGGGCATCGACACGATCCAGCTCAGCACGTCGGACACGCTGTCCTCGACGCTCGGCCTGTCCTCGCTGGACATCGGCAGCGCCGGAACGCCGTCGACCGCAGTCGACACCGTGGACGCGGCGATCAACTCGGTGAGCCGGGTGCGCGGCCAATTCGGCGCGGTGCAGAACCGCCTGACGGCCACGATCGCGAACCTGCAGATCCAGGTCGAGAACACGTCGGCAGCCGAGAGCCGCATCCGCGACGTGGACGTCGCCATCGAGACCGCGGCGCTGACGCGCAACTCGATCCTCCAGCAGTCGGCGATCTCGATCCTCGGCCAGGCAAACACGCAGCCGCAGGCCGCGTTGCAGTTGCTGCAGGGCTGATGCCGTACGTGCGCGCGCGCCGCATCGCGGCGCGCTGCGTGATCCGGCGAAGAGGATGCGCGCGCAGAGCCCTCAGGCTCGTGGCGCAGGGGCGCGAAGAAGGCGCCCCGAAGCGATCACTTCTTCTTGATGGCGCCGACGGCGCGCATGACCTGGCTCTTGTGCCGGGCCGCCTTGTTCGGGTGGATGGTCCGCGTCTTCGCGGCCTTGTCCATGATCTGGAAGGCCTTGAGCGCGAGCTCGTCGGCCTTCGCAGCGTCACCCGTCTTCACCACCGCCTGCAGCGCCTTGATGACGGACTTGAGGGACGAGATCTTCGCCTTGTTGTAGACGCGAGCCTTCTCGGACTGACGAGCGCGCTTCAGCGCCTGCTTGCTATGAGCCATGTGCGGTTGGTTGGGTAACGGTCGGTAGGAATCGAAGTAGTCAGGATTGCTTCGGGAGCGGCACTTCGCTCACGAAGCCTTGAGTCGGTCGACACGCTGCGCGACGTCGCGGTAGCCGATGTCTTGTTCGAGGATGCGGCCGTAATGGGCGAGAGCAGCATCGCGCTTGCCCTGCTCCTCGCACAGCCCCCCCATTTCGTACAGCGCATCTTTTGCGAGCGGCCCCTGGCCAGCTGCGGCGAGGGCCTTCTCGTACTGGCCGAGCGCAAGATCGAGCATGCCCTTGCCGCGGAACGCGCGGCCGAGCAGGAACTGGGCCTCGACCTTCTTGCGCGGGTCCTTCACGGCCTGCTGCAACTCGGCGATTGCCGCGTCGAAGTCGCGCAGTTCGCACAGCGCGGCGCCGAGGTGGTGACGCAGCGCGAGGTCGGCGGGGTTCTTGTCGATGCGGCGGCGGTATTCGACGGCGCGAGCCTCGTGGAGCGCGCGCTCGGCGCGCTCGGCCGCGGCGCTGTCGCCACGAGCGATGGCCTTCTGGACGAAGGACTCCTGCACGCGCAGGCGAAGGTCTCCGACCTGGTCCTGGAGTTCGAGGTCGTCCGGCAGGCGCTGGGCCGCGGAATCGAGGCACTCGAGCGCGCCGCGGAGGTCCTTCTTCTGCTCCAGCAGCTTGCCCATCTTGCGCAGCAACGCCGGGTCGCCGGACTTCTGCTGCAAGGCCTCGTCGGTCTCGGCGATCTGACGGTCGAGCTCCTCGGGGCTCAGCTGGATGCGGCCTTGCTGCTCGAGCTTCTGCGCGAGCGCCTTGTCCTTGATGAGATCGCGCGAGCTCTGCGCGGTCTCGATGCCGGTGCTCTTGAGCGCGCCCTCGGCGGCGAGGTCCTTGCGCGCCTTCAGCGCTTCCTGGTCGCGCGGGTCGACCTTCAGCGCCATCTCGTAGAACGACAGCGCTTCCTGCAGCTTGCCTTGCTCGTAGAGCAGCGCGCCGGCCGAACGGGCCGCCGTGAGGCAGCGCGGCTGGTGTTGCGCGTAGGCGGCGAACACGGCGAGCGCCGAGCGGCGGTGGCCCGCCTTGCGCAGCGACGTCGCGAGCGTGAGGTTCACGCCTTCGCTCAGCGGGTCGAGGACGAGGTAGCGCTCGAATGCGTTCGCGGCCGCGTTGTGCTGGCCGCAGAGGCGCATGAGGTGGCCGGTCAGCAGGTGCACGCCGCCGACGAGCACGGCGACGAGCTTGCTCGGAGCCTTCAGCGCGGCCTTGCCGAACAACGCCTTGCGCAACCCTTCGCGGGCCTCGCCGTAGTCCGGCTGGATCGCGAGCACCTGCGAGTAGATCTTGATCGCCAGCGGATGGTTGCGCCGCTTGACGGCGTCCGCTGCGTTCTCGAGGTGTTTGCTGAGGTCGACCATGCGAAGGGACCTTTCGCATGGCTTGACGCCAGGGAAAGGGGCGAAGAATCTACCGCCCCTCCACAGCCCCCGCAACGCTCCCCACGGACGCGATTCTGCGTCTTTGCGTCTGCGGCCTTCCGTGGACGCCCTCAGTGCCCTAGCCAAGCCCCCCGGATGGAACCCCTGGAAGTCCTCGTCTACCCCCACCCCGCGCTGCGCCGCGGCGGCCAACCCGTGACCGCCTTCGACCAGGATCTGCGCGCGCTCGCCGCCCGCATGATGGAGTCGATGTACGACGAGGTCGGCTGCGGCCTCGCCGCGCCGCAAGTCGGCATCGACCAGAAGCTGCTGGTCCTCAACCCGAGCGGCGACAAGTCGAAGCGCGAGGAGGAACTCGCCCTCGTCAACCCGCGCATCACCAAGAAGAAGGGCCGCGAATGGGACGACGAGGGCTGCCTCTCGTTCCCGGGCATCCGGGCCGAGGTCGAGCGCTTCGTCGACATCACGGTCACCTACCAGGACCTCGACGGGAAGGAACAGACGCTGCAGGCCAGCGGCTTCCTCGCACGCGTGATCCAGCACGAGATGGACCACCTCGAAGGCGTGCTGATGGTCGACCGCCTGTCGGCCGGCGACAAGCTGCGCGTGCGCCCGCGCCTCGAAGAGCTGGAACAGCGCTACGCGCGCAGCTGAGCTCCGGCCTCCATGCGGCTGATCGAAGGGCTCGACGCGCTGCTGGCGCTGGACCTGCCGGCGCTCGTCGGCGAGGGCCCGCAGAGCCGCTCCGTCGTGGCGGTCGGCGTGTTCGACGGCGTGCATCTCGGCCACCAACGCCTGCTGCACGAGTTGCTGGAGATGACGTCGCGGCTGCCGGGCGTGCCGACGGTCGTGACGTTCAAGAACCACCCCGACCAGGTCCTGCGCGGAGAGGCGCCGCCGCTGATCGTGTCGGTGCCGCACCGCCTGCGCCTGCTCCGCCGAGCCGGCGTGCAACGCCTCGTGCTGCTCGACTTCGAGCCGCGGCTCCAGCAGATGACCGCGCAGCAGTTCGCGGCGGACTTGCTCGTCGAACGGCTGCGCTGCAGCGGACTCCTGCTCGGCTACGACAGCGCGCTCGGCAAAGGCCGCGAAGGCACGCCGCAGCGGTTTTCCGAACTCGGCGCGCAACTCGGCTTCGAAGTGCGCACCGGCCAACCGTTCGTCGTCGACGGCCGCACCGTGTCGTCGACCGCGATCCGCGCGGCGATCGCGGGCGGCGACCTCGACCTCGCGCAGCGCCTGCTCGGCCGCAGGCCGTCGACGTTCGGCGTGGTGCAGCACGGCGACAGCCGCGGCAGGGGCCTCGGCTTCCCGACCGCGAACGTCGCCCCCGAGTCGCCCGTGCTGCCGCCCGACGGCGTCTATGCCGTCGAGGCGATCCTCGACGGCCGCGTGTTCGGCGGCGTCGCCAACCTCGGAACGAGGCCGACGTTCGGCGGCGATGCGAAGCGCCTCCTGGAGACGCACCTGTTCGACTTCGAAGGCGACCTCTACGGCCGCGAACTCGAGGTCGCGTTCGTGAGCCGCATCCGCGACGAGCGGAAGTTCGCCGATGCGGCCGAACTCCGCGCGCAGATTGCACGCGACGCAGCGGCCGCGCGCGATCGCCTGCGGGCCTGACGCCCGACTGCTGCGACCGCTGCGGAGCCGGAGTCCGCACATGCGCGGATCGCCGCGAGCGTGCGGCATTCCTAGGTTGCGACGAAGCGGAACGACGCCGGGGTCGGAGTCGGCCGCATATCCGCACGCGCCATGGCATCGATCCTCCGCATCCTCCTCACCCCGCTGACCCTGTTCGCCGCGACGCTCGCGCTGCCGTCGCAGACGCCGCGCTTCGTGCAGCAGACGCAGAACGCAGCGAAGGGAGCCTCGTCGCTCACCATGACGCTGCCGCAGCGCACTGCGCCCGGCAGCCTCGTCGTCGTGTGCCTCTCGATGCCGCCGGGTCCGTCCGCGACCGTGTCCGGCGGCGGCGTCCAGCAATGGACCATGTGCCACAGCCAGACCTCCGGCGCGAGCAAGGCGCAGATCTGGGCGGGCCACGTCACCGCGACGACGAGCCGCACGATCACGATTGCCGTGCCGTCCTCGCAACTGCGACTCGAAGCATCCTGCGCCGAATGGAAGGGCCCGCTCGGCCCGCTGCAGTTCAGCGCCGCGGGCAGCTCGGGAACCGTCGCCGCGCCGACGCCGCTCGCCTCGACGCCGCCGCTCACGGTCGGCCGCGGCGACCTCGTCGTCGCGATGCTCGCAACGCAGAGCCCGACCGAGAAGCTGCCGCTGGCCACCCCGGACTGGAAGGCGATCGCGCCTGCGAACGCGCCGCTCTCCGCGTGGTCGACGTCCGGCTATCGCGTCGTCGAAAGCGCAGGCTCGGCTTCGTTCGCGTTCCCGTTCCAATCGGCACACGACCACGCGACGGCGATCGCCGCCTTCCGCGCGGCGCCCGCCCCCACGGGCCCGCCGACGCTGCGCCAGCACGCGAGCAACCAGCAGTGGAACGTCTCGTCGTTGCAGGTGCAGCTGCCGTCGACGCCGTTGCCAGGCAGCCTGCTGGTCGTGTGCCACGAGAGCAACTCCAGCGTCGACTCGCGCCTCCAAGGCTGCGGCGTCGACCGCTGGACGTTGTGCATCTCGTCTGCGCCGGCCATCGTCAATTCGGAGATCTGGGCCGGCATCGTCGGACAGAACCCGAGCGCAACGCTCACGATCACGCTCGGCACCTCGCCAAACGGCGCGCTCGCGTGCGTCTCCGAATGGACCGGAATGCCATCGCCGCTCGCCTACCAGGCAGAGCTCGGCTCAGGCCCGAACGGCGGCACGAACGTCCGCACGCCTTCGGTCTTCGCCGACCCAAACGAGCTCGTCGTCGCGATGGCAGGCATCCACCAGGGCGCCAACACGATCGGTGCGCCGAGCCAGGGATTCTCGGAGCTCATGCAGGGCTACTTGCCGAGCACCGCGCAGTCCGCGGCCTATCGCATCGCGACACAAGCAGGACCGGTGTTCACCACATGGCCGCTCGCCTACTCGACGCGATGGGCCGCGCCGATCGTCGTGTTCGGCGGCATGTGAACGCTCGCGCGCGTCAGCGTCGTTTGCGCGCCTCTTCGCGTTGCTTCTGCACTTGCTCGCGCTGCACGCGCAACGCGAGCGCGCCTTCGTAGCGGCGAAGGCGCACGGCAAAGCTCAAAGCACCGCGCTCCGCCTCGATCGCGACGCGCTGCTCGGCGGCGGCGCGCTCCCATTGCCCGGCGCAGTAGGCCGCGAGCGCAAGGGTGTCGCGATAGGTCGGATGGAGCCCTTCGCCCGCCTCCCTCTGCATCGCGTCCGCGATCGCGAGCGCGAGCGCCGCCAACGCAAGGCACCATCGCCGCACTGCCGTCATGCGCGCATCGTGACGACGCGCGCAGAGGGCCGCCAGCCCCTCAGCGCGGCGAGGCCGGAGTCGCGTCCGACGGCAGCCGCAGCGCCACGCCGA
>CAZEQF010000093.1:0-12172 GCA_964514315.1 uncultured Singulisphaera sp. | reverse complement strand
ACGCCCCATTGGGCTTCGGCTTCTGCAGGGCCGAGGATTTCAGGCTTCGCGGTCGAGCTGCGCAGGTTCCACAGCTTGATGTGCTCGCCGACGATCTGCAGGAAGTCCTTGTCGCCCGTGACGAGGAACACCTCCATTCCTGCGTCGCGGCCCTGCACGGCGAGCGTGCCGATCACGTCGTCCGCCTCGTCGCGGTCGCCTTCGACGACGGCGATGCCGTAGGCGTCGACAACGGCTCGGATGTCGTCGAGCTGCGCCGCCATCTCCTCGGGCATCTTCTCGCGCGTCGACTTGTACTCGGGGTAGATCGCCGTGCGGTGCAGGTCCTTGCGCGGCCCGTCGAAGGCGAACGCAATCGCGTCCGGGCTCTCGCGCGTGAGCAGGGACCGAAGGGTCTGGATGAACCCGAACGTGGCCCCGGTCGGGTGGCCCGACTTGGTCGTGAGATTGGCGCGCGGGCTGTTGGCGAACGCAAAGTAGCTGCGGTACGCGAGCGCAGTCCCGTCGATCAAGTAGAGCCGTTTGGCCATGCGGCCGTTGTAGCGGTGGGCGGAGGGGCGCGCGACGTCGCCGATGCCATGGGCGGTTCCGTGCGGCTCGGGCTGCGCGAGCCCGTCGAGCCGAACTGCCGTCGAATCCGTGTTTGGATCCGCATTGCGGCGTGCCGAGAATCTCCGTCGTATCGCCCATGCAGGCGCAGGCTGAGCCTCGCCAACACCTGATGCCAGCCAGCCTGAAGTCGACGCTCGCGGGGATCTTCTTCCTCGCCCTCTCGGTGATCCTGTTCGAGATCGCGCTCACGCGAGTGTTCGCGATCATGATGTGGCACCACTTCACCTACATGGTGATCTCGATCGGGCTGCTCGGCTTCGGCGCCTCGGGCAGCCTGCTGACTGCTCTGCGCGTGAGCGAGCAGAAGGGCGATCCGCACAAGCCGCTCGCTCTCGTGAGCCTCGCCTACGGCGTGAGTGTGATCGTCGCGTTCTTCGTTGCGACGTGCATCCAGCCCGACAGCCTCGCGATCTGGCAGGACAAGTCGAACTTCCTGCTGCTGTCGCTGATCTACCTCGTGATCGGCGTGCCGTTCCTGCTCGGCGGCTACGGCATCGGCCTCGCGCTCACGCGGTTCGTGAAGGACGTGAACCGTCTCTACTTCGCGGACCTCGTCGGTTCGGCGCTCGGCGCAGCGGCCGCGGTGTTCGCGCTCAAGACCTTCGGCAGCACTGCGTCCGTCGTGCTCGCGGGTTCGTTCGGCCTCTTGGCCGCAGGCTGCTTCGCGTGCGCGGACCTGCGTCGTCTCGGAGTCATCGCAACGGCGGGCTTCGTGTTGGCGATCGGCACCGCGGTCGCGTTCTGCTCCGGCTCGGTCACGTGGCGCGTGCCGTTCGCGCCGGGCAAGGAGGCTGCGGTGGTGGAGGCTCTCGGGCTGCCCATCGACCGCATCTACAGCGGCACTGCCGAGGTCCAGGTCGGGCCCGACGTGATCGGCGCGCCGGCGTTCGGCGGCGACAACGGCATGGTCGACCACATCGACTGCAGCCAGCGCACGGCGGGCCAGGACGGAACGGCTCCGACGACGATGTATGGCGGCGCGTCGGATCTCGCGCGCTTCCCGTTCCTCGACGACACGTCGGCTGCGACGGCTTACGTCGCGCACCGCGCCGCCGGCCGCAAGGACCTCGGCGTGATGGTGATCGGCGTCGGCGGCGGCGTCGACGTGATGGTCGCGCTCGGCAACGGCGCGGCGAAGGTCACTGCGGTCGAGCTCAACTCGGCGATGATCGAGATGGCGACGCAGCGCTACGACGCCTACCTCGGCGGGCTCTTCACGACGTCGCCGCTCGCGAAGCAGATCGACCTCGTCAACAGCGAGGGGCGCGCCTACCTGCGCACGCACGACACGAAGTACGACGTCATCCAGATGAGCGGCGTCGACTCGTACACCGCTTTGTCGACGGGCGCCTACACGCTGTCCGAGAGCTACCTCTACACGACGGGCGCAGTGCGCGACTTCTTCGCGCACCTGACCGACGACGGCATCGTCAACTACTCGCGCTTCGTCGAGAACCGTCCGACGCAGCCGCGCGAAACGCTGCGCCTCGCGAACATCGCGGTGTCGGCGCTGCGCGAGCTGGGCGTTCCCGAAGCCGAGAAGCACGTTGCCGTGTTCCAAGGCCAGGTGTGGGCGTCGACGATGGTCAAGAAGACGCCGTTCACGGTCGCCGAACTCGACGCGTTGCGTGAGTTCGCGCGCGTGGAGGGCTTCGTCGGCTTGATCTACGACCCGCTGCGCGACCGCGCGCAGGACTTTGCGATCGAGCCGCAGATGTTCGCGGCGATGCGCGAGCAGTTCTGGGGCGCGAGCAAGAGCCTCGCGCTCGGCTACGGCGCAGACCCGCTGCAGGCCGTGCGCGACCTGTTTGCCGCCGCTGCCCGCGTCGCGAACGGCGAAGAGCCTTCGGTGGAGTTGCTCCCCGTGGCGATGGGAACGGAGAAGCGCGCGGCCGCCGCGAAGTTGCTGGCGGACATGCGCGGCCAGATCGTGGACCAGGGCCGCTACGCAGTGGACACGCGCCGCACCTTCCAGCGAACGATCGACCCGGACCATGCGGCGGCCGCGCAGTTCGTCGCGAACTACGACTACCAGATCACGCCGTCGACCGACGACGCGCCGTTCTTCTTCAACTACTACAAGTACGCGAACCTCTGGAGCGGCAGCCGCGTCAGCGACCCGACGTTGTTCCGCTACCACACGGACTTCCCGGTCGGCCATCTGATCCTGCTCGCGTCGGTCGCGCAGATCGTGCTGCTCGCGGGGCTGCTGATCTTCCTGCCGCTGCGCAAGCTGTCGCGCCAAGGCATGCGGACCGACGGCCTGTGGCGCTACTTCGCGTACTTCGCGGCGCTGGGACTCGGCTTCATGTTCCTGGAGATCACGCTGATGCAGAAGCTCGTGATCTTCCTCGGCCACCCGACCTACGCGTTGACGGTCGTGCTCGCGAGCTTGCTCGGCGCAGCAGGCACGGGCTCGCTGCTCGCGGGCAGGATCCGCGTCGTCACGCAGCGCCACGTGCGCATGCTGGCGATGGCGATCGTTGCCGTCATCCTGTTCGACCTCGCGGCCGTGAACTGGCTGCTGCCGATGCTGCTCGGCCTGCCGTTGGAGGCGCGCATGGCGGTCGTCGTCGCGCTGCTGATCCCGACCGGCCTCGCGCTCGGCGTGCCGTTCCCGACCGGGATGCGCGTGCTCGAAGCGCAGGCGCCGCATCTGTTGCCGTGGGGCTGGGCTGTCAACGCGTTCTGCTCGGTGTTCGCGTCGATCTTCTGCATCGTGCTCAGCATGGGCATCGGCTTCACCAACGTGCTGCTGCTGTCCGCCGTGGTCTACGGCCTCGGCCTGTCGATGCTGCGCGTGCGCGAGCCTGCCTGAAACACAGCCGCCGCCCTCGTGCGCGCGGCGCGAGTGCGGCGGTCATGGGTGTTCGCCTCACGTGGAGGCGAAGGGCTGCATCACTTCGAGGGCATCGAGCCCGTGACCTTCGCCTGCTTGTCGGCGGCCGGCATGCCCTCGAACTTCGCGGCGCACTTGCTGCAGCAGAAGGCGATCGTCTTGCCGTCGAACGTGGTGGTCGGGCTGTCGGCGGCGATCTCCGCACCCGAGACCGGGCACTTGGCGTTCATGGCCTTGCTGTTGGTCGTGTTGCTGGTGCTGCTGCACGCGGCGACGACGAAGAGGGAGGAGACGACGAGAGCGGTGCGGAGGAGCTTCATGGTGGTGGTTTCCGTGTAAGGCGGGAGATGCTGGCCGTTGGCGCAGCTGGAATCCAGTGCGCCAAATGGCCCGGTTCAGTGCAGGTACTTCAATGCGACGAATCCGCCGATGCCGAGCGCAGCCAGCGCGGTGGTGATCCAGCCGAGGTGCTTGTCGAGGATGCGGCTCGCGGGCTCGCCCCAGCGGCGCAGCACCCACGCGACGAGGTAGAAGCGCGCGGAGCGGCCGACGATCGAGGCGACGAGGAACATCGGCAGGCCGATGCCACACACGCCCGCGGTGATCGTGATGACCTTGTAGGGAATCGGCGTGAACGCGGCGACGAACACGATCCAGAAGTTCCAGGTCTCGTAGTAGGCCGTCACTTCCGAGAACACTTCGGGCGTGAGGCCGGGCACATACGAGAAGAAGAACTGGTCGATGCCCGCGCCGGTCCAGAGGAAGGCGCCGATCGCGTAGCCGGCGAGGCCGCCGAGCACGGACGCGACCGAGCACCAGAACGCGAAGCGGAACGAGCGTGCGCGGTCGCCGAGGCACAGCGCGACCAGCAGCACGTCAGGCGGGATCGGGAAGAAGCTGCTCTCCGCGAAGCTCATCACGAACAGTGCCGGCGTCCCGTACGGCGTGTCGGCCCAGTGCAGCACCCAGTCGTAGAGACGGCGCAGCAGGTTCTTCTTCGCGGGAACGGCGGTCGTCGTGTTGGCTTCGGCAGTCACGATGGTGAGGCGGGTCAGTCGGAAGCGTTGATCGAGAGGACCTCGAGGGTCACGGGGCCTTCTTCGCCACGCGGGTTGATGCGCGGCGTCGCCAGCACGTCCCACGGGCCCGGCCGCGAACGGAACTCGTCGAAGCGTGCAGTTGCGCGCAGCACGCGCGCCGGCAGCACGCAACCGTCGTGGACGAAGCGCATGCGCAGGTCGAGTCCGCGCACGTCGTTCTGCGGCGAGCCGACGATGCGGACTCCGCGCGTGAGGAAGCGCGCGCGTCGATGGCCCATGCCGAACGGCGCGAGCATCTCGAGCCGGCGCACGGAAGTCGGGTCGTATTCGGCGAACGATGCGTCGCCGTCGCTGCCCTCGGTCACGTCGCCGCGCGGGCTCTCGGCGCACACCTTCTGGAAGGCCTCGCGGAACGCTTCGAAGCGATCGCGGCGCACTTCGAGGCCGACAGCTGCCGCGTGTCCGCCGTGCGACGCGAGGTGCTCGCCGCACATCGCCAGCGCGTTGCGCAGATGCAGTCCGTTCTGGCAGCGTCCGCTGCCGCGGCCGACGTCGCCCTTCCACGCGATCAGGATCGCGGGCTTGCCCGTCGTCTCCGCCACGCGCGCCGCGACGATGCCGAGCACGCCTGGATGCCAGTCGTCGCCGGCGAGCACGACTGCGGGGCCGGTCTCGCGCGCGGCGAGTTCGACGGCCTCCTCCTGCAGCTTGCGCTCCACCTTGCGCCGCTCCTCGTTGCAGCGCTCCAGCACCTTGGCGGCCGCTTGCGCCTCGACGATGCCGGGCGCGGTGAGCAGGGCTGCGGCGTCGAGCGCGTGGCCAACGCGGCCTGCGGCGTTGAGCAGCGGCGCGATGCGGAACGCGATGTCCTCGACGTCGGGCGAACGGTTCGACAGGCCTGCGGAGTCGAGCAGCGCGCGGATGCCTGGGCTGCGGCTCTGCGCCAGCGCGCGCAGGCCGTGCCACACGAGCGTGCGGTTCTCGCCGCACAGGGGCGCAACGTCGGCGACCGTTCCGAGCGCCGTGTAGGTCATCGCATCGACGAGGAACTCGCCGAACTCGGGGCTGCTGAGCATGCTCCGCGTCAGCGTGTCCGCCACCGCGGCTGCGAGCCGGAACGCGACGCCGACGCCCGCGAGGTCGCGGTCGGGATAGCCGGCGCCGGCGAGGCGCGGGTTGAGCACGGCGAACGCCGGCGCGACGTTCTCGCCGGTGCCGTGGTGGTCCGTCACGATCACGTCGGAGCCGCTCTGCTGGATGCGGCCGATCGACTCGACGGCGTTCGTGCCGTTGTCGACCGAGATGACGAGCTTCGCGTTCGCCTTGGCTATCGCGTCCTCGCTCGCGCGCGAGAACGAATAGCCGTCGGCGCGCGCGGGGATGTGCGGCTTCACGTTCGCGTGAAGCAGGCGGAAGAACTTCGTGAGCAGCACCGTGCCGCTGATGCCGTCGACGTCGTAGTCGCCGTGGATCAGGATCGTCTCCTGGTGGCGCAACGCGTGCTTGATGCGGTCGACGGCCTTCTTCATGTCCGCGAACGCGAACGGATCGTGCAGCGCGCCGAGGTCGGGCTTGAGGAACGCGCGCACCTTGTCGGGCGTGTCGAGCCCGCGCGACAGCAGCACGCGCGCCATGAGCGGCGGCATCCCCAGCGTCTTCGCCAGCGCGGCTTCGCGCGGATCCGGCGGGACCTGTTGCTTGGGGCTCTGCATGGGGGCGGCCATGGTAGTGAGACGGCGGACAACTTCGCACGGAATGTCCGTGGTGGCTGCGACTGCATCGGCGCGGCGCTCGCGGCTCCGTCTCCGCGCTTTCGGCCCGTGGGCCGCGGGGTAGGATCGCGGCTTCTTCGATGGCTCCGAACCGCGCCGAGTCCGCAGCGTTGCTGCGTCGCCTTCCTGCCGTCGAACGGCTGCTGCAGTCCGCGGCGTTGGCTCCGTTCCCGCGCGGGCTCGCGTTGCGCAGCGTGCGCGCCGTCGTCGACGAGCTTCGGCGCAAGGCGCTGTCCGGCGAGGTCGACGCCGTGACGTTCGAACGGCTCGCAAGCGAGCCCGTCGCCGCCGAAGCCGCGGCGCAGCGCGCGTTGGCGGAGCGGCGCATGCGCCACGCGCGCGTCTGCAACGCGACCGGCATCGTGCTGCACACGGGCCTCGGGCGCGCGCCGCTGTGCGAGGCGGCTAAGGGCGCGATCCTCGATGCGGCTGGCTACTCGGTCGTCGAAGTCGATCCCGCGACCGGAGTCCGCGACCAGCGCGAACTCGCGATCGCCGCGTTGCTGCGCGAGATCACCGGGGCCGAAGCCGCGCTCGTCGTCAACAACAACGCCGCCGCGACGACGTTGGCGCTCGGCGCGTTGTGTTTCGAGCAGGAGGTCGTGGTCTCGCGCGGCGAGCTCGTCGAGATCGGCGGCGGCTTCCGCGTGCCCGACGTGATGAAGCGCGCGGGCTGCCTCATGGTCGAGGTCGGCGCGACGAACAAGACGCACCTGCGCGACTTCGAAGGCGCGATCACCGCGCGCACGAAGGCGTTCCTCAAGGTGCACCCGAGCAACTTCCGCATCGAGGGGTTCGCCGGCGTGCCGCCGCTCGCGGAACTCAGCGCGCTGGCGCATGCGCGCGGCCTGTTCGTCATCGACGACCTCGGCTCGGGCTTGCTCGTCGACGTGCCGATCCGCGGGCTCGACGGCGAGCCGCGCGTGCGCCAGAGCCTGCAGGCCGGCGCGGACGTCGTCTGCTTCTCGGGCGACAAGCTGCTCGGCGGTCCGCAGTGCGGCGTGTTGCTCGGCACGAAGAAGCACGTGACGGCGATGCGCGCGCATCCGCTCTATCGCGCGCTGCGGTGCGACAAGCTCACGCTGTCCGCGTTGGAGGCAACGCTGCGCGTCTATCGCGATGCGGACCCGATGGAGGAGATTCCCGCTCTGCGCATGCTGTCCGCGCGCGAGGACGAGCTGCGCTTGCGCAGCGAAGACTTGCTCGCGCTGCTGCCGCAAGGCTGTGGCCGCGTCGTCGCGAGCGAATCGTTCGCGGGCTCCGGCGCCAATCCCGCCAAGCCGCTGCCGAGCTTCGCAGTCGCGATCCCCGGCGGCGACGCGCTCGCCAACCGGCTGCGCGCCGCGCATCCGATCGCCGTGTTCGCGCGCGTCCACGACGGTGCGGTGCTGCTCGACGCGCGCACGTTGCTCCTCGAAGACCTTCCTGCGCTCGCGGCGATCGTCCGCAGCGCGCTTTCCCCGTCATGAACGAACCGCAGAAGAAGCGCCTCACCGAGCTCGGGTTGAGCCGCCAAATTGCCACCGGGGAGCCTCGGGCAGGTTCTCCAGAAACTCGGCACGATCGAGCATCCCGATCTCCTTGCGGGCCACCGCGGGTTCGAGGATGCCGGGATCTTTCGTATCGATCGCGAACGCGCGCTCGTGCAGACGGTCGACTTCTTCCCGCCGATCGTCGACGACCCGCGCTGGTTCGGCCGCATCGCGGCCGCGAACGCGTTGTCGGACGTCTACGCGATGGGTGGCACGCCGATCACGGCGATGAACCTCGTCGGTTGGCCGAAGGACCTCGACCTCGAGATCCTCTCTGAGATCCTGCAAGGCGGGCTCGAGAAGATCCGCGAAGCCGGCGCGGTGCTGTGCGGCGGACACTCGGTCAGCGACGCGGAGATCAAATACGGGCTCTCGGTGACGGGCCTCGTGCATCCCGATCGTTGGTGGCCCAACTCGGGCGCGCGCGACGGCGATGTGTTGTTGCTCACCAAGCCGATCGGCATGGGGCCGGTGTCCACTGCGATCAAGCGCCTCAAGGCCTCGTCGATCGACGTCGCTGCGGCGATGGAGCAGATGGCGACGTTGAATCGCGCGGCGTGCGACGCGGTGCGCGAACTCGAAGTGCACGGCGCGACGGACGTGACGGGCTTCGGCCTCGTCGGCCATTCCTACGAGATGGCGGAGGGCAGCGGCCTCGTGCTCGAGCTCGATGCGGCTGCGTTGCCGGTGTTCCCGGGCGCGCTCGCGCTCGTGCAGGGCGGCGTCACTTCGGGTGGCTGCAACCGCGGCAAGCAGTGGTTCGGCCCGAAGGTTCGCATCGACCAAGGCGTCGACGCAGCGCTCGCGGACCTGTGCTTCGACGCGGAGACGAGCGGCGGGTTGCTGCTCGCGGTGCCGGAGTCGGCGGCGGCGACGGCGATGCGGCGCATCGCGGAAGCGGGCGCGCCGAGTGCGGCGCGCATCGGCACGTTCCGCGCGCGGCGCGGCGACGAGCCGTTGCTGCAGCTCCGCGCGCGCTGAGCAGGCGGAAGCGCGCACGCTCGGCATCGCGCGGTCGTTCGCCGTCGCGTCGGACGCGAATGGCAGCCACGCCAATGTGCGTCCGCATCGGACGCGCGTCGCGGGCGCGTTGATTCGCGTTCGCGGCTGAAGCGCGTCGCGGGCGCGTTGATTCGCGTCTGCGTTGGACGCACGTCGTGGGTGCGCCGATTCGCATCCGCGTCGGACGCGGTGCGCGGGCGCGCAGGCCGGGCGGAGGTCGCCCGGCGCGCGTGCGAGGCTCAGTTCTCGCTGAGCCAGCGCTGGCCGTTGCCGTCGACCTTCGGCCCCGTGGCCTTGCCGAACTCGGAGAAGTCGGCGCGGAAGTAGGTCATGTTCTCGCCCTTGCCCGGCTTGCGGTCCGGCAAGCCCTTCTTGATCGGCTCCTTGCCGCGCTCGACGGCGGGCTCCTCCTCTTCCTCTTCTTCGACGGGCGCCTCGCCGTCCTCGCCACCTTGTGCTGCGATCGCGATGCGCACGTTCGCCATCATCGGGTCGTCTTCGTAGACCTTGGCGCGCAGCCGCAGCACTTCGCCGCTGTCGACGGCCGTGAACAGCGCGAGGTCGACCTCGTACTTCTTCTCGGGCATGTCGCCGCCGAGCATGCCGCCGATCATGATCATGCCGCCGGGGCCGCCGCCGCCCGGCAGTGCGCCGGACAAGGCGAAGTCTCGCGCTTCGTCGCCCGACAGGCGCACGGTCAGGATCGCGACGTCGCGGTCCTGGACCTTGCCGGCCTCCAGGTGCACGACCTGGCGCGCGCTCTGCGGCAGTTCCGCGATCTGCGCGAACAGCAGGCGCGGCGAGACCACGAACGGCGCCGGCGTACCGGAGGCGAGGCTTTCCTTGCGCAGCTTCCAGCCCGATTCGGTCTCGACGACCATGCGGCCGCCGCGGATCACGAGCGCGTCGTCGCCGACCGTGGCCCAGCGCTGTTCCTGGTTCCAGCCGCCCTTCACGCGCAGCGAGTCCTTGCCGAACGGCAGGTCATGGCCGCGCATCATCGCGGAATCCTCTTCTGCCTCCGTCGTGAACGAACCGCTCGTCGCGGCAGTCATCGTCGTGCAGGCGCGCATCAGCAGCGCGGTGGATGCTTCGCTGCGGGCTTCTGGCAGCTTGATGCCCGGCGTGGCCGGGGCATCGGGCTCCTGCGCGCACAATGCAGCGGCGAGGAGGGGGAGGACGGCGAACATGTGAATGCGCATCAGAGGCTCCTGGGAGGTTTGGATCGCGAGGCGGCAGGATATGCGCCGCCGCGCCGAAAACTCCCGTTCCGATGACGCTGCGCCAGCCGGCGCGCGCGGTTGCGTCAGGAAGGAGACTGCGGCCCGTCCGGCTTCTTGCGCGGCGCGGGCTCGACAGTCATCGGCGGCTCGGCCACGCCGGTGCGCTCTTCACGTTCCTTGCGCAACTCGCTCAGCGTGTCCTGCATCTTCACGGCGCCGGCGATGCTCTCGTCGAACACGAAGTCGAGGTGCGGCACCGTGCGCGTGGTGAGGCTCGCGCCCACTTCGCGCTGCACGAAGCCGCGCGCGCGCTGCAGGGCTCCGCGCGTCTGGGCCCACTGCTTGTCGGTGCCCAAGATCGACCAGTAGACCCTGCACTGCGTGAACTCGCTGTCGAGTTCGACGCGCGTGATCGTGACCATGCCGAGCTTTGGGTCCTGCAGCTCGCGCATGAGGATCTCGGCCACGCGCTGCTGGATCTGGGCTTCGAGGCGCTGGATGCGGCGTTCGTTCATCGGTGGGGCAGTGCGGTCGGATCAGCGCGGCGTGAAGATCTCGAGCTGGTGGTCGGTCAGGGTCGCGTCCTTCCAGTCGTGCAACGTGTTGAGCAGGTGGTCCATCGTGCTGTTGAGGCTCGGGATGTCCGAGCCCGCGATGACCGCTCCCATCGTTGCGATCGTGCAGTCGTCCTGATCCTCGATCTCGGAGATCGAGAGGTTGTAGTTTCGGCGCAGGCGGTCCTTCAGCGAGTTCAGGACTCCGCGCTTGTCCTTGAGCGACTCCGCGTACGGGATCTCCAAGGTGAACTGCAGGACGCCGATGTGGAGCACGGAGGTAGGTCCCTTTCTCGGGGCCGCCACCGGTGCGCGCACTACAGAGTGCGGCGCACCAGGTCGACCTGGGCGAATTCGAGGATGTCGCCTTCCTTGAGGTCCTGGTAGTCCTGCAGCGTGAGGCCGCATTCGAAACCAGCGCGAACTTCGCGCGCGTCGTCCTTCTCGCGGCGAAGGCTCGAGACCTTGCCGGTGTAGACCACGCGCCCGTCGCGCGACAGGCGGACCTTGGCGTTGCGCTTGCAGACGCCGTCCGTGACGTAGCAGCCGGCGATCGTGCCGAACTTGCTCGACTTGAACACCGCGCGGATCTCGGCGTGGCCGAGGACCGACTCGACTTCCTCGGGCTTGAGGAGGCCTTCCATCGCGGCGCGAACGTTGTCGAGCAGCTCGTAGATGACGTCGTAGTAGCGGATCTCGACGCCCGCGCGCTCGGCAGCCTGGCGCGCGCTGCTGTCGGCGACCGTGTGGAAGCCGACGATGACCGCGCCCGAAGCCTCGGCGAGGCTGACGTCCGTCTCGTTGATGCCGCCCAGCGCGCTGTGAACGAGGTTCACGCGCACTTCCGCAGTCTTGAGCTCGTCGAGGCACTTGCGCAGCGGTTCGAGCGAACCCATCGCGTCGGCCTTCAGGATGAGCTTGATCTCCTGCATGTTCTTCTCGGCCAGCTTGGCCGAGAGGGTCTCGAGCGTGACCGCGCTGCGCTCGGCGAGCGACTGCTCGCGGATGCGGCGTTGGCGATCCTCGACGACTTCGCGCGCCTTCTTCGCGTCTTCGACGGCGAACAGCTTGTCGCCGGGCATCGGCAGGCGATCGAGGCCGAACACCGTGACCGGCGTCGACGGCGGGGCTTCGGTGATCTGGCGACCGTGGTCGTCGATCATCGCGCGCACGCGCGAGAAGCTCTCGCCGCACACGATCGAGTCCTTCACCTTCAGCGTGCCGTCGGTGACGAGCACCGTGACGACGACGCCTTGCTCAGGCGACTGCTTGCTCTCGACGACGATGCCGCGGCCAGGGGCGTCCGGGCGCGCCTTCAGCTCGAGGACTTCCGACTCGAGCATGATGCGCTCGATCAGGTTCTCGAGGCCGGTGCGCTTGGTGCTCGACACCTCGACGATGCCGGTGGTGCCGCCCCATTCTTCCGCCTGCAGCCCCTTCACCATGAGCTGCTGCTTCACCTGCATCGTGTTGGCCTGCGGCAGGTCGCACTTGGTGATCGCGACCACCATCGGGCACTTCGCAGCCTTCGCGTGGTTGATCGCTTCTTCGGTCTGCGGCATCACGCCGTCGTCAGCGGCGACGACGATGACGACGAG
>CAZEQF010000092.1:3910-12214 GCA_964514315.1 uncultured Singulisphaera sp. | reverse complement strand
TCGATGCGCCGGTCGACGAGCAGGTATCGCTGCCGCTCGTCGACCGCGCGTTCCCCGCGAACCCTCCAGCCGAACCCGTGCCTCGCGCGCAGGGAGACCCGCACATCCGCTCTGCTCCTTCCCACGCGCGGAACCCGTGCGAATGCCAGACTCCAGACTCAAGGACAGCCGCTAGTGAACCCATAGCCCCGGTTCCCCCGAGCTCTCCCGTCCATCCACCAGCCCTCGGTCGCCCACAAGCGAACGTCCGCGGCGCCGTCCTTCCGTCAGCCTCGCCAGATCCCCAGCTACTGCCGGATCACAAACCGCTGGGGTGGAAGGACATGCACCGCAGGTGTCGTGCTGCCCGCCGGGGCCAGCACCGCCGACTGCGCGATCCAGTCGGTATCCCAGAACGCCGGATCGGCCGGGATCGGGAGCGTGAGCGTCTGTTGCCCAAACGTCACCCCGGGCAGCGTCACTGAGATCGCCAGGTCGAGATACACGTGCACATCCGCATCCACGAACAAAGGTGTCGCGGCCGGGAACCCCAGCACGAACAACCCTACGTGGCCCGCCGGCATCTCCGATGCCAACTGCACGATGCCGCCTGAGGTTGCCACGAACGGATTCACCGCGAGCTGCCCGATCCCAGCCACTCCTGTCGGAGAACTGACCACGGCATTCGCCCCGAGAGACCCAGCCGAAGCGAAGCACCTGACCAAGGTGAGCGCCGCCGCCGGACCTCCCTGGGCCGAGCCGCCTTCGATCGAGCAGTCCTCGAGCAACGCGCCGACGCCGCCGACCGCGGCAACGTTCGCGCCCAAGAACCGCGTCCGCCGAACCCGCAACGGCCCGCCCGCGGACGAAAGCGCCACGGCGCCGCCGTTCACGTGCACGTTGTTGGCCGTGAGCCCAACTCCCGCGTCCGCGTGCAGCCCGACGCTGCCGGCGAGCCGCGAATCCTCCAGCAAACCCGAGACTCCCGTCCCGAGCCCTCCCAATGCAAGGGCCGAGGCCTGAGCCACGACGTCGAGGCCGCGCGCGTCGACCAAAGTGCCACCGGTCGCGGACCCTGCCACGGACACTCCGCTGCCGCCGCGGGTCCGCACGTGCAGGAACGACGCGTTCGTGGTTCGGTCGCCGCCTGTCGTCCGCCGGAGCGCGAACGCCGTCGCCGTCGCCTCGATGGACACTCGTTCGACTTGGACCACTGCCGCCCCGCCGCCGCCGAGCAGCACGTCGATGCCGTTCGTGACGCCAGCTATCTGCGTGTCGAATGCGACGAAGACCGAAGTCCTGCCGATCGCCGACTCGTCCAGCACGGCCGCCGTCGGCAGATTGGAGAACGCGCACCGCGTGAACAGGACGCGCCCGTAGCCGCCTGCGCTCGTTCCTGCGCCGACGAAGCCCGCCACGCTCTGCCCGGTGAAGGTGACGTGGTCGAGCACCGTGCCGCCGAACGATGCGTCGGTCTGGCTCAGCTCGATGCCGCGCGGGCCGCCGCGCAGGATGAGGTTGCGCCAACTCGCGAAGTTGCTCGCCGCCCGGAAGCCGTGCTGGATCCCCGGCCCCGTGAAGTCGATCTCGGCGTCGCCGTTGTAGCCCTGCAGCAAGAAGCCGTGCGGCCAGTCCTGGATGACGTCGAAGTCGCGCTCGACCGTGATCGTCGGCACGGACGACGCGTCGATGTTGATCCACGCGATGTCCGAGCCCGCGCCACTCAACTGGATCTGTTCCGCAATCGAGAGCTGCGAAGGCAGCAGCGTTCGGTTGTGGAGCTGGATCGCCTCGTTCACCGACAAGAACGAGTCGCCGACGACTCCGTGCGAGAGCGAGTCGTTGACCTCCGCGATCGAGTGCACGAAGGGCTTTGCCGCGAGATGCAGAGGTCCCGATCCGGCCTCGGTCGATCGATGGATTGCATCGCCGCCGACCGTCCCATGGAGGACAGCGAGCACAGCAGCCAACACGCAGGAGTGGATCGCTTCGTGGGACACGGATGCGGGTGTGGGGGAGCGGACGAAGTGGCGGTCCCTCACATCCTAGCGGCCATGCTCCGTTCGTCTCGCGCCAGCGCAGGGCGAGCGCATCGCAAGTTCCTCGCCGCACTCCCTACGCCCAAGGGCGCCAGGCGGACCAACGCGCAACGCACCCCATGCGAGTCCGAGTCCGCGATCTCCATCCCATGCGATGGCCGGATGGTCATTCCCCGCCCGTGTCCTGTCGCGCCGTATGCGCTGCGCCGCCAGCGAGCCGCGGCCCCAACCTGACGATCAGCGCCCGGCCCCGAACCGTTCCCGGATGCGAACCGCGCGCGCGAGCCCGTCGCGCGACTGCAGCAGCTTCTTCTTCACGTCTGCATCGAGGCCGCCGTTCGCGAGCGCCGCGTCGACGACTTCCAGCGCCTCCGCGTCGGCGTGCGCATTCACGAACGCGTCGAGCCACGCGGGCATGAAGAAGATGCGGCGGTTCGCTTTGACCCACTGCGCCTTCGCGAGCGCTTGGGCCAGGAACGGCCTCGTCAGCGACGCTTGCCCCGGCCAGTGAAAGTTCGCGAGGCTGTCTTGGGCCCATTGCTCCGGCGGCGCGTCCAGTTGCAGATACGCGTCGAAGCAGCGCTGTTTGTTCTCCGCGGTCCCGATCGCCGCGCGCGCGAGGAAGGTCTCGCGTTCCACGTCTTGTCCGGCAAACGCCGCGCGCACCTGGTCCACGAGCGCTTCGCGCGCGTCCGCATCGTTCGTCTGCGCGAGCAGCGCCGCGAGCGCAGTGAAGCGATCTTCCTTGCCTGCGACGACGTGGGGCGGGGTGTCCTCGGCGATGCCAAGGGCCACGGCACGGCACAGTCGTTTCGCGCCAGCGCCGCGTCCGTTCCGCGCCAGCCAGCGCAAGATCGGCAGCTCACGACCGCTCTTTGCTTCGCCGAGTTGGCCGAGCAGCGTCTCCTCCGCGCGCTCGCGCAGCTCCACCGCGCGGGCATCGGGCAGATAGCGCATGACGCACGCGCCGAACATGTCGAGCATCCATGCATGCGTGTCGGAGTCGCGCTCGCGCGCGATGGCGTCGAGCGCGCTCTCGGCGAACGCAGCCGGATCGACTTCCGCCTCGCGCACCGCCTCGAACAGGCAGCCGAACATCACGGCGCGAAGCAGCGCATCCTCGACGCTGGCTGCGTTCGCGAGCATCCACGCGCTGCTCTTCGCATCCGGAAGGAACTGCGCATAGGCGACGTCCCGCGGGTTGGGGACGATGCACGCGACGTCCTTCGATCCTGCGAGCTCTTCGACCTTCGTCTCTGCGCCGTCGCATGCGACGCGGATGGGGCGCATCGCGCCGCCGGATCCGACGACGAGCAACTCGACGCGCAGCGGCCACGTGCCTTGGCCGTCGATCGCCTCTTGCACGACGCGCGCCGAGGCAACGCTGCCGTCGGCTGCACGTTCCCATGCGACGCGCACGCGCGGCAACGACGGCGACAGCAGCCAGCGTTCGGACCAGCGCGACAAGTCGGACTTCGCCGCCTGCTGCAATGCGTCCGCGAGATCGCGCCACGATGCATTGCCGAAGCGGTGCTTGGCCAAGAAGCGATGGACTCCGTCGCGGAACGTCGCGCTGCCGAGCCGGTCGTCGAGCTCGCGCAAGACTGCAGGAGCCTTGTTGTAGACGATCGGTCCGTAGGCCGACTTCGCGTCCGCGAGGTTGGCGAGCTCCTGGAACACCGGAACAGTGCCAGGCGTCGCGTCGACTTCGTAGGCGCGCGGCTTCACGCGCTGCAAGAAGCGCAGCCAGGCCTTCTTCTCCGGTTCGAGCACGGCCATTGCCTCGTGCGCGACGAACGTCGCGAACCCTTCCTTGAGCCACAGGTCGTCGAACCAACGCATCGTCACGAGGTTGCCGAACCATTGGTGGCTCAGTTCGTGGTAGACGAGCGCGCTGCGTCGCGCGAGTTCGCCTGCCGTCGGCTCGTGGTCGAAGCTCAGCGCCTTCTCGCGATAGAAGATCGCGCCCGCGTGCTCCATGCCCCCGTAGGGGAAGCCCGGCAGCAACACGATGTCGAGCTTGTCGAAGGGGTAGGGCTCGCCGAAGTAGCCGCACAGCCATTGCAGGCCGTCCCCGTGCATGCGCAGCAGCGTCGGCTCGTCGAGGTTCTTGCGTTCGCTCTCGCGGAACCACGTTCGCATCGTCGATCCCTGCGCGATGCCTGGGATCGCGGGCAGCGTGGATTCGATCTTCGCGAACGGTCCGCACGCGAAGGCGACGAGATACGTCGGCAGTGGCTTGGTCGTGCCGAAGGTCCAGAGGCGTTCCGATTCTCCTGCCTCGGCGGCAGTCGCAGCGCCGTTGCCGATCGCGCTCCAGCCTTTCGGGACGCGAAGCGACACGTCGAACGTCGCCTTGAGGTCCGGTTGGTCGAAGCACGGATAGAGCCGATGTGCGTCCGCAGGCACGACGAGCGTGTAGCAGTATTCGGCCCCGTCAGCGGCATCGCGATACACGGTGAGCGGCGTGCCGGCAGGAGCTGCAACGGAACGCACGGCGAAGCGCAGCTCGTTCTCGCCCTTGCGCAGCAGGTTCTGCGGCACGACGAAGTGGTCGGCCGCGCGCACGGCATCCCATTCCTTCCCGTTCACCCGTGCCGTTTCGCGCAGTGCGCCGTCGAAGTCGACGACGAGTGGCTCGCTCGCTCCCGCTTCGTCGAGCACGAAGCGCATCGTCGCGTCGCAGTCCGCGTGCGCGACGGGCGCAGCGATGCGGAATGCGAGCTCGTAGCGGACGTTCGAGATCGTCGCCGCGCGTCGCTGTGCGAGCGCCGCGGCGATGCCGGGCGCGGGGTCTTGGGGCTGCACGACGAGCGACGTCAAGGTGAGCGCGAGGAGCATGTGCTTGGCCGCGGAGGATAGCGGTTCGCTCGCGCAACTCGCGCCTCCGACGCTTGCGGGCACCCCGCGTGCCTCGACCTCGGATCCTCCTCGCGAACTCGAGCCGCATGCCTTGTTGCCGCGCGAAGCGGCTCTCGCGACACGCTCGAGCCTGCATCGCGAACGCTTGCGTCCGCCGCTCCGCGACCGCTGTCCTCGATCACTCGCGCGCGAGCGGAACGGCGATCTCGGCCACGAACACTCCCTTCGGACCCCATCGCTCGTCCATCGTGCGCGCCATCGTCGCGAGCGAGCGCGCGACGCGAACGGCAGGCCTCGCGACTCCGTTCACCACGAGTTCGACGGGCTGATCGAGGTCGAGCATCGTGTCGTCGAGCCGGACGAGGATCGTCCCTTCGATCGTGGGTGCGCGCTGCGAAGACGCGTCGGAGGTCTCCGCGTCCATCGTCGCCGTGATCGTGATGCGTTGGCCTTCGAGGGTTGCGCAGACTTCGAGCGGCATGCGCTTCGGCCGTTCGACGAGCGCGAGCCAGTGGCTGCGCAGCTCCACCGAGGAGTCGAACGGCAGCACGCGCCAAACGATGCGCTTCGGCCGCAGTTGCCGCGTCTTCGTCGCCAGCCACTTCGGCGTCAGCGAGTAGTCGATGCCGTGGCCGCGACCCTTCTGCACGTTGAGTTCGTGGTCGTAGCCATGCGCGTCCTCTGCGCGCAACTGCGCGAGGCGTTCGCCCATGCGCCGCGCGAGGCCGATGCGATCGAACATCGAGTCCTTCTCGCCGATGTCGATGCGAAGCGCGACGTTTCGCATGTTCTCCGGTGGTGACGTCGACAGCGGTTCGGCTGCGGCCATGCCGCCGCATGCCGCGAAGCGATCCGGCCGGTTGCCGGCGAAACGGATCGCGCCGTAGCCGCCTTCCGAGATGCCCATCAGGTAGACGCGGTCCGGGTCGACGTCGCGGAACAGGATCGACTTGCGGATCACTTCGTCGAATGCGACTTGGTTGTGGTCGAACCACCAACGGCCGCGGCGGTCGTCCGCCATGCGCGGGATGAAGTAGAGGCCATCGCCGGAGTAGACCTTGGCGAACAGTCTCTTCTGCGCGTCCCATTCCCGCGAGTTCACCGACCAGCCGTGCGGGCCGTCTGCTTGGTCATTGCCGCCGCCGCCGTGCAGGCAGATCCACAGCGGCCAGCCGCTAGCCGGCCGCTCGCCCTTCTGCAGCAGCACGTAGGGCATCGTGAACGAGTCGATGCGCAGTTCGCCTTGCTGCGCGTCTGCTGCGCTGGTCGAAGCCGCGACGAGGTCGTCGGCTCCGCTCGCGCGCATCGCGTCGCGACACGCCGCCACGACCAGTTCGCGCCATGCGTCGGCCTCGGCGCGCGTCATCTCCGCTGGCGTCTCGGGGGCGGGCCCGCGCGACGCGGCGGGCTGCGTGAACCAGGCGCGCAGGTCGTCCGCGGTGGGCTGCGGTGCGGTCGAGCATGCAGCGAGGCATGCTGCAAGGAGCGCGAAGGTGGCGTTGCGAGGCGATTCGATGCGCATAGATGGGCGGCGGATGCGGTCGTTGCGCGATGCGGCTCGCGCCTCGCGCATCGTGGCGGTGCAAGGCTCGCCCGCGCAAGCGCGGCATGTCTGCTGCGGCGCCGTGTCGAGCCTCGGTCTTTCCCTGCGCGCCAGACCTCACACCCTGCGTCCAACGATCTTGGTTGCGCGAACGTTCGCGACGCGCACTCTGCTCCGGATCCGATGCACTCCACGCTCGCCGACGCTTTCTGGGCTGCCGACCTCGACCTCGCCGATGCGAGCCTTCGCCATCCGTTCGTGCGCGGCCTCGCCGACGGTTCGCTGCCGTCGTGGCGTTACCGGGACTACGTGGCACAGGACGCGTTCTTCTTGCGGGCCTTCGCGGACGCGTATGGCCACGCCGCCGGTCGATGCGAGGACGACGAAGGCCGCGCGCTCTACGAACGGCTGCGCCGCGGCGTCGACGACGAACTCCGTCTGCATCGCGGCGTCGCCGCGAAGATGGGGATCGATCTCGACGTCGTGGAGCCGACGGACGCGACGTTGGCATACGTCGAGTTCTTGATCGCCACGGCGGCGACGATGCCGGAGCCGTGCACGGCCGCCGCGATGCTGCCGTGCCTGCGTCTCTACTCGTATCTCGGCGAGCAGTTGCTGCGTTCGCTCTCGCCTTCGTCACCGTATGCGACGTGGGTGACGACCTACGCGGATCCTGGGTTCGGCGAGCTCTGGCGTGCGCTTGCCCCGCGGTTGGAGCGAGCGTCTGCAGCGGGAGTGGGGGCCGCGCAACTGGCGCGGCTGCATCGACGCGCGATGCATCTCGAGCACCGGTTCTTTGCTGCAGCGTGGGGCGGTGGCGAGACTTCGCTTCCGCGCATCGCGTTGACGATCGCAGGCAGTGATCCGTCTGGCGGCGCCGGCATCCAAGCCGACCTCAAGACGTTCCATCGTCGCGGCGTCTACGGCCAGTCGGTCATCACGTTGCTGACCGCGCAGAACACGCGTGGCGTGCAAGGCGTGTTCATCGAGCCCGTGGAACGGATCGATGCTCAGTTGCGCAGCGTGTTGTCCGACCTTGGCGCGGCTGCGATCAAGACCGGAGCGCTCGGTTCCGAATCGGTCGTACGTGTCGTCGCCGATGCTCTGTCCGCGCATGCGCGCGTTCCGCTCGTCGTCGACCCCGTTCTCGTGAGCAAGCATGGCCATGCGCTCGCCGACGCGACCGTCGTGAAAGCGGTTCGTGAACGTCTGCTGCCGCTGGCTGCTGTCGTGACTCCCAATCGCCACGAAGCCGAGGCGCTGACGGGGATCCGTGTCACATGCCGCGAGTCCGCCGAACGCGCCGCGCGCGAACTGCTGCGCCACGGCGCGCGCGCAGCGATCGTCAAGGACGTGCCGTCGCTCGACGGTGACTTGCTCGTCGACCCAGAGTCGGTCGTCGCGTTGCATCGCCCGTCGATCGCGACGCCGCACCGCCACGGTTCTGGCTGCACCTTCAGCGCTGCGATCACCGCTGAGCTCGCGCGCGGCAGTTCGTTGCGCGAAGCATGCGAGACCGCCGTCGACTACCTCGCGCGCGCCATCGCGTCGGCGCCTGGGTTCGGCGAGGTGGGGCCCGTGAATCACTGGGCCTGAGGTCCAGGCCGCACGTTCGGCTGCCGCGAATCCGGCCGATGCAGGGCACGGACGTTTTCGACCCTAGGCAAAAAAGCAGGCGGACGTTTTGGAGGATGGTAGAATTCGTCCGTGGACAATCGCTACCTGACCCCTCAGGTCGAGGCCGACCTCGAGCGCAAGATGGTGCTGCTGACCGGCCCGCGCCAAGTCGGCAAGACGACGTTGGCTCGTTCGCTTGCTGGCGCAGCGGAGGGATACCGCAACTGGGATGTCGCCAGTCATCGCAAGAGCCTTCTTGCTGGT
>CAZEQF010000092.1:363-3900 GCA_964514315.1 uncultured Singulisphaera sp. | reverse complement strand
TGCAGGGCACGGACGTTTTCGACCCTAGGCAAAAAAGCAGGCGGACGTTTTGGACGTCTCCTGACTCGGTTTCGAACGCCGTCCGATGGCGCAGCACGAAGTCTCTGGCGCAGTGACGTAGCGAATGCCTGCGCCTTCGCGCACAGGGCGCGTTGGGTTTGGCGATGGCGATCGCCGTCGCTCCGCAGCCCCCGTTCGGCGCGTCGGAAAAATCCTTCGCACCGGCGCATCGCTGCTGCATCCGCTCCGCGCGCGAGCGACGAAACGCGGCGTGTCCACAGACACATTCCTGCGACAACCCTCATGACCATCAAGAACCTCCTCCTCACCCTGGTCGCCTCCGCCTTCGGCCTCTCGGCGGCCCCTGCCCAGAACACCACCGCGGACGTCGTCGTCGCGGCAAGCGGCGGCGCAACTGCTGGCCAGTTCGACAACAACAGCAACGACTACGACATCCTGCTCAACGCGCTGCAGACCGCGAACCTGGTCGGCGCCGTGTCGAACCCCAACGCGAACCTCACGGTCTTCGCGCCGAATGACCGCGCGTTCCTCCGCCTCGCGCGCGACCTCGGCTTCACGGGCACGACCGAGGCCGCTGCGTGGCAGTTCCTCGTCGGCGCGCTGACGCAGCTCGGCAACGGCGATCCGATCCCCGTGCTGACGAACGTCCTGCTCTACCACGTCGCCGGCGAACGCATCACCGCGGTCGACGTCGTCATCAAGACGCTGACCGGCGCGCGCATCAACACGCTGCTCACGGGCGCCACGATCCGTCCGTTCTTCCTGCGCCTCGTCGACAACGACCCGGACCTCGCGGATCCGTTCATCACGCTGCCGATCAACCTGCGCGCGAGCAACGGCATCATCCACGGCGTCACGCGCGTGCTGCTGCCGGTCAACCTCCCGTGATCCCGTCGCTGCGCGGATCGGGAGACCCCTCCACTCGCTGACCGCGCAGCCGAAGCCGGACAGTCCGCGTTCTGACCGCGCGGCTGTCCCTGTCCGATCGCCTGACGTCTCGCGCGCACACGCGTGACGTCAGGTCCTTATTCGTCGTCGTCTTCGTCGTCCGACGGACCGCACGGCATCCCGCCCTTCGGCTTCGTGCCCGCGTCCTTTGCGTGCACATATGTCGGGTCGCCCTTGCGCTTGCCGTTCGCTGCATCGCGGCGCGCGTTGAGCGCCGCCTTCGGCGGATTGGCGGAGATCAAGCACTCCGGCTTGTCGCCGATGAGGTCCTTGCGGCCCGCGTCGAGCAGTGCGCGACGCACTTCGAACCAGTTCTCCGGCTTGAAGTACTGCATCAACGCGCGCTGCGTCTCGCGGTCCTTCAGCTTCTTGACCGTCTCGACGGGCTGCATCGTCATCGGGTCGAGCCCGGTCCAATACATGCACGTCGCGATGTCCATCGGCGCGGGGATGAAGTCCTGCACCTGCCGCGGCTTGTAGCCTCGCTGCTTCAAGAACACCGCGAGCTCGATCATCTCGTGCACGCCGGAGCCCGGGTGCGACGCGATGAAGTAGGGGACGAGGTACTGCTCCTTGCCCGCGCGCTTGCTCGCCGCCTCGAACTTCTCCGCGAACTCGTCGAACGTCGACGTCGCGGGCTTCTTCATCAGGTTGAGCACCTTCTCGCTCGTGTGCTCGGGCGCGACCTTGAGCTGGCCGCCGACGTGGTGGCGCGCCATGTCCTCGAGGTATTCGCTGTCGAAACGCGCGAGGTCCATGCGGATGCCCGACGCGACGCGAACGGACTTCACGCCCGGCGTCTCGCGCACCTTCTTGAGCAACTGCTTGGTCGGGTCGTGGTCGACGCCGAGCAACTTGCACACGGTCGGGTGCACGCACGACAAGCGACGGCACCGCGCTTCGACGTCAGGCCGCGAGCACCGCATCTGGTACATGTTCGCGGTCGGCCCGCCGACGTCGCTGATCTGGCCCTTGAAGTCAGGGTCCTGCGTCATCTGCTTCACTTCGCGCAGGATCGACTGCTGGCTGCGGCTCTGGATCGCGCGGCCCTGGTGCATCGTGATCGAGCAGAACGTGCACCCGCCGAAGCAGCCGCGCATCGTCGTGATCGAGTCCTTGATCATCGTGTGCGCAGGGATCGGCTCCGTGTAGCGCGGGTGCGGCTTGCGCGTGTAGGCAAGGTCGTACACGCGATCCATGCCCTTCTCGTCGAGCGCGAGCGCGGGCGGATTGACGACGAGAAGGCGATCGCCGTGCTTCTGCGTGAGGCGACGTCCGTTCTGCGGATTGGTCTCGTGGTGCAGCAGGCGCGTCGCGTTCGCGAACGCTTGGTCGCCCCGGCGAACATCCGTCGAATCGGCGGACTCGATCGTTACCACACGAACTTCCTCACGAACCTCTACCTGGCTGCTCCTCCCACTCAGTGGGGTGGAGGCAAGCTGGCATTGGTGTCGGGTGAAGCGCCCTACGACGCGTTGGCAGCTGCCGGTTGGGCAGCGGCCAATAACACCCACCTCGTCATGACTCCCTCGGCCGGTGGCAACACGTTCGTCACCACTCTCGCAGGGGCCCTGAACGCAACCTCCGAGTTGGGTTCCAACTCGCAGTTGTGGGTCCTCGGTGGACGTACCGCTGTCTCCGATGCAGCCCGCACGGGCTACATCGCGGCCGCATCAGCTGAAGACATGACCGCAACCCTCTCGGGTTGTGTCGTGGGCAAGGCCTCGGCCGTTCTCACGCTCTCCGGACGACTCACCGCGACCGAATTTGGCCGCACAAGCTTGGGTGCGTACATGTCGTTGAACGCAGGAACCCCGACCGGTTCTGCGCTCATTGATCGCGCGATTCCCGGCGAAACAACACGTAAGACGTTCACGGTCACTCTGAGCGCGGGCCTGTCGCTCGGTGACACCCTGAGGTTCAGTGGTTTCACTGAAGGCGCAACGGTGTCGGGCACGAGCAACTACGTGCACAAGCGCTCCATCGCGTCCGCAACCTGCACCGCGGCACTCGACACCGCTCGTCCCACGGCAGAACTTCGTGTGATCACTGGCTCGACATCGGGAGTCGGCGTTACCACTTCTGTGGGTGCGGTTCTGCTCCTCTCGACGAACGAGCCGGTGACCCTCGGAGGCGTCGATGTGGGGATCACGCCCACCACGGTGACCGGAAGCGCGATTTCCTTCGGTGGTCCCGCACTGACGAAGAATGTGAGCGTGACCGATATTTCAGGCAGCGATACCGACTTCGTGATCCAGCTTGCGAGCGACGAAACGGCGACGCTTTCAGCAACCGCTCCGTACTCGGTTGTGAATATCACTGCTTCCTGGATCAAGGACAAGGCAGTGCCGGTCGCACTGAGCCCCGCGGTTGACGTGATCACAACGTCTGCTCCGGACGTGACTGGACCGGTCTTGACCGCTATCGGTGTTACGTGCACAGCGACGTCGCGCGGCGCTTGGACAGCGACCGACCTCACCTTGACCGCAGTGGCCACGAAGGCTCTCGATGGTGCCGTCGCAAATCAGTACTCGTTGTCAGTGGTTAACAGCCGAGGCCTGTTGACGC
>CAZEQF010000092.1:0-353 GCA_964514315.1 uncultured Singulisphaera sp. | reverse complement strand
ACGCAACCGCGAAGACCATTACGGTCACCGCTGACACCGGCTACCACACTGTTGCTGACATCGACAACGAGCTGGACAATGCAGGTATCGACTCGATCGACGTCACTGCGGCCAACCTGACCGCGAATGGCGCCAAGCGGGTCTCGGCAACTGTGTTGCCTGCCATCTCGTTGGCCGGCGAGCACACCTGCACTGTGGCAGTCAACGGAAATGAGCCGTTCTTCCTCGGCACCGGACTGACGGTCGCAGTTGGTGGTTTGAGTGCTGGTTACGTTGGAACGCCAACACTGGATTACGTGCTCCCGTACGATGCGACAGGCTCGACAGCCCTCGCGACTTGGTACGCTGAAATC
>CAZEQF010000091.1:0-12306 GCA_964514315.1 uncultured Singulisphaera sp. | reverse complement strand
GATGGTGATGGTGCCCTTGCCGGCCCAGCGCTCGTGATGCTGGTAGACCCAGTCGCGCACCTTCTGGGGTCCTGCAGCGGCGCGAGGATCTCGAAGCCCATCTGCGGATGGCGTTGGATCACGTCGCGTTCGTCCTGCGTCAGTGCACCTGGCTTGCAGAGGATCGCGTCGGGGATGCCGATCTTGCCCACGTCGTGCAGAAGGGCCGCAAGGCGCAGTTCGCGGCGATCTTGTTCGCTGACGTTGCAGCGCTGCGCGAGCACGTCGGCGTAGTTGACGACGCGTTCGGCGTGGCCGCTCGTCGTCGGGTCCTTGGCCTCGATCGCGCGCGGCAGCACGGAGGCGAGCACCTTGTTCTGCGCTTCCAGCTCCTCGTTGCGCGAGCGCAGCACGTGGTCCTTGATCGTGCGGCGGCAGGTGCTGACGAGCAGGGCCGGATCGATCGGCTTGGCGACGATCTCGGCGACTCGGCTCTTCAGCGCCTCGGCCGCGCCCGTGAACGTCGGCCTTCCGGTCAACAGGATCACGGGGACGCGCGGCGTGCGTTGGCTCGCTTGCTCGGCGAGGCAGTAGGCGAGGTCGGAGCCGAGGTAGAGGTCCGACAGCACAAGTTCGAATGAGCCGTGCTCGAGCGTCGCCATGCCCTCGGCGAGGCTGCCGCGCGGATAGACGTCGTAGCCCGCGCGCTGCAGCGTCACGGCCAAGAACGCGAGCACCGAGGGCTCGTCGTCGACGATGAGCACGCGCGGGCGCATGCGGGAAGCTCCGGGCTTGTCGCTCGAAAGCGATGCACCGGCCGCGGCCGTCGGGTAGGAGACTCGTTGCATGGGGACCTCGCTCGGACGCGGCAACAAAACCCCGATGCGGTGCGGCGTGCTAGCACTTTCCACAGAGATTCCACGGTGTGCTTCTGCGTATGCCGCCGAGTTTTAGGTCTCGGTTCTTGACTGCTTTCCACAGGCTCGTTCAACGAGCTTCCCCATGGTTCGTCACGCCGTGGCCTTCCCAGCAGGTGCATCAGTTTGTTGATCCGGACCGTCACTCCGCTTGATCGCGGGCTTCGCCTCGACCAGTTCCTCGCTCGTCAGCCAGAGGTCGGCTCGCGTTCGCGCGCCAAGGAGCTGCTCGACCGCGGCTCGGTGGCCGTGCACGGCGAGAAGTTGCGTCCTTCGCTCGAACTGCGCGACGGGATGGTCGTGGAGTTCGACCCGAGCGGCCTGCCGTCGCTCGACAAGCTCCAAGGCGGCGGCGACGTCCCGCCGCCCGTGCTCACGCCGCTCTACATCGACGACGCGATCGTCGTCATCGACAAGCCCGCGGGGCTCGTCAGCCATCCGCCGGAGGGGAAGTCGTTCCGCGGCCATTCGGTCGCGAGCGCGGCGCAGGTCCAGTTCGGCGCGATGCCGAGCCTCGCCGGCGACGACCGTCCCGGCGTCGTGCATCGCCTCGACCGCGAGACCTCGGGCGTGATGCTGCTCGCGCGCACCGAGGCTGCGTTCCATTCGCTGCGCGACCAGTGGCAGCAGCGCGAGGTCGAGAAGGAGTATCGCTGCATCAGCTTCGGCGTCGCTCGCTTCGACACGGATTGGATCGAGCGCGAGATCGCAACGGACCTGCGCCATCCGGAGCGCATGACCGTCGTCGACCATGGCGGCCGCGAGGCCTCGACCTACTACGAAGTGGTCCAGCGGTTCGCCGGCTTCACGCACTTCCGCTGCTTGCCGAAGACCGGCCGCACGCACCAGATCCGCGTGCACATGACCTCGATCGGGCATTCGCTCGTCGGCGACCGCGTCTACAAGAGTCGCCGCGCGCAGCAGGAACGTTGGCCCGAGACGGCGCCGCTGATGGAGCGGCAGGCGCTGCATGCGATCCGGCTCCGCATCGAGCACCCGACGACGGGCAAGCCGATGGAGTTCGTCGCGCCGATGCCGCAGGACATGCAGGCGGCGCTCGACTGGCTCGGCAAGCAGAAGAAGCCGTAGGCGCGGTCGCGCTGCAGCGGCTGTGGCCGTTCCCGAGGCGCGGACGATTCGTCGCGCGCATTCCAACGGAGAACGACTTCGGAACAGGGCCCTCGCGGCCGTTGCCAAAAGGCGCGCGCGACGGTCCGCTCTGGCCCAGGATGAGTTCTCACCGCTCGTGCCTCGTTGCCTTCGCGTCGGCGTTCGTCGTCGTCGCCGACCTCGTCGCGCAGTTGCCGCCCGGCGCCTCGCCGCCGCGTTCGTGCGACGCGATGGACGCAGTGCCCGCCGCGAACGGACCCGCGATGGCGCGTTGGAAGCTCGGCCAGGACACGTTGGCGTCCGGTGATCGCGCGGCGGCGATCGCGCACCTGCTCGCGGCATTGGAGTTCCATCCTGCGTCTAAGCCCGTGCTGCTCGACGTCGTGCGCGCCGCGGAGGGCAAGGATGCGCGCGCGTATTGGCTGCAACGCTGGGCTGCGGCCGCAGTGGACAGCAAAGGGAAGTGCGAACTCGGAGCGGCCGACAAGAAGTCCGTCGCCGCGGACGAAGTCGCCGCGTTGCAGAAGCTCGCGTCGCTGCGCGCGCAGGCGGCATCCGAGTTGGCGAAGGCGATGGATCGCTACAAGGGCGGCAAGGGCACGCTCGGCAACGGCGCCGCTGCGCGCTTCGTCGCCACGTTGTTCGTCGAGTTGTGCGCGAACTCGCCCGAGTTGCTGCGCGAACACGGCGCGTCGATGCAGGCTTCGCTCGACAGCCACAAGTCCGACGTCGACACGGTGTGCAAGTCGCTTGCGCAGGTTGCGCAGGGCCAGTTCGGATCGTCGTGGAAGGGCGCGACGTCGGGCGATCCGCTCGCGACGCAACGGCAGAAGGCGGACCTCCAGCTGCGCGCGGCGCGCATCCTGTCGGGCCTTTGCCGCCAAGGCGGGTTCGGCAAGGACCTGCTTGGCGAGGCGCCGCCGGACCTGCAGGGCTACGCGCAGGCAGCAAACGCCGCGCGCGACGCAGTGAAGTCGCAGTTGCCGCCGCCGCGCGTGTGGACGATCGCGGAACTGCAGGCGCTCGACCAGAAGGGCCGCGACGAGTTCACGCTCGCGCATCGCTCGTGGGCCGATCCTGGCGTCGCGATGAGCGCGACCGGCAAGTATCGCGTCGAGACGACGTGCGGCGCGGAGACGTTGCTCGGCACGGCGCTGCAAGTCGAACTGCACCACGCGCGCCTCGTCAGCCATTACGGCGTCGATCCGTTCGAGAACCGGCCGGGCACCGTGCTCATCGTTCCCGAAGTGCACGACATGGAGACCGAAGGCTTGCCGCATTGGTGGGCGGGCGGGTTCCAGGGCGGCGATCGCACGGTGATCCGGTTCGCGTGGGGCAACCTCCCGTCGCTCGGCCACACGCTCACGCACGAGTTGACGCATCGCTTCGACGGCGTGCTGCGGCCGTTCTTGCGCGCGTGGTATGTCGAAGGCCACGCGAGCTGGACCGGCGGCCACTACGGCAAGATGGCCGAGACGCAGTTCCACGACGACCATCTCGACCTCGGCGCGTGCTATCGCACCTTCACCGAGGGCTATGGCGACGAAGCGAAGCTGAAGAAGCTCCTCGACGGGACGATCGACGAGTATCGCGACAACTACTTCGCGGGCTACGCCCTCTATGCGTTCCTGCGCGGCCATCCGCCGGACCAGGCTCCGAAGTATCGCGCTGTGCTCGAGACGTTGGAGAAGAACGCGCGCGGCGGCGCGAAGGATGCTTCGGGCTTCTTCGCGAAGACCGTGTGCGACGGCAAGGACGGGCGCGCCGCGGACTTCACTGCGTTCTGCGCGGAGTGGCGCGAGTTCCTCGCGGGCATCGCGCGCTACCTCGATCCGGAGAACAAGACCGGCGAGCCGCGCTGGGTCGCGCAATACGGGCCGGGGCCCGCGGGCGAGGCGGGTTCGCTCGTGCTCGACGAGAACACGTGGTCGTGGTCGCGCGCGCGCGCGGAGCCGTTCTTCGGCCAGGGCCACGCGGGCGTCGCAGGCGACGTGCTCGCCGAAGCAGGCCTTCCTGCAGCTGCAGTCGCAGCGTGGTCGTGGTCGTTGTCGTGCGAAGGCTGGAATGCCGCGCGCGCGGACGCGGCCGCGACGGCGCTCGCCTCGTTGTCGAAGCCGGAGCAAGCGTCTTCGTTGCGGCAGTTGGCGCACGCGCGCTTCCCGTCGCGCGTCGCGGCGTGGCCGTCCGGCCCGCAGCCGATGCCGATGCTGCAGAAGCTGCCGAAGACGAAGGCGTTCGTCGACGCGCTCGCTGCCGCTGCAACCTCGGTCGCCGATGCGATGCCGCTGTCGCAGGCCGCATTGCGCGCGGAGCACGAACGCATCGCGTCGTTGTGCGCGAGGCCGGTAGCCGCAGACGTCGCCATGGCGCTGCCGCCGATGCCGCCGCCGCGCACGTTGCTCGGCCAGGGTTTCGTCGACGACCGCCACGTCGACTACGACAAGAACCGCCACGAGGGACTGTGGCACACGACGCCGGACGGCGACCTGCATGTGGGCCGAGAGAAGCCAGCGGAAGGCACGGGCGGGCCGGAGCGCGCTTCTGCGAGTCGCAACGTGTTCGTGCGCAGTTCCGAGTGGATCGCGCCGGGCGAGCACGTCGTCAAGATGCGCATCCATCTGACCACTGCCTATGTCGACGGCGCGCTCGTCGTCGGCCACTGGCGACGCGACCGCGGCATCCGCATCGGCTTCTCCGCCGGCGATCCCGAGTTCGCATCGGGTCGCAAGAAGGAGCGCGCCGAGGTGGATCGCGTCCACGTGCACCTCGACGGCAAGTGGGAACGCGACGGCCAACTGCCGCGCACCGGCGCCGCGACGACGGTCGAGTTCGGCCAGAGCCGTCCGTCGTTCGAGATCGAGCTGCGCGTCCGCGGCCCGGCGCTCACCGTGCGCACCGAGGGCCAAGACCAGTTCCGCTACACGACGCACGACGGCTCGCCGATCGAAGGCTACTTCGGCTTCGCGAGCAGTCGCGGCGCCTACCGCGTGCAGTCGCCGACCGTGCAGCGCATCGACCTCGCATCGCCTGGCCAGGCGATCGCAGCGACCGCCGCCGTGGGACTCGATCTCGGCGCGCAGCCGACCGCGCCGCTCGAGGACCTCGTCGGCATGCCCGTGCGCGGCATCCCGACCTCGCCGGTCGGCACGCTCGTCATCTGGCTGCCGCCAGCGGAGCAAGGCGACACGATCGAACGTCGTCTGCCGCGCGCGCTCGTCGTGCTGAGCAAGTTGCTGCAGGAGCGCACGGAGTTCCCGCAGACGTGGGCTCTCGCGGTGCCGAAGGGCAGCAAGCCCGAAGAAGTCGCCGCCGCGGAGAAGGCGATCGCCGAGTTCCGCAGCGAGCCGATGCTGCGCATCGAGCATTCCGTCGCGGCGCCGCTCACGGGTTCGCCGTGGCTGTTGTTCGTCGACGCTGCGGGCATCCTGCGCGGCTGCAACCAGGTGGGGGACGCGGAGCTGTTCTCCGTCGTGCAACGCTGGGCGCGCATGTTCCGCGCGCGCTGAGTTCCGAGGGGCGGGCGAGAGCCGCCCCGAACTGGCGCCGCGGCCGTTCGTCGCGCACGATCCGCGCATGCAGAGCCGTTGGAGCGATGTCGAAGCGCGCGAGTTCGTGACCCGATACGCCGAGCACGGCGAAGACGTCGCGCTGCGCGTCTACACCTCGCGATTGGTCGGCCAGGACCCGGACCTCGTGCTGCACGGCGGCGGCAACACCTCGGTGAAGACGATGCGCAAGGACGCGCTCGGACGTTCGCTGCAGTGCTTGTGCGTGAAGGGCAGCGGCGCGGACCTCTCCGAAGTGGAGCCCAACGGCCTGCCCGCGCTCGAACTCGAGCCGTTGCTCGCGCTTCGTTCGCTGTCGTCGCTGTCGGATGCCGCGATGGTGCAGGAGCTGCGTCGACGGCTGCTCGATCCGTCCGCGCCCAATCCCTCGGTCGAGGCGTTGCTGCACGCGTTCGTGCCGCATCGCTTCGTCGACCACACGCACGCCGACGCGATCCTCGCGTTGACGAACCAGCCTGACGGCGAACGGCTCGTGCGCGAAGCGCTCGGCGACGACGTCGCGATCCTCGGCTGGATCTTCCCGGGCTTCCCGCTCGCGAAGGCCGTCGACGACATCGTTACGCGCATGCCGCATGTGCGAGCGATCGTGCTGATGCACCACGGCATCTTCACGTTCGGCGACACGGCGAAGGAGAGCTACGAGCGCATGGTCGCGTGCGTCGACCGCGCCGAGCGCTTCGTCGCGGCGCGAACGGGCCGCGTGCCGGCGATGCTGCGCACGGAGCCCTCGCACATGCCGCTTGCCGAGCGTGAACGCGCGCTCGCCGCGTTCCTGCCGATGCTGCGCGCCGTGGCGCCCGTGGACGCAGGCTCCGCCGAGTCGCGCATGCGCGTCGTCGCGGATGCGCGCACGCGCGACGAGCTCGCTGCGTTCTCTTCGCATCCTCGCTGCAAGGAACTGTGCGAGACCGGCCCCATCACGCCGGACCACGTGATCCGCACGAAGGGCCGCTACCTGTTCGTGCCGCGCGCGGCGCTCGCGGATCGCGACGTGTTGCAACGCGCAGTCGCGGACTACGTCGCGTGGTATCGCGGCTACTTCGAGTCGTGCTGCAAGCCGATCGGCGCGCCGCTGATGCTGCATCCGATGCCGCCCGTCGCGGTCGTCGAAGGCTGTGGCCTCGTCGGCCTCGCGCCGTCGATGCGCGCCGCGAGCATCGCAGCGGACGTCGCCGAGCACACGGTGAAGGTGTGGGCGCAAGGCTCGGCGCTGTCGCGCTACGTGCCGTTGCCGGAACGGGAACTCGCGGCGATGGAGTACTGGCCGCTCGAACTGCAGAAGCTCGGCAAGCAGCAACGCCCGCTGCTCGCGGGCCATGTCGCGCTCGTGACCGGCGGCGCCGGCGCGATCGGCCTTGCGTGCGCCAAGGCACTGCTCGCGAACGGAGCATGCGTGCTGCTCGTCGATCGCGATGCGGCGCGCCTCGAAGCCGCGGCGTCGCGGCTCTCGTCGCCTTCGCGCAGCGTGCGGACGTTCGTCGCCGACCTCGCGGATCCGGCGCAGGTGCGCGCCGCGTTCGACGCGTGCTCGCTCTGGTTCGGCGGCGTCGACGACGTCGTGCTGAGCCACGGCATCGCGCGCGTGAGCAAGCTCGCCGACATGGAACGAGAGCGCTTCGACGAGGTGATGGCGGCCAATGCGACGGCCGTGATGCTCGTGCTCAAGGAGTCGGCGCGCGTGTTGCGGCTCCAGGGCACGGGCGGCAGCGTCGTGATCCAGGTCAGCAAGAACGCGTTCGCGCCGGGCGCGGGCTTCGGCGCCTACTCCGCGAGCAAGGCCGCTGCGTTGCAGCTCGGCCGCATTGCCGCGTTGGAGTTCGCCGAGTTCTCGGCGCGCGTCAACATGGTCAACGCCGACGCGGTGTTCGGCGACGGCGAGACGCCGAGCCAGTTGTGGGCCGAGGTCGGCCCGGACCGCATGAAGGCGCGCGGCCTCGACGCCTTTGGGCTGCGCGCGTTCTACCGCGACCGTTCGCTGCTCAAGAAGTCCGTCACGCCGCAGCACGTCGCCGACACCGTGCTGTGGCTGGTCGCGCACGCGCACGCGACGACGGGCGCGGTGGTGCCGGTCGACGGCGGCATCGCCGAGGCGTTCCCGCGCTGAGCCTCCGGTGGGGGGCCGCCGGCGGGGGCGCGCCGACACGGGAATCGCGCTGGCCCCGGCGGCCGCATTCCGGCGCGCCGTGCCGCGCCCAGGCCCGCCGCCCTTGTGGGGTCGCGCAACCGCGTCTGCCATCCCCACCCTGACCCGCGGGAACCGACCGCGGAGGACTGGCGCCGATGCCAGGGTCTCGAGTTCGAGGCCGCCGGCGTCCGATCTTCTCGACACGGTTCCCCCCGGCGCATCCCGGCGCGACCTGAAGTTGCGACCATGGCGTCGGACCCCTGAACCGGGGCCGCCAAGGCGGGCCCCGACCGAGATCGAATCCTAGTGACGTTTGCATCCCTCGGGCTCTGTGAGCCCATCCTCCGCGGCGTGCGCGCGGTCGGCTACGAGAAGCCCACCGACATCCAGGCGCAGGCCATCCCCAAGATCCTCCGCGGTGAGGACCTCATCGGCCTCGGCCAGACGGGCAGCGGCAAGACGGCCGCGTTCGGCCTGCCGATGCTGCACATGCTGGCGGGCGGCGAGCCCGGGCTCCGCGGCCTCATCGTCGTTCCCACGCGCGAACTCTGCGTGCAGGTCGCCGAGAACCTCCGCCAATACGCGGCCTTCGCGGGCCTGCACATCTGCACCGCGTTCGGCGGCGTCGACATGTCGATCCAGGAAAGCGCGTTCAAGCGCGGCGTCGACGTCGTGGTCGCCTGCCCCGGCCGGCTCATCGACCACCTCGAACGTCGCAACCTGACGCTCGAACGCGTGCAGATGGTCGTGCTCGACGAAGCGGACCGCATGCTCGACATGGGGTTCATGCCGCAGATCCGGCGCATCTTCGTGCGCTTGCCGCAGGAGCGGCAGAACCTGCTGTTCTCCGCGACGATGCCCAAGGAAGTCGAAGGCCTCGTCAACGACTTCCTGCCGCACGCCGAACGCGTGCAGATCGGCACGCGTTCGCAATCCGCCAAGACGATTTCGCATCGTTTCGCGGCCGTGTCCGTGACCGACAAGCCGAGCGTGCTGGAGCGTCTGTTGGAGAACGAGCCCGGCAAGGTGCTCGTGTTCGTCAACAAGAAGATCGGCTGCGAGAAGCTCGGCAACATGCTGAAGCGCGACGGCCTGCCCGCGGACGCGATCCACGGCGACAAGGGCGCGGAGCAGCGCCACGTCGTGCTGCAGGCGTTCACGCGCGGCAAGGTGCGCTTCCTCGTCGCGACCGACGTCGCGGCGCGCGGCATCGACGTCGACGACATCGACCTCGTGGTCAACTACGACTTCCCGCTCGGCCTCGAGGACTACATCCATCGCACGGGCCGCACGGGCCGCGCCGGCCGCAAGGGCCGCGCGATCTCGCTCGTCGCGCCGAGCGAGCGGCGCATGTTCGACGCGGTGCACAGCCACCTGAAGGGCGAGAAGGGCGACGAGGGCGCGTTCCCGTCCTTCCGCGGACGCGGTGCGCCGAAGGGCGGCGGCGGTCGTGGCGGCAAGCGCAGCGGCGCGCCGTCGCGCGGACGTTCGCGGCACGCAGCGGGCTGAGCCATGGCGAGCGGCTCCGGCACGTCCGCCACGCGCGCGGTTCCGTGGGCCCTCTACGCGGGGTTCCTGCTGACGACCTGCAGCATGCTGCTGGTCCAGCAGTTCCTGACCCGGGCCTTCTCGATCCAGTTCAACAGCGGGCTCGCGTTCCTCGCGATCTCGACGACGTTCCTGGGCCTCGGCTCCGCCGGCGTCGCGCTCGCGGCGTTCCCGCGGTGGTTCGACGGGTCGCGCATCGCGCGCATGATCCCGTGGCTGGCGGTGGCCTACGCAGCTTCGCTCGTGCTCGGCTTCTCGCTCGAGGTCGCCGTCGATCGCGCGATGCAGCACGCGGTGCAGGGCCAGGAGTCGCTGCTGTCGCAAGTGCAGCGCGTGATGACCGGCAGCATGTTCTTGCTGCCGTCGATGTTCCTCATAGGACTCGTCATTGCGCTCGTGCTGCGCGCGAACAGCGACCGCGTGGGCAAGCTCTACGGCGCAGACCTCGCGGGTGGCGGGCTCGGATGCCTGCTCGTGCTGCCGCTCATGGACCTCGTCGGCGGCGACCAGGGGATCTTCGCGATCGGGGCGCTGGCTGCGATCGGCGCGTTCCTGCTGGCGCATGCGCACGGCGGCCTCGGCTCGCGCCGCGCCGCCGCCGCGCTCGTCGTGGTCGCTGGCTGCTTGCCGTTGTGCAACAGCGAACGTTCGCTCGTCGACCTCCAGTCGCACCGCACGATCCTCGGCGGCGTCGACGACTGGGTCCTCGACGACGTCGAGCTCGCGCGCGACTGGAACGCGGTGTCGCGCCTAGGCTTCTTCCCGACGAAGGGCGACGGCCAGATCTACGTGCGCATCGATTCGTCGTGCCAGACGACGATCCCGAGCAAGGATCCGCAACGCACGAAGGAATACGTCGCGCGCACGAACTTCGAGCGGCTGCCGTTCGTGCTCGACCGCCATCGTCGATGCCTCGAGATCGGCGCCGGCGGCGGGCGTGGCATGTTGCTCGCGAAGCAACTCGGAGCCGAGCGCGTCACCGGCGTCGAGATCAACCCTGGCATCGTCGAGGCCGCGCTCGGCCGCTTCCCGGGCTACGGCATGGACGAGATCGTCCGCGACCCGAACTACGCGCTGCGCAACGGCGAAGGCCGCAGCTACGTGCGTGGAACCGACGAGCGCTACGACAGCCTCACGATCACGTTCATCCAGACCGGCGTCGCGAGCGGCTCCGCCGCGTTCGCGCTGTCCGAGGCCAACCTCTTCACCGTCGACGCGTTCGTCGAGTTCCTCGGCAAGCTCGAGCCCGAAGGCGTGTTCTACGTCTATCGCCACGGCGGCGTCGAATGCCTGCGCCTCGTGTCGATGGTGCGCGAGTCGCTCGCGCGCCTCTCGGTCGCGGACTGGCGCTCGCACCTCTACATCGCGCGCAATTCGCGCAACGAGTGCATGGTGCTCGTCGGCCGCTCGCCGCTGCGCAAGGACGAGATCGAGAAGCTCGATGCCGCATGCGCGGAGTTGTCGCTCGACGTGATCTTCGCGCCGGGTTCGACGCGCGGAGCGATGGGGGAGAACGGATTCTGCGCGGAGGTCGCTTCGATGCGTTCGCGCGGCGAATTGACCATGCGCGACGCCGTCGCGGCCTGGAAGCGCACTGCGCACGAGCCGGGCAGGGAGTCGATCGAGGCGGCCTACATCCGCAGCGAGGATCCGGATCGCTTCCGCGACGAGTTCCTGGTCGACATCGACGCGCCGACGGACGACCGCCCCTACTTCTTCTTCACCGGGCTCAACCGGCTCTCGGATTTCGGCCTCTATCTCGACCCGGCGGGAACGGGCCTGCTCGGCGGCACGGTGGTGATGTTGTTCTGGATGGGCTGCGGCTTCGCTGCGTTGATCGCCGCGTTGATCGTCCTGCCGCTGCTGCTGCGTCGTCGCGGCGAGGCTGCTTCGCCGCACAGCGGCGGCGCTCCTTCGCCGCGGCGCGGCGGTGGCCTCGTCGTCGCCTACTTCGCTGCGCTCGGCGTCGGCTACATCGCGGTGCAGATCTCGTTCATCCAGCGCTTCACGATGTTCCTCGGCCATCCGGTCTACGCGGTGTCCGTCGTGCTGCTGGCCTTCCTGCTCGCGAGCGGCGCCGGTTCGTTCTGCTCGGACCGCCTGTTCGCGAGCGGCAAGCTCGGCTTCGCGCGCCTGTCGCTCGGGCTCCTGGGATTGCTGCTGGCCTACAACGCGGTGCTGCCGCCGTTGTTCGCGAGCTCTGCGCTCGCGTGGCCCATCGCCGCGAAGATCGCGTTGTCGATCGCGCTGATTGCGGTCCTCGCGTTCCCCATGGGGATGTTCTTTCCACAGGGGATCCGCCTCGTGGAACGGATCTCCACGGACCACGTGCCGTGGGCGTGGGGCGCGAACAGCGCCGCGTCGGTGATCGGGTCGATCGTGGCGCTGATCCTCGCGATCCACGCCGGCTTCGCGGCGGTCGCCGTGATCGGCGCGCTCGTCTACGTGCTCGTAGCCTGGCCGGCGGCGTCGGCGATGCGCCGCGCGGCCCGCTGATCGCGGCCGCCCCCGGCCGAGCCGGACGGATTCCGCTGCGCCGTCCACGGTCGCATGCGTCGACAACCCGTGGCCCGGCTCCGGCGAGGCCACCCCGCGCTCGATCCGGTGGGGGGCGGTCGCTATCGTCTTCGCCCCCATGAGCGATCCGGACAAGGTCCTCGCGACGTTCGTCGTCAACGGCGAACCCCATCAGTGCGCGTTCGCGCCGCACAAGACCCTGCTCGAGGTGCTCCGCGAGGAGCTCGACCTCTGCGGCACGAAGCACGGGTGCGAACTCGGCGAATGCGGCGCCTGCACGGTGCAGATCGACGGCACGCCGGTGCTGAGCTGCCTCTACCTCGCGCTCGACGCGGTGGGCAAGCAGGTCCGCACGGTCGAGGGCCTGGCCAACGGGCCTGTGTTGCACCCGCTGCAGGACGCGTTCGCGGACCTCGGCGCCGCGCAGTGCGGCTACTGCACGCCGGGCGTGCTGATGACGGCAGAGGCGCTCCTCGTGCAGAACCCCAACCCGTCGCGCGACGAGGTCAAGCAGTGCCTCGCGGGCAACCTGTGCCGTTGCACG
>CAZEQF010000090.1:0-12345 GCA_964514315.1 uncultured Singulisphaera sp. | reverse complement strand
CTCGGCGCCGTCGATCACGGTTGGGCCGTCGGCGAGCAACGCGATAAGGAGGCCCTCGATCAACTGCTCCTGCCCCACGATCACCTGCTGCAGGGCCGTGCGGACGGAGTCGAAGACCTTGGCTTCTCCTTGGATCTTCTGGGCGATGGCGGCGACGTCGGTCATGGTCGTGCGTGGGGGTCGTTCGGACGAAAGGGCGCGAAGACGATACCGGGCCGAAAAGACTCCTCAACGTCGTTCCCGCGCGGCGCAAGACGGCGCACGGCTTCGTGCCGAGGACCGCGGCCCGCGGGCGATCAGTCGCCGCGGCCCGACGGCCGCATCGCGAACAGCTTCTGCAACTGCTCGAACGCGACGCCGTTCACGGCCTGCGGCTCGACGCGGTGGCGCGCGTAGGCCTGACCGGCCCCGGCGGGATCCGCGGCCCATGCGCGCGCCGCCGCCTCGTCGCCGAGCGCCGCGATGGCCGCGAGCGGCTCCGTCGATTCGCCGCCGAACTCCGCGCGCAGCGAGGCAAAGCGCCGCAGCAACGCCGCGAACGCGTCCGCGTCGAGTTCGAGCGACAGCGCGCGCAACGCGAGCGCCGACGACGCGCGCACGCCGTTGGCCGAGGCCAGCGCGCGCACAGCGTCCTGTTCGCGCTCGGCCGCGAGCACCGACGACTGCGAACGCAGCGCGACGAAGCCCGCGACGAACACGAGCGAGCCCGCTGCGAGCCAAGGCCAAGAACCCTTCATGCCGTGTCCCGTGCCTCGCAACCGGACGCGCTCAACGGCCCTGCGCCGCGCGCGCGCCTTCGTAGAGTTCGCGGTAGCGCGCCGCGATCGACTGGCGCACATCCGCCGGCGTCGTGGTCGTCAGCGTGCCGTAGTCCTCGCCGGACTGCTGGCGCAGCACCGCCGACGCGAGCACGCGGATGCGGCCGTGCTCCGCGTCGCACATGAGGCGCGCGAGCTCCGGCAACGCCGCGAGGCTCTGCTGCGCCGACAACTGGTCCTCCTCGAGCGAGTGCAGGATCTTGTCGCGCTCCAGCGCCTGCAGCAGCCAGCGCCACTGCGGCTCCTGGCGATGGTCGCGATACCACGCGTCGAGCGCGTAGACCGGATCGCCGACGCTGTCGAGGTCGAGGCCCGTCGTGCCCGACAGCATGCCGGCGACGAGGATCGGCTCGTGGCGGCGCTGCAGCAGTTCGACGAGGTCGGGCACGTTCTGCGGGTCCTGCCACGTCGCGAGCGTGAGCACGATCTCCTGGCGCACGTCGGGGTTCTTGGTGTCGAGCTGCTTGCGCAACGCCGGCACCGCCAACGCCTGCCCCATGCGCGTCAAGTAGGCGCGCGCGAGCTCCGCGTTGGGCTGGCCGACACTGGCCGCGAAGATCTCCGCGAGCTGGTCCGCCGCGCGCGGGTCCTTGAGTTCGCCGAGGCCGCGCAACGCAGCGTCGCGATCCGCCTGCACCGGCGATGCGAGCGCGCGCTGCAGCAACGAGAACGCGCCGTCGCCGCCGATCTTGCCGATCGCAAGCAACGCGTCGCGCCGCAGGAACGGGTCCGTCTGCTCGTCGAGGATGCGCTTCACCAACGGCTCGCGCGCCGCGGAAAGCCGCAGCTGCCCCACCGCGAACACCGCCGCGCGGCGCACGGTCGGGTCCTCGTCGTCGAAGCGCTGGATCAACGGCTCTTGCGCGCGCAGGTCGCGCGCGGCCACCGCCTGGTCGATCGCGGCACGGCGCACTTCGACGCGTTCGTCGGCCAGCGCCTGCAGAACGCGGTCGGCGCCGAGCACCGCGAACACGCGGTCGATCGACGCGCGGTTGCGCGCGGTGCGGCGCGCTGTGACGTCGACGCATTCGCGCCACACGGAGTCGCCGGGCGAGCTCGCGGCGAGCTCGCACAGCACCATCTCCTCCTCGCCGAACTGCGGCGCCGACTCCGCGAGCTGCAACAGGCCGCGGCCGTCGGCTTCGCTCGCGACCTCGCCGCGCTTGTCGAGCGTCAGCATCCACGCGAGCACGAGCTTCTTCTGCACCGGCGAGCACAAGGGCCACACGCGGACTGCGCGCCGCAGCGAGCGCCGCGCGTTCTCCATCGGGTCGGTCTGCGCCAGGCGGGCGCGACGCTCCGCGCGCCAGAACGCGCCGCGTTCGGGCTCGTCCGCGGGATGGCGCAGCAACTGCCAGAACTCCTGCTCGGCGGCGCGGTCCACGAGCGCTGCGAGCGCATCGAACGCGGGCATCGCCTGGATCGGCGCGCCGACCTGCGTGCGCGCGTCGCCGACCGAGAGCTCCAACGTGCGGGCGATCGGCGCGCCCGCAGGCGGAACGATCGCGCCGGGCTGCATGAACCCGGACTGCTGGAGCGAAGCCACGAGCTGGCGCATCTGCTCGGCGTCGACGACGTATTCGAGCGCGCCTGCGATCGTGGGCAGGTCGGCGAGCTGCTCGCCGAGGAGGCGCACCACGCGACGGTCGTCGCGCAACACGACCACTGCGAACGCAGCCTGATCCGCCTTGAGGTCGATGCGCGAACGCAGCCCCGCGAAGCCCTTCTGCGCCTCCTTCCACCAATCGCGCCATGCGACGGTCTCCGTCCCCGTGCGGCCGGTGAGGCGCTGCAGCGCGTTCTCCGCCGGGCCGCGCAGCAACTGGTAGTTCGGCACGAAGCTCGCGCCCACCACCACGTCGAGCAACGCCGCGACGACCGCGGCATCGTCGGCCGCGTCCGCCTTGCCGTAGTAGCACATGCGGCCGAGCGCGATGCCGGCGAGGCTCTTGGCGATCGGATCGACGCCCTTCAGCGCCGCTCCGAGCGCAGGAACGGCCTCGACCGGCGGCAGCTGCGTGCCGTCCTTGTCCTCGCTGCAGACGAGGAACGCGGCGTAGTGGAACGAACGGTCGATCGCGGGCTGCATGAGCAACGCCGTGAGGTCCGCGCGCGCGTCGGCGAAGCGGCGCTGCAACGCGGCGCACGCGGCGCCGGCGACCGTGGGATCCTTCGCGAGCAGCTGGATGAGACGCTCGCGCGCGCGCGGCGTCGGCACCGCGGCGAGCAGGTCGATGCCCGAGAGACGGAAGTCGAGCTGCTGTTCGTCGACGAGCTCCAGCGCGAAGTCGAGGTCGTCCTTCGTCGCCGTGCGCGCGAGCGACTCGGTCGCCGCGCGACGCACGCCGGCGATGCGGCCGCGGATGCAGGCGCGCAGCGCTTCGTTGCGACGTTCGCCCTTCAGCGTCGCCATCGTCTCGACGAGATCGCGCGTGGCCTCGCCGACCGGACGCGCGAGCAGCTGGAACTGGATCTCGTCGGCGATGCGCTGCGTCGCGAACCGACGCGCCGCGACCATGAGGTCCTGCAGTTCGTTCGCGAGCGCGGCCGGCAGCCGCTGCAGGATCAACGCCTCCACGTCGGGGAACTCCTGCGCGATCGTCTGCAGCGTGCGCTCGACCTCCACCGGCGCCGTGCGCAGCCGCGCGACATGCCGCACGAAGCGGTCGATCTCCGACACCGGCCGTTGCACGGTGGCCGACGGATTCGGCTGCGGCTGCTGCGAGGCGGGCAGGCGGAGCGACGGGTTCTGCGGCGCGGCGAGCAGCGACGACAGGAACACAGCGACGGTTGCGATCATGGGCGGATCTCGGGCGCGCACCGGAGGGGTGGTGGCAGCGCGTGTGCGGGCTGCCGGACGGTGCGAACGCCGGTTCGGAAGGCGCGGGATCGTAGCGGGCAAGGCGCCGACCGAGGAGCGGCAGCGACACGTTTGCCGCGCATGGCGGTCGGAAGGAATCGAGCGGCCGGCCTGCGCCGCTTGCAACGGCCCCACCCGTCGCCACGATGCCGCGCCCTTGCCGCCCCCCACAGCCCGCGTCCACCTCGCGCTGCTCACGGTCTCGCTGATCTTCGGCGCGAACTTCGTGGTCACGAAGCAGCTGCTCGGAGCAGTGCCGGCACAGGCGTGGATCGGGTTCCGCGTGTGCGCGGCCGCGTGCCTCTTGCTGCCGATCGCGCTGATCCTCGGCCGCGGGCCGGTGCCACGCCGCACCGTGCCGTGGCTGCTGCTGGCGTCGCTGCTCGGCGTGTTCGCCAACCAGGTCCTGTTCGCCGAAGGGCTCGCGCGCACCACCGCGACGCATTCGGTCGTCCTCAATGCGTGCATCCCGACCTGGACGCTGCTGCTGGCCGCGGCCTTCGGCCAGGAACGGTTGACGCTGCGCAAGGCCATGGCCGTGGCCACCGCGCTGTCCGGCGTCGCGTGGCTGCTGCGCGTGGACCAGATGCTCCTCGCAGGCGAGCCGCTGTCGGAAGAACAACTGCTCGGCGACGCGCTGTCCGTCTGCAACGGACTCGCATTCGCGGCGCACCTCGTGCTCATGCGGCGCATCGGCGCGTCGATCGACAGCTACCGCGCGACGGGGATGCTGTTCTTGTTCGGCGTGCTGTCGGTTCCGTTCTACAGCGGCCCGGCGATGACCGGCGACAACCTCGCGCTCGCGACGACGCCGCCGGTGCTGTGGTTCGCGCTGTTCGGCGTGCTCGGCGCGACCGTGACGACCTACCTGCTCAACGCGTGGGCGCTGCGCCACACGACCAGCTCGACGGTGGCGCTCTACATCAACGCACAACCGCTCGTCGCCGCGTCGCTCGGCACGATGTTCGGCCAGCCCGCGCCCGACGGACGGTTCTTCGTCGCGTTCACGTGCGTCGCGCTTTCGATCCTCGTGCAGTCGCGAACGAAGTGACGGACGGCGCGCCGCAGCCGCTGGCGATTTGCCAATGCGCTCCTATCGTCCTCGCCCCACGATGAGCACCCTGGAGATCGGCGCGAGCCTCGAAGTCACGATCGAACGACTCGCATTCGGCGGCTTCGGCATCGCCCGCCACGAAGGCATGGCGCTGTTCGTGCCGTTCGGCGCGCCCGGCGACCGCCTGCGGGTCGAAGTGACGGAGATCGACAAGCGCCACGCGATGGCGAAGGTCTGCGAAGTGCTCACGCCGTCGCCGCATCGGCGCGCGCCGCGTTGCCAGCACTTCGGCGATTGCGGCGGCTGCCACTTCCAGCACATCGACTACGCAGAACAGGTCCGGCAGAAGGCGGGCTTCGTCAAGGACGCGCTCGTGCGCATGGGCGGCATCGAGTGGCAGGGCGACGTGCCGATCCACACCGCAGCCGAGTGGCAATACCGCGCGCGCACGCAGATCAAGGTCGACCGCCGCGAGATGGGCTTCCACCGCGCGTTCACCAAGACCGTGGTGCCGCTGCAGGAGTGCCCGGTGCTCGTGCCCGAACTGGAGCAGGCGATCCCCGAACTGCGCGCTGCGCTGCATCGCGTGCCGCAAGGCGAGCGCGTGCACCAGATCGAAGGCGCGTGCGGCGTCTCGGGCGCCTCGTGGGCCCCGGACCTGCCCGGCGTGCGCAAGGACCTCGTCGAGCACCGCGTGCTCGGGTTCTCGTACTTCGTCGAGCCGGAGAGCTTCTTCCAGGGCAACTCGCTGCTCGTCGAGAAGCTCGTCGCGCACGCGGTCGAAGGCGAGCGCGGCGACCTCGCGTTCGACCTCTATGCGGGCGTCGGCCTGTTCACGCTGCCGCTGTCGCGCAACTTCGCGCGCGTCGTCGGCGTCGAGGACGAACGTCGCGCCGCGACGCTCGGCCGCGTCAACGTGAAGCAGAACGGCTGCGACAACGTGCACTACTACCGGCAGACGACCGAGCTGTATCTGAAGGGCAACAAGCTGCGCCCTGACCTGCTGTTGATCGACCCGCCGCGCGTCGGCGCGAAGCGCGCGTTGCCGCAGCTGCTCGCGCTGGAAGCCCCGCGCATGGTCTACGTCTCGTGCGACCCCAACACGATGGCGCGCGACCTCAAGGACCTCATCGCCGGCGGCTACGAGCTCGAGTCGGTGCACGCGTTCGACATGTTCCCGCAGACCTACCACGTCGAGTGCGTGTCGAAGCTGCGTTGGAGGAAGGCGTGATCGAGACGCGCTTCGTCGACGTCGACGGCGCGCGCCTCGCGGTCCACCTTCGCGGCGAGACCGCGCGCGGCCTCGCGCAGAACGGGCTCGCGCTGTTCGTGCACGGCTATCCGCTCGACGCGCGCATGTGGCTCGACGCGATGCGTTCGCCGCTCGGCGAACAGCGCGCGCTGTGCGCCGTCGACCTGCGCGGCCACGGCCAGTCCGCGTGGGCCGGCGACGAAATCCACTCGATGGAGCGCTTCGCCGACGACCTCGCGGCGATCGCGCGCACGCTGTGCGACGATCCCGTCGACGTCGTCGCGCTGTCGATGGGCGGCTACGCGGCGCTCGCGTTCGCCGAACGCCATCCACAGCTCGTCCGTTCGCTCGCGCTCGTCGACACGAAGGCGACGCCCGACACCGATGCGGCGAAGGAAGGCCGCAAGGCTATGGCCCGCGGCGTCGTCGAACACGGCCGCCGCTGGCTGTGCGACCAGATGCTGCAGAAGCTCGTGCCCGCGGACGCGCCTGCGTTCGTTCGCGCGCGGCTGCAGTCGATGATCGAACGCACGCCGGTGGAGACGATCCTCGCCGACTTGGCGGGAATGGCGCAGCGGCCGGACCGCATGCATGCATTGCGTGCGACGACGTTCCCCGTGCTCGCGTGCTCGGGAGCCCTCGACGCGTTGACGCCGCCAGGCGACGCGCGCGCGATGGCCGAAGCCGCGGGCGCGCGCGGCTCGCTCGCGATCGTCGACGGCGCGGGGCACATGCTGCCGATGGAGAAGCCCGCGGAGTTCGCAGCGGCGATCGCGAAGTTCTGGCGCGCGAACGGCTAGGTCGCCGCATCGGTGCGGCGGAGGAGCTGGCCCCGCTTCCTTGCGGAGGCAGCGACGTCCGTTCGCCGACGCGTGCGAAGAGGAGCCTTCGACGTCGTGAAGCACGCGTCGCTACGGCAGCCCGAGGCTCGCGACCTCGACGCGGCCGCAGAGCCGCGGTCCATGGCGCAGCGTCATGCCGACCTTCTCCGCCTCGAACGTGACCGTCACGTCGGCGCGGAACGCGACGCCGAGGATCTCGCCGGTGTCCGCGTGCAGGCCCGACGGGATGTCGACCGCGAGCTTCTTGCCCGGCAACGCGTTCGCGAATTCGACCCAACGCCGCGCATCGCCGTCGAGCGGACGCGACAGCCCCGTGCCGAACAGCGCGTCGACGACCACGGCATCGCCGACGAGTGAGGCTTCCGGCAACGCGCCGATGCGCACGTCCCAGCCCGCTGCGCGCAGGATGCGCAGCTGCAGCGCGGCATTGGGCGCGCGGGCGGGATCGGGCTCGGCGAGCGCATGCACGAGGCAACGCTCGCGGCCGAGATGCCGCGCCGCCGCGAGGCCGTCGCCGCCGTTGTTGCCGCTGCCGCACAGCAAGACGAAGCGATCCCCCATCGTCGCCGCGAACCCGGCGACCGCGCGCGCCGCGTTCTCCATCAACAGGATCGTCGGCATGCCGAGCCGCTGCGCGGCATCGCGGTCGATCGCGCGCGCTTCGTCCGCGGTGATCGGCGCACGCGCCTTCATGCGTCGTCTCCGGCGACCGCCTTGCGCACGCGCAAGAGCAGCTCGCGATCGGCGATCGGGTCGAGCGCGCACAACTCCGAGAAGCCGCTCTGCTGCGTGCCGAGCAGTTCGCCGCTGCCGCGCAACATGAGGTCGACCTCGGCGAGCTCGAAGCCGTCGGTGGTCTTCGTCAGCGCCTGCACGCGATCCGTCGTCTCGCCGCACAGCACGCAGAGGCCGCGCCTGCCGCCGCGCCCGACGCGTCCGCGCAACTGGTGCAGCGTCGCGAGCCCGAAGCGGTCCGCGTCGACGACCACGACCAGCGTCGCCTGTGGCACGTCGACGCCGACCTCCAGCACCGTCGTGCCGACGAGCACATCGCAGTCGCCGCGACGGAACGCGGACAGCGCGTCCTGCTGCTCGCTCGAGGCCATGCGACCGTGCACGAGCCGGCAGCGGAACTGCGCCTTCAGCTCCTCGAACACGCGCACCGCAGAGCCCTTCGCAGAGTCCTCGCCGACTGCCGGGCAGACGACGTAGACGCGGCCCTTGCGCCGAACGGCGCGCGCGATCGCCCGGAGTGCGCGCGGCCACTCCGCGGCCGGCACGTGCACCGCGCGCGGCAACGGCCTGCCGTGCGGACGCTGCCGCAACGACACGAGGTCGAGGTCGCCGAACAACGCGAGCGCGAGCGTTCGCGGGATCGGCGTCGCGGTCATCACGAGCACGTGCGGGTCGTCGCCCTTCTGCACGAATTGCATGCGCTGGCCGACGCCGAAGCGATGCTGCTCGTCGACGACGACGAGCCCGAGCCGCGCGAACTCTGCGTCGTCTGACAGCAGCGCATGCGTGCCGAACCAGATGCGCGGCCCAGGCTGCCGCATCGTCGCGGCGAGCGTCCTGCGCGTGCGCGCATCGAGGCTGCCCGTGAGCAACTGGACCGAGACGCCGGAGCCGTCGAGCCACAGCGACACCGTGCGGCAGTGCTGCTCCGCGAGCAGTTCGGTCGGCAACAGGAACGCGGCCTGCGCGCCGCGCGCGACGACCGCGAGCGCCGCGGCGACCGCGACCGCGGTCTTGCCCGTGCCGACGTCGCCTTGGAGCAGCACGCCCATCGGCGCCGGGCCTTCGAGCTTGCGCCACATCGCGCGCACCGCGTGGTCCTGCTCGTCCGTCAACGCGAACGGCAGGCGCGCGCGGATCCGCGCTTCGATCGCTGCATCGACGACGAACGGCTCCGCGCGCCGTTGCGTGCGCCGCGATCGCGCCGCTTCGACCTTGGCGAACAACGCCACCGCCTCGCGCACGGCGAAGTGACGGCGCGCGCGTTCGTGCTCCTCGAGGTCCTTCGGCCGGTGCATCGCGAAGAACAGCGCGCGCGCATCGAGCCCGAACTCCGCGAGCTCGGCAGGCAGCTCCGGCAGCGAGTATGAGCTCCAGTCAGCGTGTTCCAACGCCGCGTCAACCCACGCCTGGAAGCGCGACGCCGCGACGCCGTCGATCTCCGCGTAGCGCAGTTGCACCGCGCCCTTGTGCGCGGCGTCTGCGGCGAGCACGCGCGCGCCCTGCACCGAGAAGCGCTTGCCCTTCTGCACGAGCGTGCCCTCGACGACCTTCTCGCTGCCGACCGGATACGCGCGCACCAGCCACGGCTGGTTGAAGAACGGCGCCTCGAACGCAGCGCCCGACTCGGTGCGGAACGCGATCGTGACCATCGCGCGTCGGCCCGGCAGGAACACGCGCCGCGCCGCGGTGACGACGCCGCGCATGCGCACGAGCTGGCCTGCGTGCGCCGCGTCGGGAACCTCGAGCTCCACGAGTTCGCGGCAACGGCGCGGGAACCGCAGCAGCAGGTCGAGCACGGTGGCGATGCCGACAGCCTGCAGCCGTTCCTCCGTCTTCGGGCCGACGCCGCCGAGCGGTCGCAGCGGGCCGTCGAGCGCGATGCGCGATGGCTCCGCCTCTGCGCTCGTCGGTTCGGTTCGCGGCGATCTCGGCACGTGGGATGGGGAAGGGAGGTCTGTTCGCAAACCGCCTGCGAGCGAATCCAGGCAACGACGGCCTGGCGCAAGGTGCGAGTTCACGGCGGAGCCAGCGGATTCCGCGTCGATCCCGCGACGCGTCCATCGGGCTTCGGGGACGGCCACGGCCGCCGCGGTGTCGTGGAGTCACTTCTAGGGACTCGGCCCGAATTGTCCATGCGACGGGCCGCACGACGATCGCGCAGGGTCGGTGTCGCGCGCGCTGCCATTCGCTCGCTCGCGCGGCAGGTGCGGGCGCGCTACCGTTCTGCATCGTGGCTGACGCTTCTGACAGTCTGTTCGCACCGTTCCTCCGCTATGGCTTCGACCGCGCGCTGCTCGCGCGATGGCAGAAGGACCTCGCCGCGGGCCGCCTGTCCAAGGCCGGCAATCTCGTGCAGGGCGAACTGCTCGCGCCGCCGCCGAAGACGATCAAGGAGCTGCCCGGCGCCTCGACGAAGGCTCGCGCCGAACTCCACGCGCTCGGCGCCGCCGCGTTCCAGAAGGGCGAGGTCGGCATGGTCGTGCTCAACGGCGGCATGGCGACGCGCTTTGGCGGCGTCGTGAAGGGCGTCGTCGACGTGCTCGGCCGCGGCAAGTCGTTCCTCGCGCTCGTGATGGCGGACGTGCTGGCCGTGCAGAAGCGCTACGGCGGCAAGGTCCACGTGTTCTTGATGAACAGCTACGCGACCGACGAAGCGACGAAGGCGCACTTCGCGCAGCACGACAACTTCGGCCTCGACGCGAGCCAGATCCACCACTTCACGCAGTTCGTCTCCGTCCGCATGGAGAAGAACGGCGAGCTGTTCCGCACCGCGGACGGCGGCGTGTCGGCCTACGGTCCCGGCCACGGCGACTTCCCCGCGGCGTTCCGCGGCTCCGGTTGCCTGAAGACGTTCCTCGGCGCGGGCGGCAAGTGGCTGCTCGTGCGCAACGTCGACAACCTCGGCGCGCGCCTCGATCCCGACATGGTCGGCGCGCACATCGCGAGCAAGTGCGATGCGACCGTCGAGGTGGCGCCCAAGTGGCCCGAGGACGTCGGCGGCGCGCCCTACCTGTTCGAAGGCAAGGTGCAACTCGTCGAACAACTGCGCTACCCGGCGGACTTCCGCCACGAGATCGTCGACGTCTTCAACTGCAACACGTTCACGTTCTCTGCCGCGTCGCTCGACCGCGAATTCGACCTCGGCTGGTACTACGTCGAGAAGACCGTCGAAGGCCGCAAGGCCGTGCAGGTCGAGCATCTCGTCGGCGAAGTCACGCGCACGCTGTCGTCGCACTACCTCAAGGTCCGCCGCACGGGCATCGAGTCGCGCTTCCTGCCGGTGAAGACGCCCGAGGAGCTCGACGGCGCTCGCGAAGAGATCGCCGAGATGTATCGCGACATCCTCGACGCCGACGAAGCGTGAACAGGATCGCCACATGACCGGCAAGGCGAGCGTGCGCGTCGACGTCCGATCCGACGACGGCGCATCGGTCGCGTGCACGATGCACGCCAAGGCGGGAACCGTGCTCGTCGACGCCTGCGACGCCTACCGCGCGCCGGTCGAGTTCTCGTGCCGCGCTGCGTGCTGTTCCTCGTGCCGCGTGCGCGTGCTCGACGGACAGCAGCACCTCGCCGCGCCCGACGCGATGGAGCAGGAGCTCATCACGGCGAGCGGCGGCGAGGCCGACGTGCGCTACTGCTGCGCAGCGAAGCTCGCCGACGACGCGCCGATCGGCGCGCACGTCGTGTTGCAGCCGCTCGGGCCCGCGTTCTGAGCGGCGAGCAGAAGGGATCCGCCGCGCCGCTCTTCGTCCGTCGCCGCGCTGCTGCGTGCGCATCGACGCGTCGAGGCCGCGACGCCGACGCCGTGCGTCAGCCCTTCTTCTGCTTCATGCGCGCCGTCGAGTCGTAGTCGCCGAAGAACGCCTTGCCCGTGAGGTAGAAGTCGGTGATCGCGAGGATCACCATCTCCGTGTCGCCCTGGTTCTGCGACTGGTGCACGGCCCAGCGCGGCACGAACACGCACGAACCTGGCTGCACGGCGACCCAGCGGTCGTCCACCATCACGCGGCCCGTGCCCGAGACGATGTAGAACACGGTCTCGTGCGCGTGCTTGTGGCGCTCGTTGTTCTTGTGCGGCGGGATCCGCACGACGCGCGCGTCGAGCACCTCGGCGGGGAACGGCGCGCGGTCCACGGTGAAGTCGATGTTCATCGCTTCGACCGTGTTCTGGTACATCGGCGTAGCGCTTCGCTGCGCGGGCGTGAACGACAGCCGCTCGTCGCCGATCTCTGCGGTGAGCAGCGACTGCTTCTGCTGGATGCGCTGCAGGTGGCCGTCCACGCGACGCCGACGGATCTCCGTCATCAGCGAGTTGAAGAAGTCGCGGCGCAGGCACAGCGCGAGGTCGAGCGCCTTCCTGCACAAGCGGTCCCATTCGGGAAGCGCGCGGAAGCTGCACAGGATGTCCGCCAACGTCGCCGCGTGCTCGTCGTCGCACGCGATGTGGATGTGGAAGAACTCGAGGTGCTGCTCCTCTACGCCCGCCTTGCGCAGGCCTTCCACGAGGATCGTGTACATGCGCGCCACGATGCCTTCGGTGCCGAGCGACAGGAACGCGCTCGAATGCAGCGCGTCGCGCTGGATGCAGTTCGCGAGGAACTGGTCGACGAAGCGCTGCGTGCACGCGACGAACTCGATCGACGGGATGTCGATGCCGAGGCCACCCTTGAGGAAGTTGCGGAAGATCTGCGCGTGCCGCTTCTCGGGCGCAGCGCCGCCACCTTCTTCCCACAGGTTCTCGGACAGACGCGACCGCAGCAGGTCGTCATCGAGGTTGG
>CAZEQF010000089.1:0-12387 GCA_964514315.1 uncultured Singulisphaera sp. | reverse complement strand
GCGCAAGGACGAGGAGGTGTGGGACATCCTCGAAGAGGTGATCCAGAACCACCCGGTGCTCCTCAACCGCGCGCCGACTCTTCACCGAATGGGCATCCAGGCGTTCGAGCCGGTGCTCGTCGAGGGCAACGCCATCCGCATCCATCCGCTCGTCTGCGCCGGCTACAACGCCGACTTCGACGGCGACCAGATGGCTGTGCACGTGCCGCTGTCCTTCGAGGCGCAGATCGAGGCGTGCACGCTGATGTTGTCGATCAACAACATCTTCTCGCCTGCGCACGGTGGCCCGATCATCGCGCCGAACCAGGACATCGTCCTCGGTTGCTACTTCCTGAGCCTCCAGCGCCCCGGTGAGATCGGCGAAGGCAAGATCTTCGCAGGTCGCGACGAGGTCTGGATGGCCTACGCGATGGACAAGCTGCACATCCATGCGCGCATCAAGGTCTCCTTCGCCGCTGGCGTGGAAGTGCGCAACCAGGGCAACACGGTCGTCACCGACGGCAAGACCCTGGTCGAGACGACCCCCGGCCGCATCATCTTCAACGAGATCCTCGAGCCGGGGATGCCCTTCTACAACCACGACCTCGACAAGAAGGGGTTGTCAGGGATCATCGCGGACTGCCAACTCCGCCAGGGCCGCGAGGCCACGCTGCGTCTCCTCGACAACATGAAGGAGATCGGCTTCAAGTCGGCAACGCGCGCCGGCCTCTCCTTCGGCAAGGACGACATGATCGTCCCGCCGACCAAGGAAGGCATCATCGCGCAGACGCAGAAGGAGATCGAGAAGGTCCACCTTGCGCACGCGCGAGGCATCATCACGGAAGGCGAGCGCTACCTGAAGGTCATCGACGCGTGGACCCACGCGCGCGAGCGCATCGGCGAGGACATGCTGCACGAGCTGCGCAACGACACTCGCGGCGGCAAGCCCTACGTCAACCCGATCTTCTGCATGGTCATGTCGAAGGCGCGTGGTTCGGTCGAGCAGATCCGTCAGCTCGCCGGCATGCGCGGCCTGATGGCGAAGCCGAGCGGCAAGATCATCGAGACGCCGATCCGCGCGAACTTCCGCGAAGGTCTGCGCGTGCTCGAATACTTCTCGTCGACGCACGGCGCACGCAAGGGATTGGCGGACACGGCGCTCAAGACTGCTGACGCAGGCTACCTGACGCGCAAGCTCGCGGACGTGGCGCAGAACGTCGTCATCTCGATGGATGAATGCGGCACGGCCAACGGCGTGTCGAAGGGCACTGTCTACCAAGGCGACAAGGTTGCCGTTTCCTTCGTCGACGCAGTGCGCGGCCGCGCGTCGCGCATGGCGATCGTCGATCCGATGACCGACGAGGTCATCGTGAACGAGAACGAGCTGATCACTTCCGACCTCGCGAAGAAGATCGAGCGCGTCACGGCCAGCGAGAGCATCCTGGTTCGTTCGCCGCTTACGTGCGATGCGCCGATCGGCGTGTGCGCAGCCTGCTACGGCATGGACCTGTCGCGCAGCCAATTGGCGGAACCGGGACTGGCGGTCGGCATCATCGCTGCGCAGTCGATCGGTGAGCCCGGCACCCAGCTGACGATGCGTACGTTCCACATCGGTGGAACGGCGTCGAAGAAGGTCGAGGACTCCGAGCTCAAGAACAAGCGCGCTGGCCGCGTGCAGTTCGCGAACCTCGAAATCGTCCCCGTCCCGAATGCAGAGGAGAAGGGTGGCGTCCGTTCGATCGTGCTGAAGCGCCGCGGTGAGCTGCTCATCGTGGACCCGAAGGACCGTGAACTCGAGCGGTTCTCCGTGCCGTTGGGCGCCATCGTCCACGTCACCGAGCGCCAGGAGATCAAGGAGCACACCGTCCTCGCCTCGTGGGATCCGCACCACCATCCGATCCTCGCGGAAGTGTCCGGTATCGTCCGCTACGAGGACGTGCTCGAAGGCAAGACGTTCCGCGTGGAGCGTGACGCGGACACCAAGGTGGCCCGCAAGGTCATCATCGAGCACAAGGGTGATCTGCACCCGTTGCTCATCATCGAAGACGACCGCGGCAATCGCCTCTCGATCAGCCATCTTCCTGAGAAGGCATACATCGAGGTCGAGAACGGCCAGAAGGTCGTGGCCGGCACGATGCTCGCCAAGACTCCTCGCGAGATCCAAGGTACGCAGGACATCACGGGCGGTCTGCCGCGCGTGACGGACCTGTTCGAGGCTCGTCGTCCGAAGGATCCGGCCGTGCTGGCTTCGATCGACGGCGTCGTCGAGCTCGGCGACAAGCGTCGTGGCAAGCGCACGATCTTGTTGAAGGGCGAGGGCGGCCTCGAGCAGGAGCACCTTGTTCCGCAAGGCAAGAACTTGCGCGTCACCGGCGGCGACCATGTCAGCGTCGGTGAGCCGCTCGTCGACGGCCCGCTCGTCCCGCACGACATCCTGGAGATTCAGGGTGAGAAGGCGGTCCAGAACTACCTGCTCCGCGAAGTGCAAACCGTCTATCGCGCCCAGGGCGTGAGCATCGACGACAAGCACATCGAGATCATCCTGGCGCAGATGATGCGCAAGGTTCAGGTCGAGGATCCGGGCGACAGCGAGTTCCTGCCGGGCGCGGTGGTGGACAAGTTCCGCTTCCGCGAGGCGAACGGTCGCTTGCGCACGGAGAAGAAGAAGCCGGCGACCAGCGCGCCGCTCCTTCTTGGCATCACCAAGGCCTCGCTGCAGTCCGACTCTTTCATCTCGGCGGCCTCCTTCCAGGAGACCACCAAGGTCCTCACCGAGGCGGCTCTGGCAGGCAAGCGCGACGAACTCGTCGGTCTCAAGGAAAACGTCATCCTCGGTCACCTGGTGCCGACGGGAACGGGCTTCCGCGAGTACCAGAAGACCCGCGTGCTCAAGAACATCGACCTGCAGGCTGCGGCGGAGGAACTCGGCCGCATGAGCCGGCAGGGCTTCCTCGACGCTGGTGGGCCTGTCATCCGGCTCGAAGGCATCGATGATTCTCCCGCTGCGGAGCAAGGCCTGGACGCCAAGATCTGATGCGCCGCAGAGTCATGCGGCGCCCTGACGCTCGATTTTCCCACTCGCAAGCAGTTCTCTGCGACGGCAAGGGCCGGAGCGGGGTTGCATTCTGAAGATTCTCCTCTATCCTCCCCGCCCCGTTTCGCACGGTTCGAAGACCTGAGACATGCCAACGATCAACCAGCTCGTCCGCAAGGGCCGCCAGCGGATCAAGTACAAGAGCAAGTCGCCCGTCCTGGATGGCTGCCCGCAAAAGCGCGGTGTCTGCCTCCAGGTCAAGACGATGACTCCCAAGAAGCCGAACTCTGCACTGCGCAAGATCGCGCGTGTGCGCCTGAGCAACGGCAAGGAGACCACCGTCTACATCCCCGGTGAAGGCCACAACCTGCAGGAGCACTCGATTGTGCTCGTGCGTGGTGGCCGTGTGCGCGACCTCCCGGGTGTTCGCTACCACATCCTCCGCGGCAGCCTCGACGCCTCTGGTGTCGAGAACCGTCGTCGCAGCCGTTCCAAGTACGGCACCAAGCGCCCCAAGAAGTGAAGTAAGGGCGAATCCGCTGCTCAGGTCACTCGCAACGCACATCCAGACACGTCATGCCGCGTTCCTACAAGTCCACTGAGGTCTTCCTGAAGGGGGACCCCCGCTACGACAACAAGCTGGCCAGCAAGCTCATCAACAAGCTCATGCTCCAGGGCAAGAAGACCACCGCTCAGCGGATCTTCTACGATGCCATGGACATGGTGATGAAGAAGCTTGGCGAAGGCGATCCGGTCGAGGTCTTCACCAAGGCCATCGAAAACATCAAGCCGCGCGTCGAGGTCCGCAGCAAGCGCGTCGGCGGTGCCACCTACCAGGTGCCGAAGGAAGTCAGCCGCCGTCGTCAGCAGAGCTTGGCGATCCGTTGGCTCGTGGACATGTCGCGCGAGAAGCGCGGCAAGCCGATGAGCAAGCGACTCGCGGAAGAGATTTTCGACGCCTTCAACAACCAGGGCGCGGCCGTCACCAAGAAGGACAACGTCCACAAGATGGCAGAGGCGAACAGCGCCTACAGCCACTTCGCTTGGTGATCCGGCGAGTTGGATGACCAGGCTCCTTGCTTGGTCATGTTGGGCTCTGTGGTCGCGATGTTGCGGCGCGGAGTCCCAGGGGTGAAACCCCTCGATGCATGCGGCCCTTCGGGGCCGCTCGCATTTGTGGCGGTCTGGTTGGCGAGTTTGCTCGGCGTTGTCTTGTCTTCGTATGCTGCTAGGCGGGGCTGCACGCACCCGTTGCTGGCAGCCCGGCGACCTCGCTGCGAAGGCATGATGCTCCGCGGTGCCTGACATGGAGAACCAACCAGCAGACGTCCTGCGCACGATCGGCATCGTGGCGCACGTGGATGCGGGCAAGACCACGTTGACGGAACGCATCCTCTTCGAGACCGGAGCTCGAGTTGCGCAGGGCTCGGTCGAGGATGGCACCGCTGCCACGGATTGGATGCGGCAGGAGCAGGAACGCGGCATCTCCATCCAGAGCGCAGCCGTGCGTGTGGCATGGGAGCGATGGATCCTGCAGATCCTCGACACGCCTGGTCATGTGGATTTCAGCGCCGAGGTTGTGCGGTGCCTTCGCGTGCTCGACGGGGTCATCGTCGTGCTCGACGGAGTTCGCGGCGTGGAGTCCCAGACGAGGACCGTGTGGCAGAAGGCCGACCGCTGGCGGTGCGCGCGGATTGTCTTCGTGAACAAGATGGACCGGCCTTCCGCGGATTTCGCGCAGTGCATGCGTTCCGTCGTGGATGTTCTGGGTGGCAATCCTGTTGCGATCGCGATTCCGCTCTTCGACAACGACCGGCGACTCCTTGGCGTCGGAGACGTGCTGAGAGGTGGCTTGTCCTCGCTCGTCGATTCCGTCTCCGATCGCGATGCTGACAGATTTCGGCAGGAGCTGCTGATGGCGCGCGAGCTCGCGGTCGAGGCATGTGCCGACAAGGACGACGAACTCCTCGCGCTGGTTCTGTCCGGTGCTCCGGTGACGGACGAGGAGCTTGTCGCCGCGCTGCGTCGTCAGACGATCGCGGGATCGATCGTGCCGGTGGTGGCGGGGAGTGCGCTCGTCGGTGTCGGTGTCGACATCCTGCTCGACGCAGTAGGGGAACTCATGCCATCGCTTGGCGATCGCGATCGCCGCGGCGTCGAGGGATGGTTTCCGCCGCCGGTGGAGGATGCCCCGTTGCAGGCGCTGGTGTTCAAGGTCGAGCACCGTGATTCGGAGACCGTTGCCTACGCGCGGGTGTTCGATGGCCGGATCTCCCGAGGGGAGTGGCTTTGGCGGAACGGAGAGGCGGAGCCGTTTCCGGCACTCGATCTCTGGACACCGCAGGCCTCCGCCCGGCAGCCCAGGTTGGTGGCCAAGCCAGGCGAGATCGTGGGGTTGGCAGTGCCCGCCAGCACGCGGACCGGGGACACCCTGGTAAGTTGTGCAGGGGGGCAGGTGTTGCTCGGTTGCGACTTTCCGGCCCCAGTGATCTCCATACTCCTGGAACCATCGGATCCCAGGGCGATCGACTCGCTCCGCAGGGCGCTGGATGCCATCTTGGCGGATGATCCGACCCTTCAGGTTGCAACCGACCTGGAGACTGGGCTGCCAATCGTCGCAGGACTTGGGGAGCTGCACCTGGAGATCGTTGCGGAGCGGGTCGAAGAGCTGGCCAAGTGTGACATCCGGCGTTCTCGCCCCAGGGTCGCGGTGCGCTGGAGACTCGCCGGCGAGGGGCGTGCTCACGCCGTGGCGGGCAACTCCGGCCAGCCTTCCGCCGCGTCGGCGGACGTTTTCCTTCGTCCGCGGCCTGAGGGTTCCGGCTGTTCGGTGGAGATCGGAGATGCCGTGCCGACGCACCTTGCCGAACGAGCCGAAGAAATCGCCCGGGCTTGGCTACGCCATCCAGGACGCATCGGCGGAGAGGTTGTGGATGCCGAGGTCCGAGTGGACCGGATCATGCTCGAGAGCGGGGATGGGCCTGGAGTAGCATTTGCTGCTGCCGTTGAGGATGCTCTCGGCCTTGCAGTTTCCAGGGCTGGCTGCCATCGCATGGAGCCCCTGGTGAACTTTCGAGTTCAGGCCCCGGAGGAAGCGGGGTCGGTAGTTCTGGCGGACCTGCATCTACGGAAGGCCGAGATCCGGGAGGTGCGCAACGGTCGTCTGGGGGCGGTCGTGGAGGGCTCTGGCACCCTGCGAGCATTCCTCGGCTACGCAACCAGGCTGCGATCCCTGACCAAGGGGTTGGGTGAAGCGGACCTGCAAATCGCCGGTTTTGGAGTCGTTTCTGCGGCCGAAGGTCCCTTGCCTGCGCAGAATTGAGGAATTGGGTGCTTGACCCCTCAGGTCAGGATCGCTATCTTGTTGGGCCGCACACGTCCCTGGGAGCACATGTTTCATGTAACCCCAAGCGACTGGAGTGCTTACGGATGCAGATGCCTGCGCCGTCCACCTGACCACCAGAACCCGTAACGCTGCAACAGCTGTCCGACCATGCAGGAGAAGATCCAAATCCGGATGGAAGCCTACGACCACGAGGCGCTCGATCAGGCCGCCCTGGACATCGTGGAGACGAGCAAGCGTACGGGTGCTCGCGTCGCTGGGCCGGTGCCGCTTCCGACGCGCGTCGAGCGCTACACGGTTCTGCGGTCGCCGCACATCGACAAGAAGAGTCGTGAGCAGTTCGAGATCCGCACGCACAAGCGGCTGATCCACATCTCCGACCCGACGACCAAGACGGTGGATGCGTTGAGCAAGCTCAACATGCCTGCCGGCGTCGACATTCGCATCAAGGCGACTAACTGATCGCTGGTTCTAAGCAAGCGAGCGAATCCATGGCTGAGGTTAAGATCCTTCAGGGCGGCGCCGTCAAGAAGACGGAAGTGGACGCCTCTGTCTTTGGCACCCGAGTCCTCGGCCGAACGCTGAAGGACGCGGTGGTGATGTACGAGGCCAACGCTCGTGCTGGCACCCACAAGGCCAAGACTCGTGCGGAAGTTCGTGGTCCGAACCACAAGCTCTACCCGCAGAAGCACACGGGCCGTGCGCGTATGGGCACCGACAAGTCGCCGCTCTGGCGCGGTGGCGGTGTCACGATGGGGCCGCGTCCGCGCGACTACTCCTACGCGATGCCGGTCAACGCGCGTCGCGCGGCTGTCCGCAACGCCATTTTCACCAAGTTCCGCGACGGTGAGGTTGCGGTGGTGGATTCGCTGCCGCAGGGCAAGCCGAGCACGAAGGCTGCGTTTGCGACGCTTTCGCAGATCGGCATGCAGCGTAGCGCGACGGTTGTGACCCACGAGACGGATCGTGCGCTCTACCTGTCGCTGCGCAACGTTCCGCTGGTGGATGTTTGCACGGTCGCTGACCTCAACGCTCGTCAGGTCCTGCTGCGTCGCTGGATGGTTGTCACCCCCGCCGCTCTCGAGGCGATGAAGCAGCGCTTCGGTCGCGCGCCGAAGGCATAAGGAGCTCGCAGATGTCCAAGCTCAATCAATATTACGACCTTCTGCAGCGTCCGCACGTGACGGAGAAGTCGACGGTCCTTCAGGGGCTTCGCAACCAGCACGCGTTCCGCGTGGCTCCGCACGCAAACAAGTCCGAGATCAAGAAGGCCATCGAGGCCCTGTTCCCGGTCAAGGTGGTCAAGGTCAACATCGTCAACAACCCGAGCAAGAGCCGTCGCACGTTTGGTCGGCCCGGTGCGGCGCCCGCCTGGAAGAAGGCGATCGTCACGCTTCGCAAGGGCGACACCCTCGAGACCGTCTGATCCGCGGATCCAGCAAACCTAGGAGCTAGCCGTGCCCGTCAAGGTCTACCAACCGACTTCTGCAGGACGCCGCAACTCGTCGGTGCTTGATTTCTCGCACCTCACGAAGGGCAAGCGCCGCGAGAAGTCTCTCACCAGCCGTATTGCGGACTGTGCCGGCCACAACGCCCACGGTCACATCACGTCGCGATTCCGTGGCGGTGGTGCGCGCAAGATCTACCGCAAGGTCGATTTCCTTCGTCAGAAGAACGATGTCCCGGCCGTGGTCGCCTCGATCGAGTACGATCCGAACCGCACCGCGGATATCGCGCTCCTCCACTACGCTGACGGCGCGAAGGCCTACATTCTGGCCCCCAAGGGCCTCACGGTCGGCATGAAGGTCATGTCGGGCGAGAAGGTCGAGCCGGATGTCGGCAACTCGATGCCGCTCGAGTCGATTCCCCTCGGCCTGCAGATTCACAATGTGGAGATGCAGCCGGGCAGGGGTGGTCAGCTCGCGCGCTCTGCCGGCAACACCTGCCAACTGCTCGCTCGCGATGGCGAATACGCCGTCGTGATCATGCCGTCGGGCGAAATGCGCAAGATCCACATTCGCTGCCGGGCCACGATCGGCTCGATTGGCAATGTCGATTGGCAAAACGTTCGCTGGGGCAAGGCTGGCCGCGTCCGTCACATGGGCCGTCGCCCGCACAACCGCGGCACGTCGCAGAACCCGGTCGCCCACCCGATGGGTGGCGGTGAAGGTCGTGGTGGTGGTGGTCGTCACCCCTGCTCGCCGAAGGGTCTGCTCGCCAAGGGTGGCAAGACGCGTCGCGGCAAGGCGCTCAGCAACCAGTTCATTCTGCGTCGGCGTCCGCCGGGCAAGCACGTTGCCGTGGGCAGCGGTTCGTAACCAGGAGATCCAAGGACATGACTCGTAGCATCAAGAAGGGTCCATTCCTCAGCGCCAAGCTGGTGAAGAAGGTCGAGGCCCAGAACAAGAAGGGCACCAAGGATCCGATCCAGACCTGGTCGCGCGCGACGGTGATCATTCCGGACTTCGTCGGCCACACGTTCAACGTGCACAACGGTCGCGTCTTCCTGAAGGTTTACGTCACGGAAGACATGGTCGGCCATCGCCTGGGTGAGTTCTCTCCGACTCGCACCTTCCGCGGACACAGCAAGAAGGAAGCTGCAGGAGCAGTGTGACCATGAGCTTCGAAACCCGAGCAGTCCATCGCGGTGCGCGAATGGGAGCCTACAAGGCTCGCCGCGTTCTCGCGCTGATTCGTGGTCGCAGCGTCAACCAGGCGCTCGACGATCTGCGGCACGACCGTCATCGCGCGTCGCGCTTCATCTACAAGATCCTGGCTTCGGCAGTCGCGAACGCGCTGCAGAACCCCAGTGTCCGCGCAAACCGGCTGGTCGTGAGCGAGACGTTCGCTCAGGACGGTCCGCTGCTTCCCGGCGGCTTCCGCATGCGTCCGGGACCTCAAGGCCGCGCGATGCCGATCAAGCGCCGCACCTGCCACATCCACATTCATGTCGCCGACGCCGAGGCGTCCGCGGCCGGCAACTCCGCGACTGGCGGGGGGGACGAGTAAGCCATGGGACAGAAGACCCATCCGACCGGTTTCCGTATCGCCGTTACCGAGCCCTGGCGCTCCCGGTGGTATGCCAACAAGAAGGACTTCCCGCGCTTCCTCGCGGAGGACTTCAAGATCCGTAAGTTCATCCGCAAGGAATGGGCTTTCGCGGCGATTCCGAAGGTCGAGATCGAGCGCACCGGTGAGCTCATCACGGTGTTCCTCCACACGGCTCGTCCCGGCATCCTGATCGGCAAGAAGGGCGCTAAGGTCGACAAGTTCCGCGAGGACCTCGAGAAGCTCACCGGCAAGCCGGTGCGCATGAAGATCATCGAAGTCCACCGTCCGGAACTCGAGGCCAACCTCGTTGCTGAAGGCGTCGCGGAGCAGCTTGGCAAGCGCATCAACTATCGCCGTGCCCTCAAGAAGGTTGCGGAGACGTCGATCGCTGCCGGTGCAAAGGGCATCAAGATCCGCGTCGCGGGTCGTTTGCAGGGTTCGGAGATGGCTCGCGTCGGCAGCATCCGCAAGGGCCGCGTTCCTTGCACGACGCTGCGTGCGCAGCTCGACTACGGCTTCGCTCTCTGCTCAACCAAGTCTGGTTCGATTGGCTGCAAGGTCTGGATCTTCAAGGGCGAATACGGCCCCGGCGAGACCACGAATGGCCTGCTTCCGATCCGTCCGACCACCGAGAAGGTCAGCTGATATACCGAGGATCCGACCATGTTGATGCCCAAGAGAACCAAGTGGCGTAAGCAAATGCGCGGCAAGATCCGCGGCGAAGCCACTCGCGGCGCCGAGGTCGCCTTCGGTGAATACGGTCTCCAGGCCCTGGAGCCGGGTTGGTTGCCTGCGCGCGTGATCGAGGCTGGCCGTGTGGCTTGCTCGCGTAATGCGCCGGAAGCCAAGCTCTGGATCCGAGTGTTCCCGCACAAGTCGGTGTCGAAGAAGCCGGCTGAGACCCGAATGGGTACCGGCAAGGGTGACATCGAGTATTGGGCAGCCGTGATCAAGCCGGGCACGATCCTCTATGAGATCGACGGCGTGACGGAAGACGTGGCGAAGCGCGTGTTCAACCGCATCGCCCACAAGCTGCCGCTGAAGTGCCGCCTCGTGCGGCGGAGGCACATGTGATGAGCAATTCCATCAGCGAAATCCGAGGCGTTGATTCGCGCGATCTGCAGATGCAGCTCGCAGAGCTGCGCAAAGAGAAGTTTCAGCTGCGCTTCCGTGGCGCCACCGAGCAGGTTGCTCGGACGTCGCGGCATCGCGAGATCCGTCGTGCCATCGCCCGTATCCTCACGGTGCTGGGTGAGCGCGACAAGACTGCAGGCAACAACGGGGTGAAGGCATGACCGCCATCCAGGGCAACGCTGGCGAAGAGCGTCGTCAGCGCAAGGTGGTTCGCGGTCAGGTGACCTCGAACAAGATGCAGAAGACGATCGTGGTCGTGGTGGACCGCAAGGTTCGCCACCCGCTGTATGAGAAGTTCGTGAGCAAGAGCACCAAGCTCTACGCCCACGATGAGAACAACGAAGGCCGCATCGGCGACATCGTCGAGGTCATGCAGACCCGACCCCTGTCCGCCAAGAAGCGGTGGCGCCTCGTGCGTGTCGTCCAGCGCGCCACTGGCAACGCCTGATTCCGATCCCCGTCTACCCCGTCGCCTGACTCCGCAACGAGCCAAACGACCGCAGTTCGCAGAAGGCAAACGCCATGATCCAGGAAATGTCGATGCTCGACGTCGCCGACAATACCGGCGCCAAGCGAGCGATGTGCATCAAGGTGCTCGGCGGCAGTGGCCGTCGTTATGCGAGCCTCGGTGATGTTGTGATCGCCGTCGTCAAGCGCGCGCTCCCGACCGGTGAAGTGAAGGAGCACGAGAAGGTGCGCGGCGTCATCGTCCGCACTGCCAAGCAGGTCCGTCGTGAAGACGGTTCTTACGTGCGATTCGACCGGAACGCGATGGTCGTCATCGACAAGGATGGCAACCCGCGTGGCACGCGTATCTTCGGCGCTGTTGCCCGCGAACTGCGCGACAGCAACTTCATGAAGATCGTCTCGCTCGCGCAGGAGGTGGTCTGATGCTTACCAACAAGAACAAGGCCAAGAAGCGCGCCAATCTGCACGTCCGCAAGGGCGACAAGGTGGTCGTGATCTCTGGTCAATACAAGTCCAACGAGCCGCGCGAAGTCCTCAAGGTCCTCATCGACCAGGGCAAAGTCGTGGTGCAGGGCGTCAACTTGCGCTGGAAGCACCACAAGCGGACGCAGCAAAACCCCAAGGGTGGGCGTGTTCAGCTTGAGATGCCCATTCCGGCGAGCAAGGTGTTGCTCTTCAGCGAGAAGCAGAAGGGCGGTACCCGCACCCGCAATACACGCGTCGACGGCAAGCTCGTCCGTGTTGGCGTGAAGTGCGGCACCAAGTTCGATTGAGCCTGCGCGTGCTCGATACCCCAGACAGACATTCGAGGAAGTCGTGACAGCTACAGCCAAGAAGAGTCCGCCGCGGATCAAGGTGAAGTACCGCGAGAAGGTTGTGCCGGCCCTGCAAAAGGAGTTCGGCTACGCCAACCCGATGATGCTTCCCCGCCTGGTCAAGGTCGTCGTCAACATGGGCGTCGGTGAGGCCGTGAACAACAAGGCCCGCATCGAGTCCGCCGTGAAGGACATGACCGCCATCGTCGGCCAGAAGCCGATGATCCGAAAGGCTCGTGTGTCCGTCGCCGGCTTCAAGTTGCGCGAGGGCTATCCGATCGGTGTCGCAGTCACGCTGCGCGGCGATCGCATGTGGGAATTCATCGACCGTCTGGTGACGTTGGCGATCCCACGCATTCGCGACTTCCGTGGCCTGCCGACCAAGCTCGACGGCCGCGGCAACTACACGATGGGTCTTTCGGAACAGAGCGTGTTCCCTGAGATCCAGCTGGACAAGGTTGAGTTCGTGCAAGGCATGGACATCACGTTCGTCACGACCGCTCCCACTGATAAGGAAGGTCTGGCGCTCCTCGGTTACCTCGGCATGCCCTTCAGGAAGTAGT
>CAZEQF010000088.1:0-12413 GCA_964514315.1 uncultured Singulisphaera sp. | reverse complement strand
ATGGACCAGACTCACGCCATGGTCACGCCGAACGCCGCGCCCAATGCGCATTGGGGCAAGTCGTCGCCTGCGTCAGGAGAACAGAAGTTCCTGGCCGGCCCCCGCAGCCGCCTGTCCGAGTTCTTCCGCGCGCTGCGCATCTTCGCCGAGTGCATCAAGGGCTTTCGCGCGCTGCACTTCTTGCCGCCATGCGTGACCGTGTTTGGCTCCGCGCGCTTTCGCGAAGACCACGCCCACTACCAACTCGCGCGCAACGCAGCGCATGGACTGTCGAAGGCGGGCTTCACGGTGATGACTGGCGGCGGCCCCGGAATCATGGAGGCCGCCAACCGCGGCGCGCGCGAAGCCGGCGGACTCAGCGTCGGCTGCAACATCGTGCTGCCGCACGAGCAGCGCCCCAATCCCTTCATCGATCGCTTCGTCGAGTTCCGCTACTTCTTCGTCCGCAAGCTGATGCTCGTGAAGTACAGCTACGCGTTCGTGATCCTGCCCGGCGGGTTCGGGACGATGGACGAGCTGTTCGAAGTCGCGACGCTCGTGCAGACGGGCAAGGTGAAGAACTTCCCCATCGTGCTCATGGGCGCGGACTATTGGCGGCCGCTCATCGAGTTCCTGCGCGGCACGATGGCGAAGGAAGGCACGATCGACGCATCCGACGTCGACCGCCTGCTGCTCACCGACGACGTCGACGAAGCCGTGCGGCATGTGTGCGACGGAACGCGCTCGATCTTGCGGCCGCAAAGGAAGCCGAGCCGACTGCTGGGCGAACGCACCCTGCAGAGCGGATCGCACCAGCCGAAGTAGCGCGCATGGGACGTCACGCACGCGCGGCACCGCCGTGGCGCGCACGTGGCGACGATCAACCGTCGCGGAAGTCGCTGCTGCGGATCCCGTACTTCTGCAGCAGCTTCTGCAGCGCAGAACGCGTCATGCCCGCCTCGTCGGCCGAGTGCGTGACGTTGCCCTTGTGCTTGTCGAGGAGCCCCTCGAGGTAGCTCTTCTCGATCGCGGCGATGCGGCGCGCCTTCATCTCCTGGAACGTGCCCGCCTCCGCGCCGTCCTGCGCGAGCTCGTCCGATCCGCCGCGAACTTCGTGCGGCAGGTCCGCCACCGTGAGCTGCGACCCCGCCGCGAGCGCGCACGCGCGCTCGATCGCGTTGCGCAGCTGGCGCACGTTGCCTGGCCACTCGTAGGCGCGCAGCGCCGCGAGCGCCTGCGGCTCGATGGCGAGGATGCCCGCCTTCGCGCCGAAGCGTTGCAGGAAGTGGCGCGCCAGCTCCTCCACGTCTTCGGGCCGCGCGCGCAGCGGCGGCGCCTCGAGGCGCACGACGTCGAGGCGGTAGAACAGGTCCTGGCGGAATCGCCCCTCCTGCACTTCCTTCTGCAGGTTGCGGTTGGTCGCGGCGACGATGCGCACGTCGACCGGGATCTCCGCGTTCGCGCCGACGCGACGGATCGCGCGTTCCTGGATCGCGCGCAGCAGCTTGGACTGGAACGGCAACGGCAGCTCGCCGAGTTCGTCGAGGAACAACGTGCCGCCGTCCGCGACCTGGAACAGGCCCATCTTGTCCTGCACCGCGCCGCTGAACGCGCCCTTCTCGTGGCCGAACAGCTCGCTCTCGAACAACTCCGCCGGGATCGCCGTGCAATCGACCGGGACGAAGGGCTTCTCGCTGCGCACGCTCTTGTCGTGCAGATGGTGCGCGAGCAGTTCCTTGCCCGTGCCGCTCTCGCCCTGGATCAACACCGACGCGTCGGTGCGCGCCGCGCGCTCGAGCATCGCGACGAGGTCGCCGAACGCAGCGCTCACGTAGACGAGGCGACGGCCCTGGACGCCGGACTGCAGCCGGTCCTTGAGGCCTGCGTTGCCTTGCTTCACGCGACGGTGCGCGAGCGCCTTGCCGACGCGCTCGAGCAGGTCCTTCTCGGCATACGGCTTGGTGAGGTAGTCGAACGCGCCTTGTTTGATCGCCGCGACCGCGCCCTGGATGTCGGGATGCCCCGTGATCAACACGACCTCGATGTCGGGATCGCGCGACTTGACCGCCGACAGCAACTGCATGCCGTTCATGCGCGGCATGCGAACGTCGCTGACGACGAGCGCGAACGGAATGCGCGCGAGCTCCTCCACCGCCTGCTCCGCGCTCGTCGCGACCGTCGTCTCGTAGCCCTTCCTGCGCAGCAAGAACGCGCACGACTCGGCCATGTCGGGCTCGTCGTCGACGACGAGGATGCGATGGCCGTGGTCCGCGCTCACGCCTTGCCTCCGCGCCGCTTCCGCCGGCACGCGCGGCAACAGCCGTAGAGACGAAGGCTGTGGCGCTCGACCGAGAACCCGTGCTTCTTCGCGGCGAGTTCCTGGCGCGCTTCGATCTCCGGGTCGTGGAACTCGACGATCGCGCCGCAGCGCGTGCACACCATGTGGTCGTGGTGCTCGTGCCCGAGCACGTGCTCGAACCGCCGGCCGCCGTCGCCCGTGTCGAGGCCCTCGACGAAGCCCGACGACTCCAGCGCCGAAAGCGTGCGATAGACCGTCGCGCGCGACACGCGCGGATCGGCCTTGCGGCTCAGCGCGAGCAACTCGTCTGCGGTGAAGTGGTCGTGCGTCGCGAACGCGGCGCGCACGATCTCTTCGCGCTGCGCGGTCCAACGGCAGCCCTGCTGCCGGAAGTGCCGCGCCACCGTTGCGAGTTCTTGTTCCAGGTCCACGCGCGCTCGCGGCCGGGCGCAGCGCTCACGCGCGCGCGCCGATGTCCTTGCGGTAGTGCATGCCGTCGAACTCGATCAGCGCCAGCGCCGCGTAGCAGCGGGCTCGCGCATCCTCGATGTCCTTGCCCATCGCCGTGACCGCGAGCACGCGGCCGCCGGCGGTGACGACGTCGCCGCCCTTCTTCGCGGTGCCCGAGTGGAACACCTGCAGGTCCGGGCCGGTCTTCACGCGGTCGAGGCCGAAGATCGGCACGCCCTTCTTGTAGTCGCCGGGATAGCCGCCGCTGCACGCGACGACCGACACGCACGGCCGCGGATCCCACTTCGGCGCCTGCTGCTCTTCGAGCTTGCCGTCGCAGGTCGCGACCAGCAGCGGCACGAGGTCGCTCGACAGACGCATCAGCAACGGCTGCGTCTCGGGGTCGCCGAGGCGGCAGTTGTACTCGAGCACGCGCGGCCCTTGCGCCGTCAGCATGAGACCCGAGTAGAGGAAGCCCTGGTAGCGACGGTCTTCGCGGTTCATCGCGTGCACCGTCGGGAAGACGATCTGGTTCTCGATCTGCGCCATCGTGCGCGACGGCACGTTGACCGGCGTCACCGCGCCCATGCCGCCCGTGTTCGGGCCCTTGTCGCCGTCGAACACGGCCTTGTGGTCGCGCGCAGGCTCGAACGGAACGATCGTCTGGCCGTCGGTCAGCGTCATGACCGAGAGTTCCTGGCCTTCCAAGAACTCCTCCATCACGACCGTGCCGCCTGCGTCGCCGAAGCGCCGGCGCTCGAGGCACTCGGTCACCGCGACGCGCGCTTCGTCGTTCTTCTTGCACACCGCGACGCCCTTGCCGGCCGCGAGGCCGGAGGCCTTCACGACGATCGGGCCGTCCTCGCGCATGTCGAGGAACGCGCGCGCGCCCTGCGCGTCTTCGAACGACCAGAACTGCGGCGACGGGATGCGGTGCCGGCGGCACAGCTCACGAGCGTAGAGCTTGCTGCCCTCGAGCTCGGCCGCGGCCTTGCTCGGGCCGAAGCAGCGGATGCCCGCCTTCTTCAGCTCGTCGACGATGCCGAGGCACAGCGGAGCCTCCGGGCCGACGACCACGAGCCCGATGCCCGCATTCTTCGCGAACGCGACGATCCCGCGCACATCCTCGGCGGCGAGATCGACGTTCTCGGCCACCAGCGCGGTGCCCGCGTTGCCGGGCGCGCAGTAGACCTTCGACACGAGGGGCGACTGGCCGATCTTCCAGCACAAGGCATGTTCGCGGCCGCCGCCGCCGACGACGAGGACTTTCACGCGCAGGATCTCTCTGTTGGCAAAAGGAACAAGGTGCAGAACACGAGGCGAAGAGGATAGCGAGCGGACCGACTGCGACGAAGCGTCGCGTGCGCCTTCCTCGACGGCCCGGCCGCGCCATGGCACCGGCCGCAGGAGACAAGCTCGCGCCGACGAGCGCGGAGTGTCGAAAAACCCGGCGCATGACTTTCTCCGGCGACCTGTCAGGAATCGGCCTCGGCGACGTGTTCCAGAACCTCTCCGCCAACCGCGCGTCCGGCACGCTGCACGTGCGGTGGGAGAAGGGCGAGCGCCATGTGCGCTTCGAAGAAGGCAAGGTCGCGGGCTGGGCCGCGGGCCCTGGCCGCGAGCTGCCGCTGTTCGACCACGTCGTCGAGCGAGGCTACGCCGACGCGACGGCCGTGAAGGCGCTGCAAGGCAATGCCAAGAAGCGCCGCAAGCGGCCTGCGCGCCTGCTGCGCGACGAGAAGATCTGCGACCAGGACTCGATCGAGTCCGCGTTCCGCGAGATCACGGCCGAAGGCGTCTACGAACTGCTCGCGCTGAGCACGGCGACGTTCGTGTTCCACGAAGGCGACGCGCCGCCGGAGACGTTCGACGCGGACCTTCTCGCAGCCGAGATCCGCCTGGAAGCCGGCCCCCTGATGCTCGAAGGCGCGCGCCGCGCCGACGAGAACACGCGCATCCGCACGGTCGTCGGCACCGACCAGGACCTGTTCGTCGCCGACGCGCAGGCGGCCGAGCGCGCGCCGGACGAACTCACCGCGCTCGTTGCGAGCTTGCTCGACGGACGCACCGACGTCGGCGGCATCGCGCGCGCCGTGCAGCGCAGCCGCTTCGAAGTGAGCTGCGCGCTGCTCACGCTCGTGCAACAAGGGCTCGCGCGCCCGTCGACCGGCGAGGAGATCGCCGCGCTCGCCGAAGAGGCGCTGTCGACCGAGGACCGCGACGAAGCGATTCGCCTGCTGGGCCAGGCGCTGGTGCGCATGCCGCGCGAGCAGATGCTGCGCCGCCGGCTCGCCGAGACCTTGGCCGCCGCGGGCAAGCGCCGCGAGGCCGCGGGCGAGATGGCCGTGCTCGCGTTCCAGGCGACCGAGGAAGAGCGCTTCGAAGATGCGATGGCGCATTACGAGCGCGCGATCGCCCTCGACCCTGCGGACGTGATGCTCCATCAACGTCGCTGCGAAGTGCTCAAGCGCTCCGGCGACAAGCAGGCCCTGCGCGCCGCGCTGCTGCAGTGGGCCGAGCGCCTCGAGAACCTCGGCCTCGCCGACCGCGCGAGCGAAGTGCTCACCGCCAGCGTCGACGCCGGCCCGCTGCGCAACGACCAGCAGCTGCTGCTTCGCTGCGCCGAACTCGACAAGGTCAACGGCAACCTCGCGGGCGCGGCCCAGCGCTACGTGCAGATCGTCGACCTCTACGGCGGCAACGACGTCAACCTGGAGATCCGCTGCCTTCGCGCCGCGCTCGCCGCGCAGCCCGAGGACACGACGATCCAGAAGCGCCTCGTCGACATCGAGACCGGCCGCGCGGTGCGCAACAAGAAGCGCCGCCGCATGCTGCTGAGCCTCTCGGCTGCCGCGAGCGTCGCGGTCACCATCGTGGTCGCCGCGGCCGCGGAGCTGCGCACGAGCCGCGGGCTCGCCGCCGCGTTGCGCGAACGTCCTGCCGACGCGATCGGCACGGCGACGCTGCCTGCGCTGCGCGAACTCGCCGACATGTCGTCGGTGCTGCCGAGCAAGCGGCTCGCGGCGCAAGTCGAGTCCGAGGAAGCGATGCGCATCCTGCGCGCCGCCGAAGGGCTACGGCTCGAGACGCGCATCGAGGAAGCGCGCGCCGCGCTCGCCGCGTGCCGCCCTTCGCTGCCCGAGGCCGCGCAGCAGCGCGCCGACGAGTTCGACGCGCAACTGCAGAGCGAACTGCCGCTGCTGCATGCGTTGCAGCCCGTCGAGCGCCGTGGCCGCGACGACGGCGAGGCGTGCGAGATGCTCGCGCGCGCGACCGATCCGCACTGGTTCCCGTTCCACAACGACCTGCTGCCGCGCGCGAAGTGCGACGCGGCGCGCGAGTCGTTGCTGCGCGCGCTGCAGGCGCTCGACGACCCGCGCTGCGCGGAGTCGGTCGCGAAGGCCTATCTGCAGACGCGCGATCCTGCGATCGCGCGCATGTGCGAGGGGCTCGTGCACAGCGCGGCGAAGAAGGACCCCGAGCGCACGCGCGACGCGCTGGCGCCGTTGCTCGAGGACGGACGCGAGCACTCCGAACGTCGCGAGCGATCGGTCCGGCTGCTGGAGATCCTGACCGCGCACGCGGCCGCGCCGATCGGCCGCTGAGGCAGAAGGCGCCAGCAATGGCGCCGCCGCGCGAGGGCTACGAAGACGCTGCCGGGCAACGCGACCGCGACGCCGCGGGCGCGGCGCGCAACTCAGGCTTCGCGCACGCCGCCGCGCACCGGACCTGCGCCTTCGCCGAGCTTGCGCAGCATCGCCTGCTGCTCCTCCGTGAGCGTCTCCGGCAGCGCGAAGCGCACCACGAGGATCAGGTCCGAGCGCTCGCCCGACGGCCGCAACAAGCCCTGGCCGCGCAACCGCAGCCGCGCGCCGGCGCGCGTTCCCGCAGGAATGCGAACGCTCGCCGTGCCCTTCTGCAGCTTGACGTCGACCTTGGTCCCGTCGAGCGATTCCCACGGCGCGATCACGACGTCGGCCTCGACGTCCTCGCCGCGCATGCGGTGCACGTCGTCGGGCACGAGGTGCAGTTGCAGCAACAAGTCGCCCGGCGCGCCGGCGCCCGGTTGCCCCAGTCCGCGCAAGCGCAGCACCTGCCCGTCGCGGACGTCTTGCGGGATCGTGATCTCGACGCTCTTGGTCGCGCGCGCGTGGCCGATGCCGCCGCACGAAGGGCACGCGCCGAAGTCGAGCCGGCCGTCGCCGTCGCGGTGCTCGCACGGCTGGCTGACCTGCAGGTCGAACGCGCGCTTGCCGCCGCGCAGCGCCTCGCCGACGGACAGTTCGAGGTCCGCCTCGACATCCGCGCCGCGCTGCGCCTGCGGCCGCGCCGTGCGCGCGCCGGGCCCGCGAGCTCCGCCGCCACCCCCGCCGCCGGCGAACATGTCGCCGAACATCTGGCTGAAGAAGTCCGAGAACCCGCCGCCGCCGCGCTGCCCACCACCGCCGCCGCCGAACGCGCCGCCGAACATGCGCGCGAACTCCTCCTGGCTCATCGTGCGCCCGCCGCCGGGCGGCGGCTGGAAGTCCTGGCCGTGCCGCCAGTGCTCGCCCAGCTGGTCGTAGCGCTTGCGCTTCTCCGGGTCGGAGAGCACTTCGTGCGCCTCCGCGATCTGCTTGAACTTCGACTCGACCTCCGCGCGGCGGTGCGGCGGGTGGCGGTCCGGGTGCCACTCCTTCGCGAGCTTGCGGTAGGTCCGCTTGATGTCGTCCGGCGACGCGCTGCGCGGCACGCCCAACGTCTCGTAGTAGTCCTGGAACTTCACGGCTTCTCGTAGATCCCGACGATGCAGTGCTCCGGATAGGGCATGGAAGCCATCCGACAAGCGGAGCGCAGCATGAGCTCGAGTTCGCAGAGCGACCGGAACCGCGCGAACGTGCGGCAGTCGTCGAGCCGCGCGAACGCAGCCTCGCGCATGCCGACGCCCGCGAACAGCCGTTGCAGCCGGCTCCTCGTGTTCATGCGGAAGCGCGTCGGGAAGGTGTCCTTCTTCTCGGTCCCCCACAGCCACGCCTTGATGACGTGCCGCAGCTCCATCGGCGCGATGCGCGTCAGGATCGGCATCGGCGACCAGCCGAACACCGTGTAGACCACCGCGAGGCCGCCCGGCGCGAGCGAACGCTCGATGCCGCGCACGCACGCCTTCGGGTCGTCGATGTGCTCGGCGACCATGCGCAGCGTCACGAGGTCGTAGGCACCCTTGCCGTCGAACGTGTCGATGCCCGCGTGCGCCTTCTCGTGCACATACGGGTTCTCGTCGAGCGTCGGATCCGGATCGAGGCCGGTGAGCTTGCCGGCGCGCGAGGCGAGGACCTTCGCGAGCGGCTTGTTGCTCGGGCACAGCTCGCGGCCGCAGCCGACGTCGAGCCAACGCACGCCGTTCACGACGAGCAGCGACAGCAGCGTCTCGTACCAGTCGTCGGGGTTGTCGTAGCCATACGAACGGCGCAGGCGCGGCCCCCAGCCGAGCTGGTCCTCGGGCCCGTACTTGAGCCGGAAGACCTGTGCCAGCGCGTCGGCGTCCGGAAGGCGCACGAGCGCGCCGCGGTCGCGCACGCCGGGCAACGTGCTCGCCGTGGCTGAGCCTTCCGCAGGGTTCGTCTCCCTCACAGGTCGTTCGGCGCTCGGCGCATTGCTCGGCATTTCGGGGCGACGTTGTAGCGGGTTTGCGGCGGGACGCCACCGACGAGCACGCCGCGACGAACGCCGAAGCGCGACCTTCCCAGGACGGCCTGCCTCTGCGACCATCCCGCCCCCCGATGGAAACCAAGAAGCGCATCGCCCTGATCTCGACCGGCGGCACGATCGAGAAGACCTACGACGAACTCGCCGGCGTGCTCCAGAACCGCGCCAGCGTGCTCGACGTCGTGCTCGCGACGCTGCAACTCGACGGCGTCGAGATCATCCGCATGCCCTTGATGAACAAGGACAGCCTGGAGATGACGCCGCAGGACCACACGCTGATCGCGCGCACGGCCGGAGCGATGGCGGAGACGCACGACGGCGTCGTCGTCGTGCACGGCACCGACCGCCTGTCCGTGTCCGGCGAACGCATCCACGAGCTGCTCGGCACGCCGCCCGTGCCGATCGTGCTGACCGGCGCGATGCGCCCCTACGTGATGCGCAACACCGACGCGATGCAGAACCTCACCGAGGCGCTGATCGCCGTCCAGGTCATGACGCCCGGCGTCTACGTCGCGATGCACAACAAGGTGCTGCGCTTCCCCGGCGTCGTGAAGGACCGCGACCACGGCACGTTCGTGCGAGCAAAGTAGCGTCGCTGCGCAGCGCATCCCGCCCGCTCGCTCCGCCGAACTGCGCTGCTGCGCGGAGCAGCGCAACGCAGACGAACTCGCGCTGCCCCGAGCCCCCCTGCGCAATCGCGCGCGCCCGCTACACTCCTCGCGCCCACGGCGCAGACAATCGCCCCCACGATGCACCTCCATCGCCACGCGCTCCTCTCGTTCTCCCTCGTCGCGCTCGCCGCAACGGCAGAGGCGCAACGCCAGACGGTCACGATCCTCTGCACCGAGGACGCGACGCTGTACGAAGACCCGCCCGGCCAGCTCGCGAACGACGCCGGTTCGAGCCTGTTCGCGGGCAAGAACGCGTTCGGCGAGATCCGGCGCGCGCTGCTGAAGTTCCCGATGACGGCAATCCCGGCGAACTCGGTGGTCACAGATGCGCGCCTGCAGCTCGGCCTCATCCAGACCACGTCGCTCAACCAGGACCAGATCTCCGTCCACCGCGTCTCGTCGGCGTGGACCGAAGGCACGACCTCGGCCCCGTCCCCGGGCGGCGGCGGAGCGAATGCCGCGACCGGCGACACGACCTGGGTCTACCGCGAGTATCCGTCCGTGCGTTGGACCAACGTCGGCGGCGACTTCGTGGCGCAGCCTTCGGTGGCGTCGACCGTCGGCTACTTCCAGAACAGCACGTTCACGCTGGGCCCGTCCGCTGGCCTGAACGCCGACGTGCAAGCGTGGTCGCGCGGCGAACCCAACCACGGCTGGATGGTGCGCATCGACGAGACGCAGGTGCAGATCGCGCGTCGCCTCGCAAGCCGCACCAACTCGAACGCGACGCTTCGTCCGCGCCTGTTCGTGACCTACGTGCCCGCAGGCGGCACGACGCAGCAAGGCAACGGCTGCGCCGGCTCGCAGAGCCTGCCGCTGCTGCAGACGATCACGGGCACGCCGCTGCGCGGAGCGCCGATCAACCTCACCGTGACGAGAGGCACGCCCAACGCGCCGTCGCTCACGATGATCGACTTCCGGCTCACGACGAACGCCGCCGACTTCGTCCCGGGCTGCCCGTTCGAACTCGAGGCGTTCCCGACCGACAACCTCGGCCTGCTGTTCCTCAATGGCTCCGGCGCCGCGAACTACGCGCTGACGATCCCGAACGCGGCCTACTTGCTCGGCTTCTCGCTCGCGTTCCAGACCATCGCGTTCGACCCGGCGTTCCTTCCCAGCCAGCTCCTGCTGTCGAACGGCTCGATGATCGTCATCGGCTGAGCAGGCTCGGCGCGGAGGATCGGCGCGATGCAAGTCCGCGTCGTCGCCGCGTCGTTCGCCGAAGTGCCGTGCATCGCGCGCACGCCGTTCCGTTTCGGCGGCGTGACCGTGCACGGGGCGCCGCTGCTGCACGCGCGCGTGCGCGTCGAGTCCGTCGACGGCCGCGCGGCGGACGGCGCATCTGCGGACCTGCTCGTGCCCAAGTGGTTCAAGAAGGACGCCGCCCGCACCCCTGCGCAGGACCAGGGCGCGTTGCGCGGGTTCGCGCTCGACGCAGCGCGCGCGTGCCTCGCGGAACGTCGGCCGCAGTCCGTGTTCGCGCACTCGCGCATGCTCGCGGAGGCCGTGACCAGGGAACGCGGCGGCGACGAGGAGGGCGCGCTCGAACGCGGCTTCGGCGCGGCGCTGCTCGAACGCGCGCTCATCGACGCGACTTGCCGCCTCGCGCGCAGGAGCTTCTGGTCGGCGTTGCACACGGACCTGCTCGGCATCCGGCTCGTCGAGATCGACCGCGCGCTCGCGGACGTCGAGGCGCCGAGCCTGTTGCCCGATGCGCTGCCGACTTCGGTCCAGTTGCGCCACACGGTCGGCATGCTCGACCCGCTGCGCGACAGCGAGACGATGGACGCGATCGACGACGGCGAGCCACGTTCGCTCGAGCGCTACCTGCGCGAACACCGCGTGCGCTGGCTCAAGATCAAGGTCGGCCAAGGGCTCGACTTGGACCGCGAACGGCTGCTCGCGATCGCGCGCCTGTGCGCCGAACTCGACGTCGACGTCGGCATCACGCTCGACGGCAACGAACAGTGCCCGTCGCTCGACGCGGTCGCGGACCTGCTCGACGCGACGGCAGCGGACCCGCTCGGCAAGCGGCTGCTGCAACGGCTCGCGCACGTCGAACAACCGCTGCCGCGTGCGATCACCTTCGACGAAGCCGCGAACCGGGGCATCGAACGCGTGCGCGCCTATGCGCCGCTCGCGCTCGACGAAGCCGACGCGCTGCCGTCGTCGTTCCCGCGCGCGCTCGCGCTCGGCTGGCGCGGCTGCTCGATCAAGAACTGCAAGGGCGTGTTCCGCGGCCTCGCGAACGCGGCGCATGCGAAGCGGTTCGGCGACGGCGCGTTCGTGTGTGGCGAGGACCTCACGAACCTGCCGCTGCTCGCGCTGCAACAAGACCTCGCGACGATGACGGCGCTGGGCATCGCGCACGTCGAACGCAACGGCCACCACTACTTCCGCGGACTCGACCATCTGCCGGAGCCCGTGCAGCACGCGGCGCTGCGCGCGCACCGGGACCTTTACGCTTCGCGCGAAGACGGCTCCGTGCGGCTCGCGGTCGAGGACGGCACGTTGCGTTGCGGCTCGCTGCTAGGCCCCGGCTACGGCTGCGATCCCGATGCGTTCGCGGCGTTGCGCGACGCGCTGCCGTGGACGCCGGTCGCGGATTGAGCCGAACGCGCGGTTCCGCGCGCGCGCGACACGGCGCATGATGCGCGCGCCATGCGCTTCTCCCCGCCAGGCCACTTCCGCACGCCCGACGCATTCCGCGCGCACCTCGCGTCGCTCGGCCTCGACTTCGACTGCGACGCGACGCTGACGAAGGGCGGCCCGCTCGCGCAGCCGATCCGCGTCGCCGGACGCACGCTCGACAACCGCTTCTGCGCGCATCCGATGGAAGGCTGGGACGGCACGGAGCACGGCGCGCCGAGCGAACTGACGCTGCGCCGCTGGCGCAGGTTCGGCAGGAGCGGCGCCGCGCTCGTCTGGGGCGGCGAAGCGTTCGCCGTGCGCGAAGACGGCAAGGCGAACCCGCGCCAACTGTGCCTGCACCAAGACAGCGAACGCGACCTCGCGCGACTGCTCGACGAACTGCGCGAAGGACGCAAGGAAGTCGGGCTCGACCCGGATGCCGCGCTCGTCGGCCTGCAGCTCACGCACTCCGGCCGCTTCTCGCGCCCGCACGGCCCGTTCGCGCCGAAGATCGCGCAGCGCCATGCGATCCTCGAACAGCGCTATCCGCTGCCCGCAGGCACTTCACCGCTCACCGACGACGAGCTCGAGGCAATCGGCGAACGCTACGTCGAGGCGGCGATCGTCGCGCAGCGCGCAGGCTTCGCGTTCGTCGACGTGAAGGCGTGCCACGGCTACCTGCTGCACGAAGTCCTCGC
>CAZEQF010000087.1:11483-12449 GCA_964514315.1 uncultured Singulisphaera sp. | reverse complement strand
TCCAGCTCGCGAACGCGAAGCACCGCACGTTCGAATTCGGCCGCAGCGGCGGCACGGACGACAAGCCGTGGACCATCAAGGTCGACAACGGCGACTCGCACACGGCGGATCCCCTCGTCGTGGCCGCGGCGCCGGAGATCGGCTCGCTCGAGATCTGGCACCTCAAGAACGGCGGCAACGGCTGGAGCCACCCCGTCCACATCCACTTCGAGGAAGCGATCATGCTGACGAAGGGCGGCCGCGTCCCGCCGGAGTGGGAGCGCTGGGCTCGCAAGGACATGTTCCGCATCGGCAATCGCGTCGACAGCTCGCCGGACATCGAGGTCGCGATCCGCATCCGTGACTTCGCCGGCACCTACGTCGAGCACTGCCACAACACCACGCACGAAGACACCGCAATGCTGTTGCGCTGGGACGCAACCAAACCCGGCCAGGCCGTGCCGCTGCCGTGCCCGATCCCCACGTGGGACGGCTGCGAATGCGTCCCGTCGTCCGCGCTGCCCACGGCGCGCACCGGTGACGGAACTGGCCCGACCCGCTGACCTGGGATATCCTCTCCCTGCCTCCCTCGCGGCGCGCCGTTATCTGCGCGCCGAGCCTCAAGACTCCCCCTGCCAGGCATTGCCGCTATGCGACTCGCTTCCGTATTCCCCTTCGCGCTCGCCATCGCCCTCGCGGGCGGCGCACTGCCAAACCAACTGCGCGCGCAGCAGCAGGAAGCGCAGCCGGAGCTGCAGGCGCAGCAGCAAGACGCGCCGCAGCCGAAGCACACGCGCATCGTCACGGGCGGCGACCAATGGGGCGCCAACTACTTCCCCAACTACGAGCTGACGAACCAGGACGGCAAGGTCCTCAAGTTCTTCGATGACATGATCAAGGACAAGGTCGTCCTGATCAGCTTCATCTACACGAACTGCCCCGACGCCTGCCCGCTGGAGACCGCGCGCATCGCGCAGGTGCAGGGCA
>CAZEQF010000087.1:0-11473 GCA_964514315.1 uncultured Singulisphaera sp. | reverse complement strand
GCTGGCAGTTCTTCACCGGCAATGAAGCGCAGATCGCCAAGCTGCGCATGAAGCTCGGCCTGTATGACGCATCCGAGGGCACGGAACTGCAGAACCACGGCCTCAACATCATCATCGGCAACCAGTCGACGGGCCGCTGGATGCGCTCGGGCCCGTTCGAGAATCCCTATGTGCTCGCGCGCCAGATCGGCGATTGGCTCCACAACTGGAAGCTGCCGCCGACCGCGGAGCTCGACTACAAGAACGCGCCGAAGCTGCGCAAGGTCAGCGACGGCGAGACCCTGTTCCGCACGCGCTGCTCGTCGTGCCACGCAGTCGGCGGCGCCAATGCCGCGCTCGCCAAGCTCGGGCCCAACCTGTTCGGCGTGACGGACCGCCGCGAACGGACGTGGCTCCGCCGCTGGCTCATGGAGCCCGATGTGATGCTCGCGGAGAAGGACCCGATCGCGATGCCGATGTACGAGGCCTACAACAAGGTCGCGATGCCGAACATGCGCCTGTCCGAGCAGGACGCGGAGGACGTGCTGCTCTACCTCGAAGAAGAGAGCCGCCGCGCGGCGACCGTGCTGCCCACGCTCACCGACGAGAAGGGCGAGGAACGGGAGGCCAAGGCTTCGTGCTGCGAGAAGTCCGACAACGTGGTCGTCGGCGACGAGACCTCGGAGCCCGAGGACGAGGAGCCCGTGGCGGCCGGCAATGGCACGCTGCGCCCGTTCGCGTGGTTCGGCGCCGCGATCGGCCTCGCGCTCGGCGCGTTCGCCCTGCGTCGCTTCCGCTCGAACTGAGCCCCGCTCCTCGCTCCGGGCCACGACGCTGCCGCGTTGCGGCCCGCGTCGGCGCGACGCATGATCCGCGCCCATGAGCGACGCGCCGGACGGCGACCGCGAACGGAAGCGCCTGCCGACCGCACTCGAGGACGAGGTCCTCGCCGCGCTCGACCGCAGTGACACCGAGCGCGACACGGTGATCGCCGGGATCCTGCGGCGCGAACCCGACCACGCGAACGAGATCCGTCGCTGGCTCCAAGAGGCCGGGGCGTTGCCCGGCGCGGCCGACGCGCAGGCGCCGCAGACGCGCATCGGCCCGTGGCGCGTGCTGCGATTGCTCGGCCGCGGCGGCTTCGGCGCGGTCTACCTCGCGGAGTCCGAGGACGGCGCCCAGGCGGCGGTGAAGGTCCTCGGCGAGGGCTTCAACTCGCGCGAAGTGCTGCGCCGCTTCGCCGCCGAGCGCGAGGCGCTGCTGCGGCTCGACCATCCGGGCATCGCCCGCATCCTCGCCGCCGGCGAGACGGACGCGGGGCGTCCGTGGTTCGCGATGGAATACGTCGAAGGCAGCTCGCTGCTCGTCCATTGCCGCCGCGCGCGGCTGCCGGTGGCCAAGGTCCTGCCGCTGTTCCTGCGCGCGATCGACGCCGTCGCGCACGCGCACCAGCGCGGCATCCTGCATCGCGACCTCTCGGCCAACAACGTGCTCGTCGCGGGCACGGGCGACGACGCGCAACCGAAGATCATCGACTTCGGCATCGCCAAGTCGACCGACGGCTCGCCGCTCGCGTCCGGCCCGTTGACGTTCCAGACGACCGTGATGGGAACGCCCGAATACATGAGCCCGGAGCAGGCGACGGGCGAGCCGGGCTCGGTCGACACGCGCGCGGACGTGTATTCGCTCGGCGTGCAACTCTACGAACTGCTCACGGACCGGCTGCCGGTGCCGAGCGAGCAATTGCGCGCGCACGGCGCGTTGCGCATCGCCGAGGTGTTGCAGAAGCACGAACCCGAGCCGCCGAGCGCCGTGGCGCCCACGCGGCAGCGGCGCGCGCTGCGCGGCGACCTCGACAGCATCGTGATGCGCGCGATCGCGAAGGACCGCGACGAACGCTACGCGTCGGCGGCCGAGTTCGCGGCGGACCTGCGCCGACATCTCGCCAACGAGCCGGTGCTCGCGGCCAACGCCAGCGGCTGGTACCTGCTGCGCAAGTACGCGCGCCGGCACCGCGCACGCTTCGCGTTCGTCGCGGCGACAGCGGCTGCGATCGTCAGCGCGTTGTTCCTCGCGGCGCAGCAATGGCGCGAGGCCGCCGAAGCTCGCACCGAACTCGCGGCGGCGCTCGATTCGCTCGCGCAGCGTTCGCAGACGGGATTCCGCCTGCTCGCCTGCCAGCAACGCCTCGTGCGCGCAGCGCAGGAAGAAGCCTCGCTCGTTCCCGCGTGGCCGTCGAAGGCGCCGGCGATGCGCGAATGGCTGCGCGCGCACGCGGCGCCGATGCGCGCGACGTTGCAGGAGCTGGAGCAGCAACGCGCCGAGCTCGCAGCCGACGACGGCACGCAGCGCGCGCAAGTCGCGGCCGACGGCCTCGACCTCGTGTTCGCGCTCGATCGCATGCGCGACGAACTGCGACGCTTCGTCGGCGACGACGGCGCCGTGGCCGCGGTCGAGCGCAGGCTGCGTTTCGCGGAGCAACGGGCCCAACCGGCGATTGCGCGCGACACGGCCGCGTGGGCCGCGATCGCCGCGGACATGCAGCGTTCGAGCACGTCGCTGCCGCCGCAGCCAGGCCTCGTTCCGCTCGGCAAGAACCCGCGCACGGGCCTCCACGAGTTCCTCGACCTCGCGACGCACGACGAGAACGCGCCGCTGCCGAAGCGCGGCGACGACGGCGACCTCGCGACCACGAACGACGCCGGCATCGTGTTCGTGCTCGTGCCGCGCGCGAACAGCCGGCTCGGCGCACAACGCACCGAAGCAGGCATGGAGCGCTTCGATCCGGAGGCGCAGCGCGACGAGATCGACGGCGGCTCCGCGATGCTCGACGACTACTTCATCGCGCGCACGGAGCTCACGCGCGCGCAATGGGCCCGCCTCACGGGCGCGCCGACCGAAGGGCAACCGGACCTGCCGAAGACGGATGTGGACTGGGACGAGGCGACGGCCGCGCTGCGCGTCTACGGCATGGAACTGCCGACCGAGGCGCAATGGGAGCACGCGTGCCGCGCGGGAACGACGACGCCTTGGTGGACGGGCTCGTCGTTGGATTCGCTCGGCGAAGCCGCCGCGTTCGGCGCAGCAGCCCAAGCCGTGGCACAGCTGCGCGCCAATGCGTTCGGCCTGCACGACGTGCACGGCAACGTCGCCGAGTGGTGCCGCGACTGGAAGCAGGACTACGCCAACGCAACGCTGCGCGCGCGCGACGGCCTGCTGACCGCGCCGACGCCGGTGCGCATCCCCGAACTGCGTTCGGTGCGCGGCGGCAGCGCCGCGCAGGGGCCGTTCGGCGCGCGCAGCTCCGCGCGCGGAGGCAGGTTCCCGTCTGCCAAGGATCCGTTGCTCGGGATCCGGCCCGTTCGCGCGCTCGCGCGCAGCTGAGGCGCGCGGCGCGTCAGGCTGCGCAGTTCACTCGAGGCCGAGCGCGCGGCGCACCGCGGTCTTGTCGACCTTGCCGCCGGCGAAGTCGTCGAACGCGCGCGCAGGCGGCTTGATCATGTGCTGCGCGATGAAGGGCGCGCCTTCCTCGGCGCCTTGCTGGCTGTCCTTGAAGCAGCACTCCCATTCCAACGTCGCCCAGCCGCTGTAGCCGTGCTTCGTCAGCAGGCTGAAGATCGCGGTGAAGTCGACTTGCCCGTCGCCGAGCGAACGGAAGCGGCCCGCGCGGTTCTGCCAGCTCTGGTAGCCGCCGTAGACGCCGACGCGGCCGTTGGGCCGGAACTCGGCGTCCTTCACGTGGAAGCACTTGATGCGTTCGTGGTAGAGCTCGATGTAGGCCAGATAGTCGAGCTGCTGCAGCAGGAAGTGGCTCGGGTCGTAGAGCAAGCACGCGCGCGGATGCTCGTCGACGTGGTCGAGGAACGCTTCGTAGCTCGCGCCGTCGTGCAGGTCCTCGCCCGGATGCACTTCGAACGCGCAGTCGACGCCGCAGTCCTCCGCGTAGTCGAAGATCGGCCGCCAGCGGCGCGCGAGCTCCTTGAAGCCCTCTTCGACGAGGCCTGCAGGACGCTGCGGCCACGGATAGACCGTGTGCCACATCAACGCGCCCGAGAACGTCGGCATCGCCTTGAGCCCGAGGTTCTCGCTCGCCTTGAGGCAGAGCTTCACCTGCTCGGTTCCGTAGCGGCACATCGCGTCGGGCGTGTTGACCTCTGCTGGCGCGAACACCTGGAACATCGACGTGTAGGCCGGGTGCACGGCGACGAGCTGGCCCTGCAGGTGCGTGCTGAGCTCGCTGATCTCGACTCCGGCGTCCGCCGCGATCGCGCGGAGGTCGTCGCAGTAGGCCTTGCTCGACGCAGCCTTCTTGAGGTCGATGCAGCGCGCGTCCCACGACGGAACCTGCACGCCGACATAGTCGAGGTCGGCCGCCCACTTGCATGCGGTGTCGAAGCGGTTGAGCGGCGCCTGGTCGCTCATGAACTGCGCAAGGAAGATGCCTGGGCCTTTCATCATCGGAGGATTCCTCGGAAGGGCCGCGCGCTGCGCGGCGTTCGTGGTGTTCTCGATCGGAAGTTCGACACGCGCGCGTCAGCGCGGGACCTTGACCCACGCGCCGCTCCCGGCGGACTGCAGCGCGGCCTCGAGCACCGCCTGCACGGCGACGCCGTCGTCGAAGCCCGGGGCGAACGGCTTGTTCGCGCACAGCGCCGCGACGAAGTCCGCGAGGTGATGCACGAACGTGTGCTCGTAGCCGACGATGTGGCCGTCCGGCCACCAGTTCGCCGCATACGGGTGCACGGAGTCCATGCACATCACCGTGCGGAAGCCCTGCGCGTCGCGCGGCGCGTCGAGCAGGAACACTTCGAGCTCGTTCATGCGCTCGAGGTTCCACGCGATCGAGCCCTTCTCGCCGCTGATCTCGATGCGGTTGTGGTTCTTGCGGCCCGGCGCCGTGCGCGTGGCCTCGTAGGTGCCGATCGCGCCGCCGCGGAACTTCGCGAGGAAGCAGAACGCGTCGTCGACCGTGACCTTCGCCTTGCCCTTGCCGACGCCAGTCGGCCGCTCCTTCGTGAACGTCTGCTGCACGCCGCACACCGACTCGAACTCGAGGCCCGTGAGCGCGCGCGTGAGGTCGATGAGGTGCGCGTTGAGGTCGCCGTGCGCGCCGCTGCCGCAGAGCTTCTTGTCCGTGCGCCACGACGCGGGCACCGAAGCGTCCGCGAGCCAGTCCTGCAGGTAGACCGCGCGCACCTGCCGCACGGCGCCGATGTCGCCGCGCGCGATCATCTTCTGCGCGAGCGCCGTCGCGGGAGCGCGACGGTAGTTGTGCCACAGGCCGACGCGCAGCTTCTTCTGCTTCGCGAGCGCGGCCATCTCCTTCGCCTGGTCCAGCGTCATCGCGAGCGGCTTCTCGCACAGCACGTGCTTGCCGGCGTGCAACGCAGCCATCGTGATCGCATGGTGCGTGTCGTTGGGCGTCGCGACGTCGACGATGTCGATGTCCTCGCGCGCGAGCACGCGGTCGAGGTCGATCGCCGACTCGAAGAAGCCGAATTGGTCCGCTGCCTGCGCCGCGCGCGTGGCGTCACGGCCGACGACGATCTGCGGCACGACCTGCCGCGGCAGCTCGAAGAAGCGGTTCACCTGCCGCAGCGCGTTCGAGTGCGCACGGCCCATGAACGCATGCCCCACCATCGCGACGCGGAGGGGTTCGGACGAAGAACGGGAGGCGCGGGAAGTCGCGCGCGATGCGAGCGTCGGCTTGGGCATGGGCGGGAACGATAGCGAGCCCGTCTCGGCGAGCCACGGCGCGCATCGCGCCGTTCGTCAGCAGCCTGTTGCAGAACGGCAGCGTGTCCTGCAACGGGCGGTCAGAGCGCGCCGCCGAGCAACACGAGCAGATTGCCGGCCTGCGGGCCGCTCTGCGACCAACCCAACGTGAGGTCCGGCGCGCCGTCGCGGTTGATGTCGCCGAGGTCGATCGAGAGGCGCGCGTCGCGGTTGGACAAGCGCGTCGGCGACACGCGGATGCCGTTGCCGAATTCGCCGGCGCCGACGCGAAGATGGAACTCGACCTCGGTGCTGAGTTCGCCCGAAGGCGTCGTCGCCTCGGTCGCGACCAGCGCATCGACGTCGCCGTCGCCGTTGATGTCGCCGAGCAACAAGAAGGTGTGGCGGCCCGCAGCGGTCGCGAGCGGCGAACCGAAGCTCTCGACGAACGAGCCGATCGCGACCTCGGACGGAAGGCCCGCGGGCTCGCCCGTGTTGAGGTGCACGTGCAACGAAGCGTCGCCGTCGCATGCGACCATCAGGTCCTCGGTGCCGCTGCCGTCGAAGTCGCCGGCCACGAGCCGCGTCGGCGCATTGCCGGTCGCAAGCGAACGCGGGCCCGAAGCATCGTGGCTGCGCATCCAGCGCGCGCCTTCGCCCTGGCCCGCAGGACGCAGGCGATAGAAGCGCACGTGGTTGCCGTCGCCGGCTCCGGCCGTGGCCTCCGACGGCACGGCGAGCGCGAGCTCCAGCCGAACCGGCGCCGACGCGCCGTCGGCGGCGAAGTCGCCGAGCGCGAATGCCTCCGCGACGCCGGGGACCGGCACGAAGTCGGCAGCGATGCTCGGCTCGAACACGAACGTGCCCGGACCCGTGTCCGCGCGACGCAACAGCACGAGCAACGCATCGCCGTCGCCGCGCGCAGAGACGAAGCGCAGCAACGCGGTGACGTCGGCGAGCCCGTCGTCGTCGACGTCCGCGACGACGAGGCGCGACGACGGATCGATCGCGAGGCCGCGCACGTTCGTCGGCAGGAACGGCCGCAGGTCCTCCGTGAAGCTCTGCGGTTGCTGTTGCAGCGGCCCTTGCAGGTTCGGGGCCCACGCGCCGATGCGCAACGACGCGTCCGCGCGGCCGTCGCGCGAGCCGTCGTCGAGGAACGCGAGCATGTCGGGCCGGCCGAGCGCCTCGGGCACGCGCACGACGGATTCGGGCACGAGCCCGAGGTGCGTCATCTTGCGTCCCGGCGCGAGCGCGCCGAAGCCGTCGTTGTCGCCGAGCTGGATCTGCGTCGCGCTCGGCACCGCGAGGTCGCGGACCGTTCCGTCCGCGGAAACGCTCGTCGCCGAGAACCTTCCTCCCACGACTGCTGCGAGCGGCACCGGGAACGCGACGTCCGGCGGCAACAGCAAGATGTCCGATGCGTCGCGCGCGATCAGCAAGGTCGAGAGGCGACGTTCGCGTTGGCCGTCGACCAGCTCTTCGTGCTGCACGAACAGGCCCGCTTGCGGCGGCTGCCCGAGCACGGGGTCCGCGGGGAATGCGACGCCGAGGAAGAACGCAGCGACCTCCGTGGGCCGGAAGTCCGTGAGGGCGCTGACGGCGCCGAGCCCGGCGCTCTGCTCGTAGCGGAACAGACCGATCGAGAACTGGCCCAACGCGCCGGTCGAGCCGACGAGCAACTCGTCCGGGCCCGAGCCTTCGGCATCGAGGTTGGCCGCGAAGCTCGCGCGGAACGGATCGATCGCGCCGACGAGCTGCAGCACGTCGCTCTGCTGCGGCGGCCGGTAGCTGCGAGGCCCGTCTGGACGCAGCAAGAAGATCAGCGGCGGCGTGTCCGGGTTCTCGACGGGCCCGGGCGGAGACTGGAACGGCAACGGCGGCAACCCGGCGAGCACGACCGTGAGCGCGCGCGGCGGCAATCCCATCGCGTGCAGCCCCACTGCGGGCGAAGCCGGATCCGGCACGTAGCCGACGCGAGGCGCGCCGAGGTCGAGCTGCGGTCCGGCGACGAAGCCACCGATCCCGTCGCCATAGGCAATGTCGCAGCGCATGACGTCGCGGCCGACGAGCGCGCCGACGTCGAGCGCGCCGTCGCCGTCGAGGTCCGCGACCTCGATCGCGTCATACGCCTGCGAACGGACCGGGACGTCCACCGCCGGCAAGAAGCTCACGATGCCGAACGCGACCCGCGACCGCAGCAGCCGCGGCGTCGCATGCGAGCCGGCGCCGGGCAGCAGCAACACGTCGGGACCGCCGTCGCCGTCGAAGTCGCCGACGCGACACTTCGCCATGCCGGGCGGCGCCGCGAGACGTTGCACGGCACCGAGCGGCGGCAACGGCGCCGCTTGCCCGCGGACCAGCAGCAACGACGCTTCGGCGGAGCCTTCGTTGAGCACCAGCAAATCGGGAACGCCGTCGCGATCGAAGTCGCCGCTCGCGAGGTCGCGCGGCGCGCGGTCGGCAGGAGCCTCGGGATCGCCCACGCGCCGCTGCGCGCCGAAGCGGATGAACAGGCCGTTCTCCTGCGCCAGCAGCAACTGGATCGAAGCCGCGCCGCCCACCGAATAGAGCACCGCGAAGTCGGTCGCCTGCGCGCTCGTCGGCGCGCCTTCGAGTTCGATCGGCGCAACCGCGATCGGGTCGCGGTCGAGCAGCGCGCCACGCGGACCGAACACCGGCTCGGGATTGCCGAACAAGAACACGCCGCGCGCGACCACTTCGATCGACAACGGATCTTGGCCCGGCCGCGAGACGCGCACGCGGACCGCGATGCCGACATCGCCAGGACGGCCGTCCGGCGACGGCGGCATGAAGAACGCCACGCGATCCAACGCCGATTCTGCGCGCACGATCGCGGCCGGGTCGAGTTCGACGATGCGGTCGCCCTTGCGCAATTGGATCTGCAGCGCGTCGAGGTCGGGACTGCCGGGTCCCTGCCCGAACGCGAGCGGCAGCAGCGCGCGGCCGATCAGCGTGACCTTCGTGCCGCCGCGCGTGGAGCCTTGCGCCGGCAGCGCGAGCTGCACGTCCGGCTGGTAGTAGGCCTCGTCGACGACGGCGGAACGGCCCGCGATCGCGTCGTCGACCACGAACGTCGCCGCGCCTGCGAACGTGTTGCCCGGAACTTCGGCAGTGACGACGCGCTCGCCCGGGAGCAGCGGCGGATCGACTGCGGGATCGTGCACGACGAACGCAGGTCGCAAGCACGGCCTCGTCACGAACGGCGAGACGCCCGACGCGTCCACCGTCGTCACGAACACCGCCAGGCCCGAAGCATCGACGCTGCGCAGGTTGCGGCACGCGAAGCGAACGACCTGCCCGCCGTTCGGCGAGAGGTAGCGCGGCACGCCGTCGAGCAGGCGCAGCGACGGCTGCGCGAGCAGCGTGACCGGAAGCGGCGGAGCCACTTCGCGGCCGTCTGCGAGCACCGCGATCTGCGCCGCGACGTCGCTGATGGCGCCGACGGCCGACGTGATCGGCTCGGTGCGCAGCTGGAAGCCGACGACCGTCGACGATCCCTGGCCGGACAACAGCACGGGCGAAGCCTGGCTCGCGACCGCGCGGAACGACGGCTGGCCATCGGGCGTGTTCGGACCCGGGACGCGCAGCTGCACGTCGAGCGCGGCGTTCGGCGACAGCACCGCGTTGGCGATCACGACGGTGCGAGCCGCGGCGAGCGGGCTCGGCGACAACGGCATCGCCTGGGTCGGCAGGCTCAGCGACGGTGGCGCAGTCGTCGAACCGCCGCCGCCGTCGTTGCTCGCGACCGCGCCGCCGATGAGCCCCGCGCCACAGGATGCGCAGCACAACGGCAACGCGATCCAGAGGATCAGCAGTCGGAGCATTCGCAGGGCGGCGCGCACCCCGAGATTCTAGCGGCCGGTCGACGTGCCAGGGCTCCCCCCACCCGCGGGCGATGCGCCCGACACCGCATCGAGCGCGGCCGTCAGCGCCGCCGCCGTCTGCCCGCCGCGCAGCGCGTAGCGGATCCGGCCCTTGGCATCGGCGACGTAGGTCACGGGCGTCACGTTGGACCACTTGGCCGAGTGGAACGCGTCGACGAACGCGGCGTCGGCGAGCAACACGGGCGAGGCGAAGTTCTTGCCCGCGATCGTGCGCTCGGTGAGGTCGGGCGGGAAATCGAGCACGCGGTCGGTGAACACGTGCAGCACCGTCGCGGAGCGCGCCGCAGCGACGGACTCGAAGCTCCGGTAATCGGGGGCCTCGACATCGCAGCTGCCGCAGCGGCTGCGCAAGAAGTGCAGCACGAGCGGCTTGCCGAGGATCCGCTCCTTCGTCCACACGACGCCACTGCGGTCCGGCAGCGAGAACGCAGGCAGTTCCTGGTCCACCGCTGCGTGGATCAGGCCGTCGACGTGCCAGCGCACTGCGGCCTTGCCGCCGTACCACGCAGCCACGAACAGCAACGGCGTGAGCAGCGAGAGGCGCATGCGGAGGCTCGCGCCGCTGCGCGCGACCGGTTCGGTTTGTGCTTTCGACATCGGAGGTCGTCGCTATCGTGCCGCGCCCTGTGACGGTTGCCATCGGAGGCGTGCCTTACGGCGTCGGAATGCCGCTGCTCGCGGGATTGGACCGCGATCCGGCGTGCCGGCTCGTGCAACGGCCGCCGACCGAGTTGATCGCGCTGCTGCGCGAAGGCCGCATCGACGCGGCGCTCGTGTCGTCCATCGAGGCGATCCGGCTGCCCGGCTACCGCGTCGCCTCCGGGCTCGGCATCGCATGCAAGCACGAGGTCCGCTCGGTGCGCGCGTTCCGCAGGCTCGGCCACAAGATCCGCACCGTCGGCCTCGACCGCAGCAGCGCCACGTCGGCGACGTTGCTCGAGATCCTGCTGCGCGGCCCCAAGCGCGACCTGACCGAAGAGCCGCTCACGTTCGAGACCGTTGCGCCGACCCGCAAACCGGACCTGTTGCCGCACGACCTCGTGATGATGATCGGCGACGACGGCCTCGAGGCCGACCCGGGCGCGCGCGAGCCGTGGGACCTCGGCCGCGAATGGCGCGCATTCACGGGTTTGCCGTTCGTCTTCGCGGTCTGGATCCTGCGGCCCGACGCGGACGCGGACGCGATCCTGCCCGTGCTCGCGCGCGCGCGGCAGCGCGGCAAGGAACTCAAGGAACACGACGGCACGTTCGGCGCCGTCCACTACGACCTGGACAAAGAGGACCTGCGGGGGCTACAGCGTTTCTGGCGCGAAGCCCGCGCCGTCGGTCTCGGCATGGCGGATGTCGAGCCTACGTTTTGCAAGCAACCCCTGGAGGGGACGGAATGAGCGACGCCAAGACGCGCAACCAAGGACAACTGTTCGACTCTGAGCAGACGGCAGCCACCGAGCAGGCGGCCAAGACGACCAAGGCGAAGCCGGCGAAGGCCGAGCCGAGCGAGAAGCCCGAGAAGGCCGACAAGCCCGAGAAGGGAAAGGGCCAGACTGCAGAGCAGATGGCCTCGCGGCAACGCGAGATCTCGGTCAGCGAGTTCTTCACCAAGAACCGCCACCTGCTCGGCTTCGACAGCCCGCGCAAGGCGCTGCTGACGGCGGTCAAGGAAGCCGTCGACAACAGCCTCGACGCGTGCGAAGAGGCGCGCATCCTGCCGCAGATCAAGGTCAAGATCTCGCGCATCGGCCAGAGCGACAAGCAGTTCACGATGACCGTCGAGGACAACGGTCCCGGCATCGTGAAGGCGCAGGTCCCGAACGTGTTCGGCCGCCTGCTCTACGGCAGCAAGTTCCACCGCCTGCGCCAGAGCCGCGGCC
>CAZEQF010000086.1:7515-12484 GCA_964514315.1 uncultured Singulisphaera sp. | reverse complement strand
TGCGCAGCCGAGAGGGCGGGCCGACGGCCCCGGCAATAACGCCGGAGCCGCCTTCCCTACGAGCCATGCCCCCGCACAGCCCGCGGAGCCGACGTCGCCGCCGACTCCTAGGCACTCTGCTCGGCCGCATCCGTTCTCCCGAGGGCTGCGGCCAGCAAACTGCCCGCCCCAGGGTCGCCCTGAGGCTGCCGCGCTGGCGTGCGGAGCCGGGGTGAGTCCTGGGACATTTCCTAATTGCGCCGCCGCCGACGAACCTAACGCGGAAATTCGTCAATTCGGAAAGCGCCGCGACCGGCGCAGGCCGCCGCCGCGACGCCGACGCATTTCCCGACGCAAATCGCCCCGCAGACGCGAGCCATCACGACCCCGACCAGCAGGACAGGCGTCCCGATCCTGTCGCCTCGCTGCCGTGGGCGCAGCCAGGCGGTATGCGTTCGGGCCGCCTTCGATCCAACCGCCAGAACCATGCACGCAACGGCATCCGCGCTCCTTCCCTTCCTCCTCGTCGCCGCCGGCCTCGCGCAAGAGACCGGTCAGCCGGTCCAGCAACCGCAGCAGCCACAGCCGACGGAAGCCGCGAAGCCCGCGGACAAGCCTGCGCCCAAGGTCCTCGAACTGGGCCAGCGCATCGACGGCGAGCTGACGTTGCTCGACATCGACGGGAAGCCGCAGGCCGCGAAGGACCTGATGGGCAAGGTGACGGTCGTCAACTTCTACTCGATCCAGTGCCCCGTGCAGGCGCAGTGGGACGAGCGCCTCGCGCAGATCCAGAAGGACTTCGAAGGCCAGGACGTGGTGTTCCTGCACATCGACAGCAACGTGACCGAGATCGGCGAGAAGCCGCAGCCGCAGCCCGCTGCCGACGACAAGGACGCGAAGCAGCCCTACGAGAACGTGCGCGCGCACCTCGCCGAGAAGGCGCTGCCGTTCCGCGTGCTCGTCGACCACGGCAACAAGGTCGCGGACCTGTTCGCCGCGACGTCGACGCCGCATGTCTACGTGTTCGGCGTGGACGGCAAGCTCGTCTACAAGGGCCTCGTCGACGACGACCAGCGCGACGTGAAGGCGGACACGCGCACCAACTACCTGCGCGACGTGTTGGGCAAGCTGACGAAGGGCGAGACGGTCGAACCGTCGAGCACGCGCGCGGTCGGCTGCTCGATCAAGCGCCTTGGTGGCGAGACCCGCGGCCGGCGTCCGCGTGGCGAAGGGCGTCGTCGCGGCGAAGGCGGCGGCGAGCGCCGCGGCCCCGGCGGCCAGGGTTCGCGCCCGCAAGGCGGCGAGGAACGTGGCGGCAACTGAACGCGCAGCCACGCGCCGCGCGGCGTTCGCGGGGCTCGCGGCGTTCGCGCTCGCACTCTGCGCGTGCAGCGAATCGACAGCGACGAACGGCGCAGTCGCCGACGGCCACACCATCCCGCTGCTCACCGCCGAGCAGCTCGCGGCCCGCATCGCCAGCTGCCGCGGCAAGCCGCTGCTGGTGAACTTCTGGGCGACGTGGTGCGGCCCGTGCGTCGCCGAGCTGCCGGACTTCGACGCCGGCACGCGCGCGTTCCGCGAACGCGGCGGCATCGTGCTCGGCGTGGCGATGGAGTTCGCCGTCGATGGCGCGACGCCGGAGTCGGCGCGGCGCAAGGTCGCGGTCAAGACCGAGGGCCTTCGCCTCGACTACCCGCAGTGCATCTGCATCGAGGGCGACCTGATCGCCCTGCGCGAAGCCCTCGACCTCGAACTCGGCGCGCTGCCGCAGACGGTGGCCTACGACCGCAACGGCGAGGTCCTCGCGATGCACGATGGCGTCGGGACCGCGGCGGAGTTCGAAAGCCTCGCGCGGGACGCCGAGCGCTGAGGCCTGGCGAGACAGGCAACCCAAGCAATCGAAACGGGGAACCCAAGACGAGGGAGCGCCGCTCCCCCCGTGCGCGCACGCCGCCCCGCGCTATCCTGCTCGGCCCTTTGGCCAAGACACCTCGCAAGAAGACCCGGTCCCCGCGCCTCGGCGTGTGGATCTTCGGCGCCTACGGCGGCCTCGCGACGACCGTTGTGCTCGGCGCGCGCGCGATCGCTCGCGGACTCGCGCGCCCACAAGGCCTCGCCACCGAGACCGACCTCTGCCGCGGACTGCCGATCGCGCCGATCGATGGGCTCGTCTTCGGCGGCCACGAGATGCGCAGCGGCGACTGGGCGAAGTCCGCGCGCGAGATCCACGGCGACAACGGCACGCTGCCGCTGCCCCTGATCGAGGCGCTCGGCAAGGACCTCAAGCAACTCAGCAAGAACGTGAAGCCCGGCGCGCTCGTCAACGCCGGCGCCACGATCGAGCGCGTGACCGGCGGCCGCCGCGGCGCTTTGCGCACGTTGCGCCAGGAAGCGGACCGACTGCAAGCCGACCTGCGCGCGTTCCAGAAGAAGCACAAGCTCGACCGCGTCGTGTGCGTCAACCTGACGTCGACGGAGCCCGAGCTGCAGGCGCACGCCGCGCACCGCACGCTGGCCGCGTTCGAGAAGGCGATCGACAACGACGACACGCGCGCCGTGCGCAGCTCGTCGCTCTACGCGTACACGGCGGCGAAGCTCGGCTTCCCGTTCGTGCACTTCACGCCGAGCAACGGCGCGCTGCTGCCGGCGATCCGCGAACTGTTCGAACAGAACGGCGCGCCCTACGCGGGCATGGACGGCAAGACCGGCGAGACGCTGGTGAAGTCCGCGCTCGCGCCGATGTTCAAGATCCGCGACCTGCGCGTGCTGAGCTGGCAGGGCTACAACATCCTCGGCGACCGCGACGGCGCGGTGCTCGCGGACTCGGACAACAAGCAGGCGAAGATCGCGACGAAGGACGCGCTGCTGCCGCAGATCCTCGGCTATCCGCTGCACAGCCATGTCGGCATCGACTACGTGCCGTCGCTGCACGACCACAAGACCGCCTGGGACTTCATCCACTTCGAAGGCTTCCTCGGGCACCGCATGGCGATGCAGTTCGTGTGGCAGGGATGCGATGCGATCCTCGCCGCGCCGCTCGTGCTCGACCTCGTGCGCTGGTGCGACCTCGCGGCGCAACACGGCGAGAAGGGCCCGATGAAGCACCTCGCCTGCTACTTCAAGAAGCCGATCGAAGCAGACACCCACGACCTGCACGCGCAGTGGCGCGAGCTCGTCGATTACGCCAACGCCCACCGCAACAAGAGCCGTCGATGATCGCGCTCAACAAAATCAACAAGCGCCACGGCAACCAGGTCCTCTTCGTCGACGCGAGCATGCAGCTCGATCCCGGCGAGAAGGTCGGCCTCGTCGGCCCCAACGGCGCGGGCAAGTCGACGATCTTCCGCCTCATCACCGGCGAGGACCATCCCGACGACGGCGACGTGTCGCTGCCCAAGCGCGTGACGATCGGCCACTTCCGCCAGGAACAAGGCGAGATGAGCGGCCGCTCCGTGCTCGACGAGGTGATCATCGGTTGCGGCAAGGTCGGCGAACTCCACCACGAGAACGAGAAGCTCGAGGCGGCGATGGCCGACCCCGACCAGCAGGACAAGATGGAGTCGATCCTCGCGCGCTACGGCGAGGTGCAGGAGCAATACGCCGCGCTCGGCGGCTACGAGCTCGCGGCGAAGGCGAAGGAGATCCTGCACGGCCTCGGCTTCCGCGACGACATGATCGCGGGCGACGTCGGCGGGCTGTCGGGCGGCTGGAAGATGCGCGTCGGCATGGCCAAGGTGCTGCTCGGCGACTTCGACGTCCTGCTGATGGACGAGCCGACGAACCACCTCGACATCGAGTCGATCCTGTGGCTCGAGCAGTTCCTCAAGAACACGCGCTCGGCCGTGCTCATGACGTGCCACGACAAGGACTTCATGAACCGCGTCGTGAAGCGCATCATCGACATCGACGACGGCGAGCTGATCTCCTACACGGGCGACTACGACTTCCTCGAGAAGCAGCAGGCCGACCGCGCGACGAAGCAGGAAGCCGCGTTCATGCGCCAGCAGGCGATGCTCGCGAAGATGCAGCGGTTCATCGACCGCTTCGGCACGCACGTCGCGAAGGCCGCGCAGGCGCAGAGCCGCCAGAAGAAGATCGACAAGATCGAACGCATCGACCCGCCGAAGAAGCGCGTCGTCGTGCCGTTCGCGTTCCAGAAGCCGCCGCGCGTCGGCGAAGACGTCGCGATCTGCAAGGGCGTGTCGAAGGCGTACGGCGCGCGCACGATCTACAAGAACTTCGACTTCGAGGTCCGCCGCGGCGAACGCTGGGCGGTGATGGGACAGAACGGCGCAGGCAAGAGCACGTTGCTCAAGATGCTGGCCGGCGCGATCACGCCCGACTCAGGCGTGGTCAAGATCGGCCCCAGCGTCGTGATGGGCTACTTCGCGCAACAGTCGCTCGAGGTGCTCGAGGCCAAGGTCACTGTGCTCGGCCAGCTCGACAGCAAGTTCCCGCTCGTCGGCGAAGGCACGAAGCGCACGCTGCTCGGCGCGTTCCAGTTCACCGGTGACGAGCCAGACAAGCGCGTCGAGATCCTCTCGGGCGGCGAGAAGTCGCGCCTCGTGCTCGCGCAGATGCTGTTCGACCCGCCGAACTTCCTCGTGCTCGACGAACCGACCAACCACCTCGACCTCGTCACCAAGCAGATGCTGGTCGAGACGCTGCGGAACTTCGAAGGCACGATGATCTTCGTGAGCCACGACCGCACGTTCTTGCGCGGCCTCGCGAACCGCGTGCTCGACGTGTCCGCATGCCCGAGCGGCGGCGCGCCGGTGATCTACCCCGGCAGCTACATCGAATGGGTCGAGAAGACCGGCATGGAAGCGCCGGGCGTGCACGCCTGAGAGCGAACGCGGCGGCGTAGCAAAGATCGCAAGAGCCGCATCGCCGTTCCGGTCCGCCGCGCACGGCGAGTTTTCTTGTCACGGCTCTACGCGGCGTCAGTTGGAAAGGGCTTCTTCCAACCGAGCAACTATGACCAGAAGCC
>CAZEQF010000086.1:2074-7415 GCA_964514315.1 uncultured Singulisphaera sp. | reverse complement strand
ACGCGGCGTCAGTTGGAAAGGGCTTCTTCCAACCGAGCAACTATGACCAGAAGCCCCTTACTCTTCGCAGCAACTCTCGTAGGCGCGAGCCTCGTCGCCCAATCCGACTGGCGCCTCGCAGCATCCGGCACTCCGAGTTCGCGCGTCACCGCGCGCAGCCTCTGGATGCCCACGTCCCAGAGCGTGCTCCTGTTCGGCGGCGGAAGTCCGAACGACATGTGGTCGTGGAACGGCTCGGCGTGGAGCCAATTGACGCAGTTTGCATCGGGCCCGAGCCCCCGTACCGCCTACTCGTGGGCCTTCGACTCCGCCCGCAACAAGGCCGTGCTGTTCGGTGGCACGGTGAGCGGCGGCGCCGGCAATGGCGAAACCTGGGAATGGGATTCGGCTGGATGGACGCAGCGCAACCCCGCGAACTCGCCCAGCGCGCGCACCGAAGCGGCGATGGCGTACGCGAACGGACAGATCGTCCTCTACGGAGGCACGGTCAACGGTAGCGGCGCCGGAGCCCGCTTCGGCGACACGTGGATCTGGGACGGAACCAACTGGACGCAAGCGTCCACCACTGGACCGGGCGCTCGTTTCGACCATGCGATGGTCGCCGACCCCGCGAACGGTGACATCAAGATGTTCGGCGGCATGACGCAGAGCCTGCCCTCGCTCGCGGGCTACCGGAACGACCTGTGGTCGTGGAACGGCACCGCGTGGTCACAGGTCAACACTCCCTCCGCGCCGCCAGCGCGACGCCTGCACGGCCTGACGTTCGACACAGGTCGCAACAAGCTGCTGATGTTCGGCGGTACGCCAGGCGGCTCCACGAACTTCTCCGACACGTGGACCTGGGACGCGACGAACGGTTGGGTGCAACTCAACTCGACGGTTGCGCCTTCCGCTCGCCACGGCCACTCGATGGCCTACGACGAGACGCGGCGCGAAGTGGTCATCCACGGCGGCAACACCTCGGATCCCGCTGGGGCAGCCCAGACGTGGGCGCTGCCTGGACCGATCGCGGCGCAGGTCTTCGACTGGCGTCAGGCGTCCAACACGACTCCCGGCGATCGACACGCCCACAGCCTGTCGTGGATCTCGACGACGCAGTCGCTGCTGATGTTCGGCGGCGCGACGCCGGCGGGCTTCACCAACGAGATGTGGTCGTGGAACGGCGCCAACTGGAGCCAACTCGCGACTCCGGCAACGGCCCCGAGCCCGCGCGGCGGGCACTTCGCGGCCTATGACATCCTGCGCAACCGACTCGTCGTCTTCGGCGGCATCGCTCCAGGCGGCGGTGGACTCGGGGACACGTGGGAATGGGATGGCACGAGCTGGGCGCAGAAGTTCCCCGCGAACAGCCCGAGCCCGCGCTGCCTCGGCGCAATGGCCTACGGCCTCGGTCGCGTGGTCCTGTTCGGCGGCCAGGTCGACGGCAGTGGCGGCGGAGCTCGCTACAACGACACGTGGACGTGGAACGGAGTGAACTGGGTCCAGGTCGCAACGACCGGTCCCTCGGCCCGTTTCGGCGCCACGATGGCCTTCGACAGCATCGCCAGCGACATCAAGCTGTTCGGCGGCAACACGACGGGTCCTTCGGGCGGCGAGCAGAACGACCTCTGGCGTTGGAACGGCCTTTCGTGGAGCCAGATCACGACGCCCGTGGCCCCGCCCGCGCGCCGCCTGCAGCAGATGACGTTCGACCGCGCGCGCAACGAGTTGATCGTCTTCGGTGGCATCACGGGATCGACGGGCAACCGCAGCGACACGTGGGCCTACCGTCCGAGCAGCGGCTGGATGGAGGTCACCAACTTGTCCAAGCCGACTGGCCGCCACGCGCCGGCGATGGGCTACGACGAGATCCGCAAGGAAGTGGTGCTCCACGGCGGCACGGGCTGCACGTCCGCGGAAGCGACCGAGACGTGGGTGTCGCCAGGGGCGTTCACGCAGAGCTTCGGCACGCCGTGCTCCAGCTCGGTTGGCACGCCAATCCTCGCGGCAGTGACGCGACCGACGTTCGGCAACTCGCTGCAGTTGCTTGGCTCGAACCTTGTCCCGAACTCGTTCAACTGGTTCGTGCTCGGCTTCAACAACGCGACGTGGAACACCATTCCGCTGCCGTTCAACCTCGCGCAACTGGGCTTCCCGGTCGGTTGCCAACTTCTCGTGCCGGATGACGCGCTGTTCTGGACGCTCTCCGACGGCATCGGCCAGAGCTCGTTCTCGATCACGATGCCGACTGCGTCGGCGTTGTTCGCGATTCCGATCTACTTCCAGTGCGCGACCTACGACCCGACGTTGCCCAACGTGTGGCCGCTCGCGTGGTCGAACGGGATCACCGCGCGCATCGGCTTCTGATCGAAGCGAACGCCAGCAAGAGGCTGGGCTCGGGGCTCACTGCCCCAGCCCGGCCCGCAGCATCTCGATCGCGCGTTGCGCGATCTTGCGGCAGCTGACCTCGGTGCGACCGAGTTCCTGCGCGATCTCGGCATAGGTCGCGCCGGCGATGTGGCGCAGCGACAGGGTGCGGCGGTAGAGGCTCGGCAGCGAGAGCAACGCCTGCTCGAGTTGCTGGTTGGACTCGGCGCCCGCGAGGATGCGGCTCGGCGATTCTTCGCGCGCCGACAAGAACGACTCGGAGAGGTCGAGGTCGCCGTAGCGCTGCCAGAGGAGCCGCGACTTCGTGTTGCCTTCGGACTGGCGTCGCTGACGCACGCAGTTCTCGACGATGCGCGCGAGCCATGCGGCGAATGCGCCCGGACTGCGGACCTCGAATGCGGGCAGCCCGCGCAACGCGCGGACGAGCGCATCCTGCACGAGGTCCTCGGCGTCGGCGGTGAGCTGGCGACGCGACACGCCCATCTCCAATGCGACCATGCGCGCCACGCGCGGCAGGTAGCGCGCGAAGAGGCGTTCGGTCGCTTCCGGGTCGCCGGCTTGGATCGCACGCACCAGGGTCTGCGTCGAAGCGTCGGTCATCGAGGCTGCTCCATGCGCTCTGCGCGCCGGCGCAGCTCTTCTGCGGCGTGGAACGCCCCGTCAAGAGACACCAACTCGGCCTCGAGGCGCAAGGCTGCCGCGAGTTCCGCGTTCATCCCGCGCGGCGCCCAGAACGCGCGACCGCGCGACAGCTGCTCGCGAACGGAGCGCGCGCGCACGTCGGCAGCCTTCGGATCGCGCAGCAGGCACTCCGCGAGCAACAGTGGCACGTCGCTGTTCACGAGGCTCATGCGATCGGGAGTGCGATCGGCCTCGATGCCTTCGAGCAGCGTCCGTGCGGTCGACCACGATCCGTCCACCATGCACGCGCGCGCCTCCAGCTTGCGCATGGAGTCGACGCCTTGGCGGTCGCGGACGCGGACCTCGGGAGCCCCAGGCCGATTGCGATTGTCCGGCGTCGGATCCGTGAACCCGGCCTCGTACAACGCCGCCGCGCGCGAAGCGTCGGCGCGCGCTTCCTCCGTGCGCTTCTTGTCGACCAGCAGGCCGGCGCGCAACGCGAGCGCGTTGGCGAGGCGATGCACGTTGCGTGTCCTGTCCAGCGCCGCGACCGCGGCCTCGACGTCCACGAGCGCCTCGTCGGCACGCCCCAGCTTCGCGCGCGCCTGCGCGCGCAGCAGCAGGCCTTGGCCACGCGAATCCTCCGCGTCCGCAGCCTCGGGCCGTCGACGCTCCGCGACCCAGAACTCCGGATCCGCCGCGATCTCCAGCGACGCGAGCTTCGTCCACGAACCCGCGAGCGACAGGCGCTCGACCAGCACGAGCCCCTCGTCCGCATAGCTCTCGCCCGCGCTCGGATCATTTGCATGGTGCGTCGCCCATCGCGCAGCGGCGAACGCGACCCAAGCCTTGCGCGGCTCGTCGGGCCACTTGCGGAACAACCGTCCGTAGCGCTCGAGAACGTCGCGCTTCGCCGCGACGCCGTGCGTCTCGACGATCGCGCCGCGCAGCAGCAGCACACGGCAGACGCCGAGCGGCGGCTGCATCGCGAGCCCGCGCTGCTCCAACGCATCGAGGTCGGCGAGCGCGCGTTCCTCGCCCACGAGATTGCGTTCTCCCCCGATGAAGTCGCACCAATCGAGCACGAGCCCGGTGGACAGCGTTTCCGCGTTGCGCTCGACAAGGCCTTGCCGCTGCTCCTCGAGGCTGCGCAGGATGCGCTCCTTCGCGAGCGCAGACTCCCACGAGAACCAACCAGCCGCCGCGAACACCGTGGCCGTCGCCGTCGCAGCCGCAAGACGTCGCGGCCGTCGCGTCGCGCGACGCACCCACAGCGTGATGCCGCTCACCGGCCTCGCCTCGGTCGGCTCGAGCGCGATGACGCGGCGCAACTCGCGAGCGAACGCCGCCGCATCCGCGTAGCGCCGCTGCGGCTCGCGCTCCATCGCCTTGTGCACGACCGCTTCGAGGTCGCGCGGGATCAACGGCTGATGCCGACGCAGCGGCACCGGATCGCCGCGCAACACGCGATGGAACGTCGCCTCGCGCCCACCGTCGCCGGTGAACGGATGCACGAGCGAGAGCGCCTCGTAGAGCGTCACGCCGAGCGAGTAGACGTCCGAGCGCACATCGATCGGCTGGCTGCCGTCGACCTGCTCTGGCGACATGTAGAGCGGCGTGCCGATCACTTCGCCGGGCTGCGTGAGCCGGTCGTCCGAGGTGGGCAGCGCAAGGCCGAAGTCGAGGACGACGGGACTGCCGTCCGTCTGCACGATGAGGTTCTGCGGCTTGAGGTCGCGATGCACGACCCCGGATCGGTGCGCGGTGTGCAGCGCTTCCGCGGCAGCGGCGAAGAAGTCGAGCAGCGCGCGCAGGGACTCCGGGCGATCGCCGGACGCGGCTGCGATGTCGACCCACGGCCCAGCCTGCACGGCCGCGCTCTCGCTGCGGGCGCGGGCGCGCGCGATGCGGCTCGCCAGCGTCTCGCCTTCGTAGAACGGCAGCACGAGGTAGGCGCGCTTGCCGTCCTCGAGGATGTCGAGCACCTTCGCGATCGCCGGATGGTCGAGCTTGCCGAGAACGCGCGCCTCGCGGCGAAGCCGTTCGTGGCCAGGATCGTCGGCGTCGACATCGCCGCGCAGCGCCTTCACGACGACGTCGCGCGCGAGCATCGGGTCCCGCGCCAGCCACGCGCGTCCCATGCCACCCTCGCCGATCACGCGCACCAGCTCGTAGCGGCCGATTCGATCGCCCTTGCGGAAGTCCTGCGCGAAGACGTCGTCCTCGCCCTCGGAGCTCGCCGGCTTGCTGAGGTTGTTGTGCTCGCTGCGGACGAAGCCCTCGATCTGCGAGAACTCGGCGTTCTTTTCCGTCCTGGAGTAGCCGTTCAGGCACGTGAGCTGAACCAGCTCCA
>CAZEQF010000086.1:0-2064 GCA_964514315.1 uncultured Singulisphaera sp. | reverse complement strand
CGATCTGCGAGAGCTCGGCGACGTAATGGTCGACCGGCTGCAGGCGCCCGCGCTCCTGGTCCTCGAGCATGCGCTGCAGGAACCGGGTCCGCTCGGTGGGAGCCGGATCGGCGGCCGGCGCCGAGCCGGGCTGCGGCTCGGTCGATCGGCTCTCGGGAGAATCGTGGCCCTTGGTCATCTCCATCTAGAACCCGTGCCACCGGAGTTCGTGACACATTCTTGCGCAACTCGGGGCCAGGACGAAACCCTCGGGCGCGGCTGAGGGCGTTGCCGACGCTGCGCGGCGAAGTAGCCTTCTGTCCCGTGCAGCCCGCAATACCCCCCACCGAACGTCGTCGCCGCCCGCGCGCCCTCGCCGAGTTCGCCGTCACCCTGAGGCGCGCAGCCGGCGACCTCGCGACCACGGCGAAGGACGTCTCCGAACTCGGCATCGCGGTGCGCAGCAAGACGCGCCTGGCGATGCGCGAGCCGCTGGAACTGGAGATCGCGCTGCCCGACGCCGGCGTCCTGCCCACGGTGCGCGGCCACGTCATCCGCTGCCTGCCCGTCGACCCGACCGGTCGCGAGCACTACGTGGCGATCTCGTTCACCGACGTGCCGCCGAAGACGCGGGCCGCGATCCACATGTTCGTGAAGAGCGGCCGCCCGGCACGCTGAACGAACCCGCGCCGACTCGTCGGCGCGAGGGCTACGTGGCCGCGAACGCAGCCGAATCGGAACGCGGATCGCAACGCGACGACGACTCCAGCATCGCGTTCCACGCGCCGATCGTGCGGTCGGCCACTGCGTCCCACGAGAACGTCGCAGCCTGCGCGCGACCGCGCGAGCGCAGCGCATCCGCGAGGCCCGGCTCGTCGAGCACGCGACGCAACGCGACAGCTGCGTGCTCGGCAGCGCCCTCGAGCGGCACGAGCATGCCTGCGTCCCCCACGACCTCGGGATGCGACGTCACCGCGGTGCCGATGACAGGACAACCAGCGGCCATCGCTTCGAGCAGAGGGAAGCCGAAGCCTTCCGCCTTCGACAAGAACAACAAGGACGCCGCCGATGCATACAGCGCATCGAGGTCCGCGCGCGGCAGGTAGCCCGTGAACACGACGTCGGGGATGCGCTTCTTGTTGCACAGCAACGCGAACTGCTCGATGCCAGGATCGACTGCGCCGACGACGACGAACTGCAGCGGCCGGCGACCGCGCACCTGCAAGAACGCGGACAGCGATGCAGCGAAGTTCTTGTGCGGATCGAGCGCGCCGACATGCAGCACGAACGGTCCGCGGATGCCGAGCCGCGCCTTCACGCGCGCGACCGTCGAAGGATCCGGATCGCTGCGTTGGCCGTTGTAGCCGGCGAGGACCGGGACCGTCCGCGACGCGTCGATCGACAACGTCGCCGCAGCATCGCGCGCGGTGAACGTCGAGTTGCACAGCAGCAGCGCATCGGACTTCTCGATCTGGCGCAAGCGGTCGAGGTAGGCGTCGCGGTTGGCCGCAGGCCATTGCGCGACGTAGTGGCGCAACGGCGTGAGGTCGTGGAACAGCATTGTCGTGCGCGGATGACGGAACGCGCGCAGCGGCGAGTCGAAGCCGATCGCGAGGTTCATCGGATCGGGCAGGTGCACGAGGTCGCAGTCCGCGGCCGAGAACGCATCGACATCGCGAGCCTCGACGTTGGGCAACCGCAGCGATTGCGGCAGTTCGCGACCTTCGGGCAGATAGCAGACGAAGCGAAGGTCCGGCGCGCGGCGCGCGACCGCAGCGATGTGGTGCGTCGTGTAGGGGCCGACCCCGCGAGCCGTCGAGTCCGCGTAGGCGACAGTGCGAAGGTCCACGCCGACGACCGCGCGCGGCGGCAGCGCATGCGCAGTCGTGGACATGCCGTCGCCGCGCGACGTCCCTTCACGCGCAGCGGCCTCGCGGCGGAACGCGACGACGAAGCCCGTCGTCAGCCGTTCGCCGAGGGCGCTGAGCTTGGGGCCGTTGCGCGAGGTGCCTGCGAAGGAGCTCGCCTCCAACACCGGAGCATCGACGGCGGTGCGGACCGGCCACAGCGGCGCGAGGCCGTTGC
>CAZEQF010000085.1:4836-12511 GCA_964514315.1 uncultured Singulisphaera sp. | reverse complement strand
GACGGCAAGATGGTCCGCTACGAGCTGGACCACGTGTCGCCCGACATGTCCTTCCTGGAGATGCTCGACGTCCTCAACGAGCACCTGATCCAGAAGGGCGAGACTCCGGTCGCGTTCGACCACGATTGCCGCGAAGGCATCTGTGGCTCGTGCGGCGTCGTCATCGACGGCGTTCCGCACGGCCCGGAACGTGGCACCACGACGTGCCAGCTGCACATGCGCAGCTTCAAGGACGGCGCGGAGATCTGGATCGAGCCGTGGCGCGCGAAGGCGTTCCCCGTGCTGAAGGACCTCGTCGTCGACCGCTCGGCGTTCGATCGCGTGGTGCAGTCCGGCGCGTTCATCTCGGTGAACACGGGCGCCGCGCAGGACGCGAACGCGATCCCGGTGCCGAAGGACGACGCGGACAAGGCGTTCGACGCGGCGACGTGCATCGGCTGCGGCGCGTGCGTCGCGGCGTGCAAGAACGCGTCGGCGATGCTGTTCGTCGGCGCCAAGGTCTCGCACTTCGCGCACCTGCCGCAAGGCCAGGTCGAACGCGAACGCCGTGCGCGCAACCTCGTCGCCTCGATGGACAAGGAAGGCTTCGGCAACTGCACCAACCAATACGAGTGCGAAGCCGTGTGCCCGAAGGAGATCTCGGTGCGCGTCATCGCCGAGATGAACCGCGAGTTCGTCAAGGCGAAGCTGGTCGAAGAGCCCGCGAAGAAGACGCTCGGCGGCCACGGCTGATCACCGCGTTCGTCGGGGCGTTTCGACTGGGTCGCGGTTGCACCGCGACCCGTCGACCGGCCCGCACGGATGCGTGTCCCGGATCAAGCCGAAGCTCTGTGCCGTGCGCGTGACCGGCGCGGCCGTGCGCCTGCATGGCTGCGCCTGCGCAGATTGCACCGGTTGCGGTTTCGCGGCGGCGCCGGAAACTTGGGCCTTGGGGTCCGTGTGGCCCAACAAGCGTCCATGCCATCCACGTTGCTCCGGGCTCTGTCGCTCTTCGTCGTCTCGGCCTCGCTGTCCGCGCAGACGACCTGGACGGTGTGCGCGTCCGGCGGCGCGCAGTTCTCCACGCTCGCCGCGGCTGTGGCCGCCGCTGTGGACGGCGACACGATCGTCTGCCTGCCGCCGCAGTTCGGCACGGAGCTCACGGGCTTCACGACGAACAAGGGCGTGACGATCGTCGGCGGCGCCGGGCCTTGGGCCATTCCGATCCGCGCCGATGCGGCATCGCCGATCGTGGTCCAGGGATTGCCAGCCGGTCGCTCGTTCCGGATGGCGGGGTTCCAGTTCATCCAAGACGGGCAACTGCGCATCGACGTGCAGTCGTGCCAAGGCCATGTGCACCTCGAGGACATCGGCGCGCGCGACTTCGACTTCTTCTTCCCGAACGGTCCCAGCGTGGTCGTCGCGAACAGCGCGTCGGTGACGCTGCGTGCGATCGCCACGTTCGGCATGCCTGCGTTGCGGATCGACAGCAGCCGCGTCGTCGTGGAGCGGTGTGGGCTCGGCGTGCCGCTCACCGGCTTGCGCGGCGGCAGCGGCCTGGTCGTCGTCGCCTCCGAAGTCGACCTCGCACAGTGTGTCGTCGACACCGGCAGCATGTCGCTCGGGCCGAACCTCTACGTGCCAGCGATCGATGCGACCAACTCGATCGTGCGCATCGGCGGCGATGCCAACGCGCGCGTCGCAGGCGGCGCTGCAGGCGCTCCGGGCGGCATCCCCGTCGTCGCGAACGGTGGCTCGGTGTCCGTCGATCCGCTCGTCGTGCTGCAGCCAGGGCTCGGCCAGCCGTTGTTCTCCGGGACCGGCGCGTTCGCGACGATCTCGACTCCGGCCACGTGGACGTCGTCGGCGATGCGTGGGCAATCGTTGGAACTGCGCACCACGGGGCCCTCGGGAGCGGTTGTCTTCCAGGCAGTCGGCGTTGCCGGACCGTTGCTCGCCACGTCGCTCGGCACGCTCGGCGTCGATCTCGGCCAGCCGTGCTCGTTCTTCGCCGCTGCTATGCCAGGGGGCCAAGGCCATGTGTCCGCCTCGATTCCCGTGCCTGCATGGTTGCCGCTCGGCAGCGCGTTCGCGGCGCAGTCGGCGCTCGCGGTAGGCGGGCAACTGCTGTTGTCGTCGCCCGCGTCGTTCGTCGTCCTCTAGCGACTCTCGCCGGGCGTTGCGGCGTGATGGTTGCGGCGAGGCCTCTGGCGCCGCGACCTCAGCGTGGAGCCATCGCGGCGAGCTGGCTCCGGTTCTTGCGCAGCGCTGCTGCGACGAGCACGAGGCAGAGGGCCGCGAGGCCCGCGCTGTTCCAGTAGACGAGCGACGGATTGTCGCGCCCGCCGGTGATCGACCATTCGTAGATCGAGCTGCCGACGAGCGGGCCGGCGACGTTCGCGAGGCTCTGCATGCCTGACAGCCCGCCCTGCACGGCGCCCTGTTCGCGCGGATCGACGCTCTTCGTGATCAGCGCCTGGCACGCGGGCATTGCAATGCCGCCGAGCGACGCGATGCCGATCGCCGCGTAGAGCATCCAGCCTTCCGATGCGAGCGCGTAGCCCGAGTAGGCCAGCACGCCGATGAACACGCCGAGCAGCAGCGATCGCTCGTTGCCGAGCTTCGGCACGATGCGTCGCGTGAGACCGCCTTGCACGATCACTGCGCCGATGCCGACCGCGAACAGCGAATAGCCGACGTCCTTCGTGCCCCAGTCGTAGCGGCGCGCGCAGTAGAAGACCCAGGTCGCATGCAGCGCGAATTGCGCCACGTTCAGCAAGAAGAGCGACATCGAGAGGCGCGCCGCGAGCGGGTAGCGGAACAGCACGCCGATCGTCTTGGTGGGATGCACCGACAGCGGCGTCGGGTTGCGCTTCTCCTTCGGCAGAGACTCTGGCAGCACGAACAGGCCGAACGCGGCGTTCGCGAGCGCCATGGCGCCAGCTGCATAGAACGGCAACCGGATGTCGATCTCGCCGAGCACGCCGCCGAGCAACGGGCCGAGCACGAAGCCGAGCCCGAACGCCGCGCCGACCATGCCGTAGGCGCCGGCGCGCTTCTCCGGCGAGGTCACGTCGGCGATGTAGGCGTTCGCAGTCGCCATGCTTGCGCCCGAGACGCCGTTCAATGCGCGCGTGACGAACAGCCATGGCACCGACGGCGCGAGCGCCATCGCAAAGTAGTCGAGGCCCGAGCCGAGCATCGACACGAGCAGCACGGGCCGCCTGCCGAATCGGTCGGACAATGCTCCGAGGATCGGCGCGAACACGAACAGCATCGCGGCGTAGGTCGCGCCGAGCGCGCCGACGATCGGAGCCGCGGCTTCGTCGCCGCCGCCTTGCAGCATCTCCACGAGCTTGGGGCCGACCGGGATGATGATGCCGATCCCGAGCACGTCGAGCAGCAGCGTGACGAAGATGAAGCCGAGGGCTGGTGCGCGCGCGTTCACGCTGCGCAGGCTAGCCCAGACTTCTCGACAATGCTCCTGCTGCGCCACGGCGAGTGCGTGCGACGGCTGCGAACGGCTCCCGTGCCGTCCTCGTCGGGCGAGGGAGGTGGCTCTTGCCTGCTGGCGCGGCATCCGTGTCGGCGCACGCGCATGCATCGGCTCGCGCGGAAGATCGGAGAGTCCGGACTCCGGTCGACCGACGACGCATGCGCGCCGTTCCCCGCGAGGCGGCGCTCTGGTAACTAGCCGGGCGTGAACCGTCCCCGCATCGGCATCCTCACGATCAGCGACCGCGCGAGCCAAGGCGTCTACGCCGACGAGTCCGGGCCGGCGATCGAGGCCGCGTTGCGCGACTACCTCGCGACGGACTGCGAGTTCGACACGCGGATGGTGGCGGACGAACAGGACCTCATCGCCGACGCGATCCGTTCGCTCGCGGTCTCCGGCTGCTGCCTCGTGTGCACGACCGGCGGCACCGGCCCGTCGCCGCGCGACGTCACGCCCGAAGCGATCGCGATGGTGTGCCACAAGGAGCTGCCCGGCTTCGGCGAACAGATGCGCGCCGCGTCGCTGCGCGCAGGCGTGCCCACAGCGATCCTCTCGCGCCAGACGGCAGCGATCTGCGAGAAGGCGCTCGTGGTCACGCTGCCTGGCAAGCCTGCGTCGATCCGCGTGTGCCTCGACGCGGTGTTCCCCGCGATCCCGTACTGCATCGACCTCATCGGCGGCCCGCGCCTCGAAGGGAATCCCGCGGTCGTGCAGGTGTTCCGGCCCAAGGGCAAGTGACGCACGGTGGAGCAAGGTCCGCCTTGCCGCTACAAAGTCCCGCGCCCATGACTGCGATGATGACCAAGGAACAGTTCCAAGCGCTGCTGCTGCCGTTCGCCGAGAAGCTCAAGGCCATCGACGTGGAGGCGAAGGACGCGAGCCAGCACTGCGAACGCCTGCTGCCGTTCGCGGGCGCCGACGTGGCGAAGCTGCGCGAGGCCGCGTTCGCCGCGATCGCCTCGGACTGGCTGTTGCCGAAGGAGAACGCAGGCATCCGCTTCGGCCGCGTCGCGAAGGACCTCGCGGGCTTCTCGGTCGACGCCGTGCTGATGGACAAGCCTGGCCCCAAGCACCGGCACCCGAACGGCGAGATCGACCTTTGCTTCACGCGCAGCGGCGCGCCGAAGTTCGACGGCAAGCCCGAGGGCTGGGTCGTCTACGGCAAGGGTTCGGTGCACGTGCCGACCGTGCGCGATGGCGAGATGCTGATCCTCTACTTCCTGCCGGCTGGCGCGATCGAGTTCTTGACCGCGTGATCCTGATGCGGCGCGCGCCGTTGCGTGCGCCTTTCGACGAGCTCCTGTGCGCGCGTTCTTTGCGATCCCGATGCCGCAGGATGCGCGCGATGTGTTGCTGCTCGCGCAGCGTCGGCTCGCAGGGCTCGACTGCGTCGCCTGGACGAAGGAAGAGAACTTCCACCTGACGCTCGCGTTCCTCGGCGAGGTCGACGAGCCCGGGTTGCGCGCCGCGCGTGAGCGGTTGGCGAACGTCGCCTTCGCGCCAGCGACGATCCACATCGAAGGCCTGTCCGCATTTCCGTCGGCGAGCAGAGCCCGCGTGTTGTGGGCCGGCATCGCCGGGGCAGGGCGATGGTTGCGGGACCTTGCGTCGGCGCTGCAGCCCGCGTGCGATGCGAACGAGACGGAGCCGTTCGTGCCGCACGTGACGATCGGACGCGCGCATCGTTCGCGCGAGGTGCTCGGCGCCGCAGACGCGATCGAGCGCGTTTCCGGTTCGGTGCGTTCGATGCCGTTCGCGGCAGCGCCCGTCGTGCTCTACGAGAGCGTGCGCACGGCGCAGGGTTCGCGATATCGCGAGATCGCGCGGCGCGGTTGACGCGCGCCGATCTTCGTCGTGCTGCTGTGGCGCGGGCTCACTTCAGCATCACGCACAACTGCTGGAGGTAGGCGTGCACGGGTTGCGCATCCGCGATTGCGAGCACTGCGTTCGCTTGCGCCAGCACGCGGTCCGCGACCGTGACGCCGTCGCTGCCCTTCTCCTGCAGCATCGCGCGCACTGCGCCTTCCGGCTTCTCCCAGTCAGGCAGCTTCTTTCGCAGCGCGAGCATGCGGCCGTCGATGGCCATGCGCTTCTCGGACGCCGTGGCCCGGTCGGTGATGCCTTCCAGGAGGCGGCCGAGGTCGCGCACGAGGTCGATGGGTTCGTTGACCGCGGGCTTGCCGGGAACGAGCAGCTTCTGCGCGTCGGGCGGCAGGTCGGTGGGCGGATTGTTGACGGGGACGAAGGGCTTGTCCGCAGTCGCAGGTTCGAATTGCGGATCGCGCTCCTCGGTCTTGCCGCATGCGGCGATCCCGACGACGAGGAGGAGGCAGAACGAAGCCAGGCGGTTCCGAAGGAGCATCACGACGGAGTATGGCACGCCGCGTCGATCGCTGTGCGGCCGCCATGTCCGCAGCCCATGCTGTGGGCCGTTGGCTGGTCTCGTTCCGGGAATGCCGCTCAGGGCGACTGTCCGCGCAGCGCGTCCTGGTCCGTGCCGCGTGCGCGAACGACGCGAGCTTCGCCGTTCTCGACGAGGACTTCTGCAGGCGTCGCGTGGCTCAAGAATCCGGTGGGACTGCAGGTCAGGCCGTAGGCGCCGGCTGCGAGCACGGCCACGGCGTCAGAAGGTTCGAAGGGCGGCATCGACACCGCGTCGGCGAACTGGTCCTGCGGCGTGCACAGGGGACCGCCGATCGCGACGTTCTCGCGCGATGGCTCTTGCAACGCATACGCATGCACGAGCAGCGGCGGTCGCTTGAGGACGGCGCCCGCGCCAGCCGCCAGGGCGCAGTGGTGCATGCCGCCGTCGAGCGCGAGGTGTGTGCGGCTGCCGCCCGCCATCTTGCGCACGACGGTCGCTGCATACACGCCGCAGCACGCCGTCAGGTGCCGGCCCAATTCGATGAAGTGCCGTCGATGCGATCGCGAAGGTTGCTCCACGAGACGGCGCACTCCGTCGGCGACGGCGCGAAGGTCGAAGCTCGGGTCGCCGAGATAGGTCGCCTCGCCGAAGCCGCCGCCGAGATCGACTTCGTGGATCGGCGCGCCGAGCTGCGCTTCCCAACCGTCGGCGAGTTCGCACAGCGCGCGCGATTGCTCGACGAATGCGGCCGCGTCGAAGCACTGCGTTCCCGAGTATGCGTGCAGGCCTCGCAGTTGAAGGTGACGGTCGTCGCGGATGCGCTGCAGCAGCGAGAGGGCGCGGTCCTGGTCGACGCCGAAGCGCGAGCCCGTGCCCGCCATGCGCAGTCGGCCGCCGTGTTCCTTGCCGGTGAGGTTGACGCGGACCGCGCACGCGGCGATCCGCGAACGTGCGCGCGCGAGTCCTGCGAGGTCGTCGGCTTCCGACTCGCTCTCGAGGTGGAACACGCCGACGCCGCGATCGAGCGCCGCGGCGAGTTCTCCGATCGTCTTCCCTGGGCCCGCGAAGCGGAGTCCTTCGGCCGGGAATCCGGCTGCGAGCGCGACCTCGAGTTCCCCGAGCGATGCGATCTCGGCGCCGCAGCCTTCGAGGCGCAGGATGCGCGCGAGCGCGACGCTCGGGTTCGCCTTGATCGAGTAGAGCAAGGACACGCCCGGTCCGAGAGCTGCGAACACGGCGCGCGCGCGCGCGCGCAGCGCCATGCCGTCGAACGCGTAGAGCGGACTGCCGAATCGGTGCAGCAACTCGCGGAGCGGAACGCCACCAACCTCGAGTTCCTGCTTGCCGTCGCAGCCCAGCGCCGCGAGCGCGGTGCGCACGGCAGGGTCGTCGTGGGGCGATGGCGCGGAGCCTGGGGTCACCGCCGCACTATGCCTTCGTGCCGAAGGCGGCGCCACGATCGCCGCGATGGTGGGCGAGGAAGCGGTCGTATTCGTCCCAGTAGCGCGGGAAGGACTTCGCGACACAGCCGGGGTTCTCGATCGTGACTCCGTCGCGGACGGCGCCGACCACGGAGAACGCCATGGCGACGCGGTGGTCGTCGTAGGTGGCGATCGTCGCGGTGCTCGGACTCGGTCCGGGGACGATGGCGATCCAGTCGTCGCCGAAGCTCGTCGTGGCTCCTAGCTTCGTCGCCTCCTGGCACGCGGCCATCGCCCGGTCGGATTCCTTGTCGCGCAGGCTGCGCGTGCCGCGGATGCGCGTGGGACCTTCGGCGAGCGTCGCAGGTCCCGGTCGGATTCCTTGTCGCGCAGGCTGCGCGCGCCGCGGATGCG
>CAZEQF010000085.1:0-4826 GCA_964514315.1 uncultured Singulisphaera sp. | reverse complement strand
CTTCGGCGAGCGTCGCAAGCGCGGCGATCGTCAGCGCGCAATCTGGCGCGTCTGCCAGGTCGACGTCGATGCCGCGCAGTGGTGCACCATGAACGGCGATGCGCGCTTCGTCGCGCTCGATCCGGCAGCCCATGTCGGCGAGCGCGTCGAGCAGCGCAAGGTCGGCCTGCGTGGAGTCGCTGCGGATGCCATGCACCTCCACCTTGGAGCGAGTGGCTGCGGCGAGCGCGAAGAAGTAGCCCGCGCTGCTCGCGTCGGGCTCGATGTCGAAGCTGCTCTGTCGCAACGCGCCATTCTCGCGCACGAGTTCGTGCTCGCCTTGCCAACGCCATGGGGCGCCTGCGTCCAGCAGCATGCGTCGCGTGAGTTCCGTGTAGGGGCGCGACACGGCCTCGCCTTCGAGCACGATGCGCGCGGGTGCATCGTCGGCGGAGAGCAGCAGCAGCAACGCGCTGGCGAACTGCGAAGAACCATCGACTCGCACGCGCGCATCGCGCGATCGCAACGGACCGCCGTGCACGCGCATCGGCAGGCAGCCTTCTCGCGCGAGTGGTTCGCAGACGATGCCGAGCGATCGCAGTGCGTCGACGAGCCCGCCCATCGGTCGTTCCTGCAATCGCGGGGAGCCGGTGACGACCGTGGCTCCGATCGCCGTCGTCGCGAAGGCGAGCAGGAAGCGCGCGGGCGTTCCCGCGGCCCCGAGGTCCAACGCGGAGTCCGGCGCCGCGAGGACTTCCGAGGAACGTGCGACGCGGAAACCGGCGTCGGTCTCCTGCACGGCGAGGCCGTGGAATGCGTCGAGTGCGCGAGCCAGCGCGCGCGTGTCGTCCGCATGCAAGGCGCCTCGCAGTTCGTGTTCGCCTTGCTGGAGCGCTGCGATGACGAGCGCCCGCGCGGTCGCGGACTTGCTGCCAGGCAATCGCGGGCAGAACGGCCGGGCGGATGCCGAGCCGATCGGTTGCAGGGCGCGCGTGCGTTGCGTCGACACGCTGCGCAGGCTAGCGGCCCATCCAACGGAGCGTGAGCATGCGCGCGCGGTCGCGCGGCAGAATCACTCCTCGCGGCGGATCGGTTCGTAGCCCGCCGAACTCAGGGCCGCTTCGCCTTGCTCCGAACGCAAGAACGCGAGGATCTGGTCGCCGCGGTGGTCGTCGGGGTGCGCGACCTGGAACATCAGCGTGTGGACGAGCGGGTAGCAGCCCGTCTCCAACGTGTTCGCGCAGGGCTCGATGCCGTCGATCGCGATCACGCGCAAGGGCGAGCCCGAAGCCACGGATTCGATCGCGGCCGTGAGCGACATGGTGCCGATCGCGAACGGGTCGCCGCCGACGAGTCGTTCGCAACGATGGTCGCCGTAGAAGGTGTTGGGCGCGGGCTGGTCCGGCGCGCCTTGCGCGCCGACGAAGCGGCGCAGCGTGTCCAAGTCATCCGGGTCCGACGTGCGCAGGAACCGGATCGGCGCGTTCGGCCCGCCGAGTTCCCGCCAGTTCGTGAGCTTGCCGCTCATGAGGTCCGCGATCTGCGCGCGCGTCAGGTTGTCGAGATCGCGGTGCGGGTGCGCGACGAAGGCGAGCGCACGCGTGGCGATCGGGTGGACGAGGCTGCTGGTCTCGGCGCCCGGCGAACCAGGAGCCGAATACAGCCACGCTGCCCCGTGCATCGGCAGCGTGGTCGCGTCGATGCGCTGGCAGTGGACCTGCGTCTCGCAGTGCGCCTCGGGGTCGCGGATGGAAACCGCCTGCGTCGTTGCGGCGGCGATGGTGGCCGTCGCGGGGCTCGCGACCAACGTGTAGCGCTCGGTGTCGTGCGGCAGCGCGAAGGCCGTCAGCACGGACGCGATCGAGAACGGCAGGAGCACGAAGGACTTGAGCACGGAGTGCAGGAGCAAGCCGCGTGCCGAGAGGGTTGTGTCCTCCTTTCGGACGCGTTGGCAACGATGCGTGTCCGGCGTCCGGACAGGGTCGCTGCGAGCCTGCTCGCGCCGGCCTGCGTCGACGCGTAGGCTCTGCGCATGGTCTCACGGTCCGGCGATCTGCCGTCCCACGTCCTCGAGCAGTTGGCCCATTCGGCCCGCGCGGTGCAGGCGCACGCCTACGCGCCGGCGTCGCGCTTCCGGGTCGGCGCCGCCGTTCTCGCCGAGGACGGTCGCATCTTCAGCGGCTGCAACGTGGAGAACGCCAGCTACGGCTTGACGATCTGCGCCGAGCGCGCGGCGGTGTTCACCGCGGTCGCAAACGGAGTGCGCGCCATCCGCGCCGTCGCCGTCGTCACCGACCTCGTCGACCCGGCGCGGCCGTGCGGCGCGTGTCGGCAGGTGCTCGCAGAGTTCGGCCCGGCGATGCAGGTTGTGTTGCTCGGCTCCGGCGGAACGCAGGTGGCGACCTCGCTCGACCGTTTGCTGCCCGATCCGTTCACGTTCCACAACTGGCCGTGAACTTCGCAACGACGAACGGGTCGCTGCCTGAACCAAGCAAGAGAGACATGACGACAGACGCATTCCGAGTCGCGCCCGTGGACGCCGTGCAGCTCGAAACGAGGGCGCAGGAACTCGGCACGCGGTCCATCAAGCAGAAGAGCAAGGTCGAAGGCCTCCGGCTCGCAATCGCGATGATGGACCTGACGACGCTGGAGGGCATGGACTCGCCCGGCAAGGTGCGACAACTGTGCGCGAAGGCGCGCCAGCCCATGCCCATGCGCGACGACATCCCGTCGTGTGCAGCCGTCTGCGTCTATCCGGACCTCGTGCCGATCGCCGTCGAGGCGCTGCGGGGTAGCTCGGTACAAGTCGCCAGCGTCGCGACGGGATTCCCGTCGGGCCGCACCGACCTCGAGACGAAGTTGCGCGAGACGCGGCTTGCCGTCGCTGCCGGCGCGACCGAGATCGACATGGTGATCGACCGTGGCGCGTTCCTCGCGGGACGCCACGGCTTCGTGCACGACGAGATCGTCGCGATCAAGGACGCGTGCGGCGACGCGCATCTCAAGGTGATCCTCGAGACCGGTGAACTGAAGACCTACGACAACATCCGTCGCGCGTGCGCGATCGCGCTCGCGGCCGGCGCGGACTTCCTGAAGACGAGCACCGGCAAGGTGACGCCTGCGAGCACGTTGCCTGTGGTGCTGTTGATGCTCGAAGCGGCGCGCGACCACTACCTCGCCACCGGCAGGCTGGTCGGAGTGAAGGCGGCTGGCGGCATCCGCACGAGCAAGGACGCGCTCAAGTACCTCGTGCTCGTCAACGAGACGTGCGGCGACCTCTGGATGACGCCGCAGATGTTCCGCTTCGGCGCCTCGTCGTTGCTCAACGACGTGCTCATGCAGTTGGAGAAGGAGCGCCAGGGGCGCTACCAGCGGCCGGTCGACTTCAGCGTCGACTGAGCGCTTCGATCGACTTCGCGCGACGCAGGCGGCGGATCGCGATCGCCGCAGCGGCTGCAGCGCATAGAGCGGAGCACGTCAGCAAGACGGTGATCTTCGCCTCGAGGTCGCTGACACGCAGCGAGTGCAGCAACCGAAGCGGAAGCCAGGTCGCACGCTGAAGGCGCTCAAAGGTCCGCGGATAGTCCGTCGCATCGTCGCGCACGAGGCGCGGGCACGCTGCGGTCAGTTCGGCCAGCAACGCGGTGCGGAACTCAAGGAACGCGTCGCGGTCTTCGCGCTGCGATGCGGGCACGATCGCTTCGAGCTCGTGCCATTGCAGCGCGAGGTCTTCCTGGCGCGAGACGACGCGCACCACGGTGATGGAGAATCGTTCCCCGCTTGCGTCGGCGAGCGCGATCCCGTGTGCACGTCGTTCGACCTTGAGGGCCAGTCGCAGATGGTTGGGCTCGATGCCCGTTCCGCGAATCGAGCGCTCGCTTTCGTCGCGAGACGCAGGCAAGAACATGTCGTGCAGGCGCAGCGAACTCTCGAGCCTTGTGGGGGCCGATGCGTCGATGCCCGTGTCGATGCGCACGGATGCCGTGTCGCTCGTTGCCTCGATGCGATCCGACCTCTCCTGTCCGGCGGTCTGCACGTTTCGAACCAGGCGTGCCTCCGAGCCGGATCCGAGCAAGCTCATCGCGTCGTCGTCGAACCAGAGGTTCTCGGTCCGGATGTCGACGATCGAGGTGCGGCACGAACGTTCGCCGACGCGGAAGTCGTCCGTCGGGGCGAGTCGTTGCGCCAGGAAGCCCAGCATGGGCTCGGCGTCGGCTGCGAGGACCCGGTAGCGGATGGCGAGTGGCTCGCGGGCTTGCTTCGCATCCGTGTGCAGCTTCCCTGGGTGGGCGAGGGCCCCCGCGAACAACGCGATCCACGCGAGCCCCAGGACGAACCAATGCCACGGCATGCCATCGAAGAGTAGCGCAGGGTGGCGAGCTTCCTCCACGGTCGCGCGTATTCGTCTCGCGCCGGGACGCAGATCGCTTGCTCCCGGGCGCAGGGGAAGACCATCGGTCTGCGCCCCGATGCCCCAATCCGCCTGCCCCAACTTTGGCTGGGGCTTTACGTCTTCCAGATTCGTCGGCAAATTCGTGTGGTCGCGCGAACTTCCCGGTGGCTCGCTGCGTCAGTGTCTGCGGCCCTCGAAGGAACGGCGAGCATGGTTTGCTCGCGAGCTTTCGGGGCTGACCGGTCTCTCCCTTCCACATCCCCACACGAGAACATGAATCGCATCCTCGGCTCGCTCTCCACGCTGGCCCTGTGCGCAGTTGCCAGCGCGCAGTGCTTCGAAACCAACTTCGGCACCCAGATCGGCCTCGGCGACGACACGTTGCTCGCCGCGCAGGCCATCGGCTTCAACTTCCCGATGAACGGCGTGAACCACACGCACATCATCCCGAACA
>CAZEQF010000084.1:8378-12693 GCA_964514315.1 uncultured Singulisphaera sp. | reverse complement strand
CAGCAGAAGACCGGCGCGTTCAAAGCCGGATCCGGCGAGACGATGGCGATCGAAGCGACGTGCTTCGCCGTGCTGTTCCTCAAGAAGTCGACGTTGCCCGCGATCACGGGCAAGTGAGGCCTACGCGCAGGCGCACACGAAAGCAGGCGCGTCCTGTGACGCGCCTTGTGGATCACCAGCAGCTGCCGACGTCGAACAGGAAGCCGATGCCCGCGCCGATCGCGATGTTGCTTCCGCTCGAATGGCAGCCCGAGGTGAACGCGCCGATCGTCGCGCCGGTCACGGTGTAGAACGGGAACGACGAGCGGTAGGGTCGGCAGGCGTAGCCGCCGTAGTAGATCGGGTTGCCGTAGCAGTCGTAGCCGTAGCCGATCGGCGCGACGTGGCGATCGACGTAGACCGTGCGCTCGACCGTCGTCGTCGACGTCGGTGCGCCCGGAGTCTCCGCGGGCGCTTGCCAGTCCGTGCCTGCTTCGTAGTCGATGCGACGTTGGTCGGCGCTGTTCCGCAGCCAGGCGTTCGTCGCGTCGTCGTCGGTCGGCATCCGCCGCACCGATGCTTCGCCGTCGACATTGCTCGACGGCGACGGCGCGAACGGGACCGTCTCCTTGCCCGCGCCCGGCCGCTTCTCCAGTGCAGCGTCACCGCGCTGCCGCGCCACTTCGTCGCGCAGCCATTGCTGCGTCGCGTCTTCGCCGCCCTTCGCCTCGCTGCGCTGCGTCACTTCGAGCGCCACGCCGCGCGGCGGCGGGGCTTCCACGCGCGGCAGCGGCGCACCCGCGCAGGACGCGAGGAAGGCGAGCACGGAAACGGCGGCAGCGGATCGCATCAGCAGGGTCCTCGGCGGTTCACTTGTTCCAGCTCAAGCGCAGCACGAAGTCCGACGCGCGCGACTGGCGCGAAATTGCCTCGAAGTTGGACGTACCGCCGGGAGGCAGAAGGATGACCTGCCGGTTCGACTCGTCCGGCAGCGGCTGACGTTGGTTGTCGAGGAACGCAACCTGCGCGAGCACCGAGATCGTCTCGTCGTCGATGTTGCGGATCGGCACGACGATGCGAAGGAAGTCGCCTTGCTGCGTGCGCTCGACGAGCGGACGGCCCGCGCGAACCACCGCCTGCAACGACGCGTCGGCGACGACGACCTGCGCCATCGACTCGGCGTCGTCCTCGATCGCATACGCGGGATACGGCGGAGCGCTGCACGACGCCGCGAACAGGGACAGGGCCAACGGGATGACGTTCTTCATGGCTTGGACTTCGCGAAGCGGTCCATGCGAGGCAGGGACCGGAACATGTAGTAGCTCTCGCTGCCTGCGGGGACCTGCACCGTGCAGGTCTGCGTGAGATCGGTGAGGACCTGACCGCTCGCCGACAGGAAGTCGATACGCAGCGTGTGTTCGCCTGGCGGCACGTCGAACGCTGCGGCTTGCACCGTGGACGGCAAGGTCGGCCAGTGGCGCGTGTCGGCGCGCGTCGCCGTCAGCGCGGACAGCACGAGCAAGCCGGCGCCGACCAGCGCCTTGTCGCGCGCGCCCGCCGAACTGCTGTCGCCTGCCGCGAGGTAGAGCGCGCCGATGCCGGCTGCACGCGACACGGACTTGAACACCGCCTTGCCTTGGCGAATGCCCTCCATCTCCGAGCCGCCGCGCGTGCGCGCCTGGTAGTCGACGTCGGCGAGCATCCACGTCGGGCCGCGCAACTTGCCGTCGATCCAAACCTGCGCGCGATGCGCAGCGCTCCACCTCGGACGGAAGCGCGCGAGCTCGCCTTCGTTGCCCGCCGCGAACTTCTCCGGGCCCATGCCGACCTCGGCGACGACGACGAGGTTGCCAGACGTCGGGTTGGCCAGCAGCGGATTGCCCTGGTCGCCGCGCGAGCCGTGGCCCAGCGCGAACGCATCGGCCTTTTGTGCTTCCTTGAAGAAGTCCTCGGCGTCGGCCGGGATCCCCATCGCGCGGCTCATGCGGCCCGCGAGCCAGAACAGCAGCGTGAAGTCGGCTTGGTACTTCTCGTCGCCGGACTCGCCGTCCGCGAGGATCCCCTTCTTGAACGCGGCGCGCGCGTTGTCGGGCTCGCCCTTCAGCAGGTAGCACATCCCGAGGTAGTAGGCGTTCATCGCCTTCTCGTAGGGATCGCCGGTGTAGCCCTTGCTGCTCTCGCTGCCGACGATGGCGGCGAACTCCTCGCCGCCGCTCGTCTGCCAGTTGCCCATGATGCGCGCAGCAGCGCCGAAGTGCTGCCACGCCGCGTCGATGTCGCCCTGCAGCAGTTCGCACTGCGCGAGCACGTTGAACAACAGGGCCTGGTTCTCGACCGGGCCCGTGGTGGCCTCCTTGCGCGCGAAGTCCGCGACGACGCCGAGTTCGCCTTGCGAGAATCGGTTCAGCGGGATCGCGGGCTGCGAGATCCCGCACGCAGCGAGCGTCGCGACGAGCAGCAGCAAGAAGGCGCGGACGGGCATCGGTCTCAGCGCGTGATGACGCTCTTCTCGGACTCGAACTTGGTCTCGTAGTCGTTCGTCCACATCAGGCGCGACGTCTCGAGGTCCGTGAGCTCGAAGGTGACGAGGTAGTAGGCGCTCTTGAGCTTGCCGGACTGTTGCACGCGATCCTGGATCACGCCCTTCAGCACGTAGTCGGAGCCGAGCACGCCGCCCTTCATGCCTTCGTTCTGCGTCACGGCGCCCGCGCGCTTCGCCTCGCGCTCCTTGCGGACCGCTTCGAGGCCGTCGGCGCTGCGGTCGAGGATCACGATCTTGCTGCCGAGCGCCTTGAACAACTCCGTGCGCAGCTTGTTGAGGATGATCGTGCGGTTGATGACGTCCGAGGACTCGTTCTTCAGTTCGGTGATGTGGAACGTCACCGTCTGGCCGTCCGCCTGCGACGTCAGCACGCCCGCGGCGCGGATGTCGTCGGCCATCTTCTTGGCCATCGTGCGGATGTCCTGGCTCTGCAGGACTGCGCCGCCCACTGCGTCAGGGCTGTCGGGATCGACGCGCCGGTCGATCGTGCCGGCGCAAGCGGCGAGGAAGGTCGTCGTGAGGAAGGCGAAGAGTGCGGTCGTGCGCATGTGCGGAATCGGATGTGCGGGTCGGATCTGCAGATTCTCTGCGGCCTGGCGCCGCAAGAAGGCGGCGCGCAGCGCAGTCGGTCGGGGGGTGTTGTTACTCCATGCGACCCGTCGATGCCAACGGACGGGAGCCGAGCCCGACGGCTGCGGGGGCTCTTCGGCCCCACGACCACGCTGGCCGCGGCCGGACACGGCACGACGCCCGCATTCTCCGTGGCGCAACGAGCCGATTGGAGCCCCCTGCGGCATGCACGGCACGACCGACTGGCTCCGAGATCGCGGCTCAGCGAATGGCGAAGCCTGCGCCGCCAGCGAGCGACATGTCCTGGACCTCGACAGACTCCACGCGCGAGAAGGTCGGCCCGCGGCGGATCGCGGCGAGGAACTCCTCGATCGCTGCGTCGTGCCCTTCGGCTTCGCCGACGACGCTGCCGTCGACGGCGTTGCGCACATGGCCCGCGACGCAACAAGCCTCGGCGGCGCGCAGCGTGAACTTGCGGAACCCGACGCCCTGCACGCGACCGGTCACGACGAACGCGATGCGCTTCATTGCCCTGGCTCCATGCGCGCGCGACCGCCGTCGAACGTCACGCGGCACTGCCGCATGAGGTCGATGCCGAGGACTCCGTGCACCGGGAACCTCGAGCCCGAGGTGCGCGAGACCACTGGCAGGTCGACCGACGGAAACCGCACTTGCGACACGCGCAGCTCGACGTTGCGCACTTCGCGCACCGACGCGCCGCCGCCGCCGGCCGTGCGCACGCGGCGATAGCCGGGCACCGCGAGCGCATCGCCGCCCGGCAACCGGTGCAGGCCCTGCGCCGTCAGGCTGCTGTGGCTCGCGCCCGTGTCGAGCACGAACCAGAGGCGTTCGCCCGCGACCGTCACGGGCACGAGGCAACGACCTTCGCTGCGCACGCATTGCACGGACGATGTCGACGCGAGGCCGCGCGGCATCTCCAGCACGAGGCTCTTGCGCACCGGATCGAGCGTCATGCGAAACAGCGACAGCAGGTCGAGGCCGAGAACGCCGATCGGCGGGCGCTCGGGACCGCCGAACAGATCGCGCATCGCGAGCCGCTCTTCTTCGACCACCAACGCGGGCACCGGGCCGAACCAGATCTCGCCGACCGCGAACGCGTCGAGCACTGCGACCGAAGCCTGCACCGGCAGCCCCGTGCCGTCGGGGATCGTGCCGAGGTCCGTCATCGCGCGCGCGTTCGCTTCTTCTGCAAGCGAACGTGCG
>CAZEQF010000084.1:0-8368 GCA_964514315.1 uncultured Singulisphaera sp. | reverse complement strand
TAACTTACTGATACATCAGCTCTAGTTTTTAAATGCAAGCGAACGTGCGATCGTCGTCATCGACGAACCGGTGTCGACGGCGAATGCACGGCGAAGGTCGCCGATCGAGCACGCGAACTCCGGCAAGGACCCTTCGAGCAACGGTTGCTCGGTGACGAGCGGGCCATTCGGCTTGCGACGGAACGGCAACTCGCGCGCCGCCGACAGCAACGCGCGACGACGCATCGACTCGGCGTCGACGGACCCCGCGAGCAACGGGGCGACGCTCTCGCCGTAGCGGCCCGCAGCGAACAACTGGTCGCCGAGCCGGCCGCGCGCTTCGGCGGCGGTCCATCCCGCGCGTTCAGGGTGCGCAGCGATCTCGCGCCACTCGGCGATCGCGAGGTCGTCGCGCCACAGCATGTCGTGCACGGTCGCGACGCACACGGCGATGCGCCCGTCCTGCGGATAGCGACGCTTGCCGCGCATCGCCGCCTGCTCCGCAGCTTCGATGTCACCGTTCGCGAGCGCGGCGAGCACATCGTCGACATGCTGGGCTGCGCTGCGAGCAGGCTTGCGACTGGAGCAACCGGCGAACGGGAACGAGCACACGAGCGCAGCGATCGCGAGCAGCGCGCTCCCTGCCGCATGGGGCCGCTTCGTTCGTTCTGCTGGAGCCGGACTCGACGCCATCGGCCTCAGTTCGTCGTGATCGTGACCGTTCGCGAGGAGCCTGCGCGCACGCCGCGATCGCCGGACCCGATGCTCCACCAGAACGTCGGGACCTCCGCATACGCGACCGCGCCGGTCGCGAACGGACCGACGTCCGCGCGCCACGCGCTGACGGTCAGCGTGTAGGTCTCGCCGGCGACGAGCGGCGTCGCAGCCTCGGTCGGAAGATCGACGAACGCGAACTCCGTCGTCGTCGAAGGGACGACGGCCGTCCACACGCGCGAATGGAGGCCGCTGCTGCGCAGTTCGATCTGCGTGTAGTCCGCGCCGGCAGGAGCCTGGAACTGCGCGGAGAACCCGGTCGCAGGGACCGTCGCGCCGTCGAGCGGCCCCGTGATCGTCGGCAATGCGAGCATCGGGAAGACCTCGCTGCCGGTGGCGCGCAGCCGCAGCAACAGGCGCTGCGAAGACGCGGTCGTTCCTGCGGTTGCCTGCGCCGACAGAACCACGAGCCACGATCCGCCAGCGAACGGGCCTGCGAGCTCCGGCAACGCGAACGTCAGGTCGTCGCCGTTCACGGTCATGTTGCCGGCGACTTCGCGCGCGACGTCGATGACGGGGCCGCCGGACTGCTGGAACGCGAGATCGAATCGCAGGTCCGACGCAGCGAACCCGGCGTCGAAGGCCTGCAGCGCATCCGTCGCCACGAAGCTCGTCGTCGCAGGGCGGTCGATCGGCAGGTCGCGATCCAGCGCAGCGCCTTCCGCGACGACGGCATCGAGCAACGCGCCAACAGCCGTCAACGTGAAGAGCCCGCCAGCAACCGTGCCCTCTGCGACCGCGACGTTGCCGCGCGGCAGCGCTATGCCAGCGCGATAGCGGCCTTGGCCGAGTCCGCCGCCGACACGCACAGGCATCACGTCGTACGGCGCAGCGCCTTGCATGCGCGCATCGAACCACTCGTCGAACTCCAACGGCCGCGACGCGAGCACGCGCTGGACCTTCAACGGATCCGCGCCCGTCAGTTCGCCGCGCACGATGCCGTGGCGGTCGAACGCGCCGAGCGGCCGCTTCTGCAGACGCTCCAACGGAAGCTCCACGCGGTCGCCGTTCGAGCCCTCGACGCTGAATGCGCTCGTCAGCTGCTGCGCGCCCGACTCCGTCGTGATGCTCGCAGTGAGCCGTTGTTCCCCGCGATTGGTGAACACTGCGCCGCCTTCGCGCGTGATGCCGATGTAGCCTTCGTTCGGCGTGCGGCCGCGCACCATCGCAGCGTCTTGGATCTGGCCGCCACCACGCGGATCGAGCGCTTCGACGCGCGCGTTGCGGCCGCCGGAGACGAACGACCGATCCGTGAAGTAATAGGTCGACGAGATGAGTCGGAAGCCAGCGCCGAGGAACGACAGCGGCTCCGTGACGGACAAGTTCGGTTCGGACAACGGATACGCGACCGTGGTGCCGAACCAACCCGAAGGAACGTCCTCCACCGTGCACTGGCCGATCGAATCGGTGTAGCTGTTCGCTAGCGAAGGGAAGCGGCCACCGCTCAGCGTCACGCGACGATCGGACACCGCGCGGCCGCGACGGATCAACTGCATGCGCACGGAGCCAGATGGCACCGTGTCGAGCTCGAGTTCGCCGAGGTCCACGCTCGCGCCGCCGCCGAGCGCTCCGCTCGGGAACGTGGCAGCCAGCGGCAACCAGAAGCCGCCGCCGCGCACTTCGATCGACACGTTGCGTGCGGTGCCCTGCGCATCCGCTCCCGCGACATCGGCGCGGAAACGGCCGTCGTTGTCCGTGACCAACGGCACGCAGTCCGCCCGCACATAGGCGCCGTAGACCGGCAGCCCGCCTGCATCGACCACGCGGCCGAACACGGTCGCCGTGGACGCATCGAGCGCATAGACGTAGAGCCCGCCCGTCGTCACCGCGTTTGCGAGTTGGATGACGCCGCCCGCGCTCGACGCCACTCCGGCGACCTGCGACCAGACACCGGTCTCCGGGTCGAGACGGAGCAGAGCGCACGCAGTGCCGCCGAGCGACAGTTCGTCCGGAACGACCAACGTCGCGCCGTTCACGAACGTCGCCGTCGGCGGATCGACGAAGAAGCCGCGCGTCACGTGCCACGCGCCGCTCGGCGCAAGAGGCAACGGACCGGGCAAGTGCTTGCGATCGAGCGTGCCGATGCGGAGGTCGACGGTCGCGTTCGCGCCGTCGGCGACGACCGTGCCCGCGGACAACCGCAGGATCGCGCCGGAGTTCGCGGTGTCGTCGAGATCCGTGGCCGGCAGCGCCGCGCCTGTGCCGACGCCGAGCACGACGCTCGCGCTCGTGTCCGGCAGGTAGATCGCATCGGGCAAGTCGGGCCCTGCGACCGAAGCGGAGACCACGAGGGACGCGAGCCGATCCGTGTCGCTCGCCGAAGCGTTGCGCGCGTCGATGCGAACGAGCTGCGTGCCACGACGATCGCCGTAGAGCTCCGCGCGGCCCGAACGGCCGGTGACACCCGTGCCGTCGCCGACGGTCACGACCGCGCCGCTCACGCCGCGGCCTTGGTCGTCGAGGACCGTGGCCTTGCAGGTGCCGGCAGGCAGCGCCGCGAACGATGGCCCGATGTCGCTGCCGTCGCCCTTGCACGCGGCGAACGCGATCGACGCGGCGAAGGAGAGCAGCAGGGTGCGGCGCGAACAGTTCATGGCTTGGGTCATCGTCCTCGCCTCGTCATGCGGTCGGGATCGGGCGGCACTGCGACGCGGCTCTTCGCGCCATCGACGCCGATGCTGCGCACGCCGACGACGAGCTCGTCGAGCGCGAGTCCGCGCAGCAGCGCGTGGCGTCGACCCTTGTCGTCGCTGCGAATCGCCGCGTCCTTCGATGCGACGACGCCTTCCCAGTCGGGAGCGGTCGTCGCGCGCCATACGAACTCGCAGTCCGCGGCGTCCGCGGGCAACTCGAAGTCGATCTCCGTGTCGTAGGCCGTGCGCGAAGCGCTCGCGCTGCGCACCACCGGCATGCGCGGCGCGGCGGCGAGCTCACAAAACGTCGCGGCGACGACACGCGCAACGCCAGCGGCGTATGCGAAGTCGACGAACTCCGGCACGTCGCCGTATGGCTTGCCGTCGCGTTCGACGAGGTCCTGGTGCTGGCGCGAATAGTCCTCGCGCGGCTCGGTGAGCCTCACGGCCGGAGCGCCCGTTTCGTGGAACGAACGATGGTCGCCGCCGCGTCCGAAGCGATCGCCGCGGAAGACGAGCTGCACCTTGGGCGACAGCGAATGCGCGTTCGCGGCATGCACGAGCGCGCGCGCAAGGCTGCGGCCCTGGCCGTCGTTGCCGTCGATGCCGTAGCTGAAGCAACGCACGATGCCGTCGCGGCGCGCGCCGTCCATGCCGAGCGTGTTGCCGACGATGTCGCAGCCGATCATGCCGTCGACCGTCACGTCGTCCTTGGCGAAGGTCTCGGCGCACAGCTTGCTGCCGACGAGCCCTTGCTCCTCGCCGTCGAACGCGCAGAACACGATCGTCGCGGCGAACGTCTGCTCGCACAGCAACCGGCACGCTTCGAGCGCGACCGCGGTGCCCGACGCATCGTCGTTGGCTCCGGGAGCCGCGCGCTTGCCGTCGGCGCCGTCGCTGTTGCGCGAGTCGTAGTGGCCGCCGACCACGTAGACGCGCGAAGGATCCGTCGCGCCAGGCAACGTCGCCAGCACGTTCACGACCTCGACTTCCTTCGGCATCCCGGGGCGCGCGACCGGCACGCGGCCGCGCTGCAACTCGACCTTCAGCCGACCGCCGCTCTTCTTCGCCAACTCCGCGAAGCGGGCCTGCAGATACGTGCGCGAAGCGCCCGTGCCTTCCGCGTCGCTGTCGGTGCGCGACAGAACGTGGCGCGTGCCGAACGCGCAGAGGTCGCGGATCGTGCGCTCGATCTCGGCAGGGCTCGCCGCCGCGGCGATGCGCGCGACGCGATCGCGGATCGACGACGGCTGGGCTTCGCCCGCGTCCGCCTGCGCGAACAGCGACGCCGAGCACAGCAGCGAGATCGCGACGCGCTGCATCATGCGAGCAGGTCCGCGCCTTCCATCCCGTTCGCGCGCTTCAACCCGACGATCGGCAGCAGCGTGGTCGCGATGTCGCAGAGCCTGCCGCCAGAGCGCAGCTTGCGTCCTTCGGCGCCAGCGCCCGCGATCAGGAAAGGCACCGGGTTGAGAGTGTGCGCCGTGTGCGGCTCGCCCGTTTGCGGATCGACCATCATCTCGACGTTGCCGTGGTCCGCGGTGATCGCGACGGTGCCGCCCTTCGCGAGCACCGCCGGAACGATGCGCGCGAGGCTCTGGTCGATCGCCTGCACGGCCTGCACCGCCGCAGGGATCAGCCCCGTGTGCCCCACCATGTCCGCGTTCGCGAAGTTGAGGATCGTGACGTCGGGCGAGTTCTTGCCCGCGAACTCCGCGAGCAGCTTCTCGGTCACCTGCGGCGCCGACATCTCGGGTTGCAGGTCGTAGGTCGCGACCTTCGGGCTCGGCACGAGGATGCGCCGCTCGCCCGGATACTCCTTCTCCTCGCCACCGGGGGAGAAGAACGTCACGTGCGCGTACTTCTCGGTCTCGGCGATGCGCAGCTGCGACCAGCCCGCGTTGCTGACGACCTCGGGGAAGATGCCCTTCAAGTTCTGCGGCTGGAACGCGACCGGGCAAGGGAAGTCCTCGCGGTAGCGCGTCATCGTCGCGAAGTGCACCTGCGGCACCGACGCGCGCGCGAAGCCCGTGAACTCACGGCTCGTGAACGCGTCCGTCAATTGACGCGCGCGGTCCGCGCGGAAGTTGAAGAACAACACCGAGTCGCCAGTGCGCACGCGGCCCTTGTCCGGCGAGCCGATCGTCGTCGGCAGCACGAACTCGTCGCCTTCGTTGCGCGCGTAGGACTGCGCGATCGCAGCCTGCGCCGTCTCCGCCGAGAAGCCCGCGCCGATCGTCAGCGCGTCGTAGGCCTTCTGCACGCGATCCCAGCGCTTGTCGCGGTCCATCGCGTAGTAGCGGCCGATCACGGTCGCGATGCGGCCCGTAGAGAGCTCCTTCATCCAGCCTTCGACCGCCTCGACATACTTCTGCGCAGAGCGCGGCGGCGTGTCGCGGCCGTCGAGGAACGCGTGCAACAGCACGCGGTCGCCGGCGAGGCCGTTCGCCTTGCACATCGCGAGCAGCGCCTTCAGGTGCTGGTCGCTGCTGTGCACGCCGCCGTCCGACACGAGGCCGAACAAGTGCAACTGGCCGTTGCCCTTCTTGGCATGCGCGATCGCAGAGACCAGCGCTGCGTTCTTCTGGAACTCGCCGTCGCGGATCGACTTGTCGATGCGCGTGATCTCCTGGTAGACGACGCGGCCGGCGCCGATGTTGAGATGGCCGACCTCGGAGTTGCCCATGAGGCCGCACGGCAGGCCGACGTCCTCGCCGCTCGCCTGCAGCGTGGTCCACGGCCACTTCTCCTTGAGTCCCCACCAGAAGCGCGGCTCCGCGAGCGAGATCGCGTTGCCGGGGCCCGACGCGGCTTCGCCGAAGCCGTCGAGCACGACGAGCAGGAGCGGCGGACGGCTCATGCGAGCAATGCCTCCACGCGCGCGCCGATCTCCTTGTGGTTCTGGTGGATCTCGGCCACGAGCGTCTTCGCGCGCATCGCTGCGCCGTTCGCGAGTTCGCGGTCGTCGAGGTAGGCGGCGTTGATGCGCACGTTGAGCTGCGCGCCTTCGCCGGCGGCGACGAGCAACGCGCTGCCCGACGCGAGGTCGCTGCAGATGTTCTTGCCGACGCAGTCGATGACGCCCGCCATCGCGACGCTGACGTCGCGGACCATGCAGAGGGTCTCCTCGGGCACCACCATCGCGCCGATCATCGCCTCCTGGATCGCGCGGTTGCGCACCGCCTGTTCCTGCTCCGTCGCCTTCGGCATCGCGTAGGCCTTGCTCACGAGGTCGAACGACGCGCAGTCGCGCTCGGCCATCGGCATGAGCCGCAGCAGGTGCTCCTGCAGGAGCCCTTCGACGCGCGCGAGGTCGCCGTCGCGTTCGGCCGTCGCCTTCTTGCCGCGCGAGAACCGCACCACCATCAGCAGCAGCGCGGCGCCCATGCAGGCGGCCATCGCCGCGGCGGCGCCGCCGCCCGGCGTCGGGGTCCGTTGGGCCAGCGCGTCGACGATCTTGGAGAAACTCTGGTCGATCATTGGGCCGAAGAGTGTCCGGTCCGGCCCGCCGCGCTGCCAGTGCGACGTTGCGGCAAGCGAAGGCGCGACCCACAATCGACCGAATGCCCCAGCAGCCACCTCCGACCGGCCTGCGCGCCACCGCATTCCGCCCACGGACGCAGCGCCTCGCCCTGGCGGCTCCCGCCCTGGCCCTCGCCCTCCTGGGCTGCGTCGGCTCGGGACTGCCCTCGGGCTTCGCCGAAGCGGCGGCGACGGCGCCGGAAGACACCCCGGCCCGCCTCTACCTGCGCGGCGACGCGATCGACGGAGCCGCAGCCGGCATCGGCCCCGGCGGCCTGCCGGCGCCCGTGCGCGCGACGATGGAAGCGGTCACGCCGGGCGGCGAGACGGTGTTCCTCGGCCGCGAATGGGGCCCGCACGGCGAGGCCTTCCGCGTCGAGAAGCGCTACGTCGAAGGGCAAGGCGAGTCGTTCCGTTCGGCGTTGGTCGCGGAGGACGGCGGCGTCCTGGAGCGCTCGCACACGCTGCCGACCGTGAAGGTGCCCGCCGTCGTGCTCGGCGCGGCGATGCCGTTCGGCCGCGACATCCGTCGCTGCGAGATCGTGTCCGACGCAGTTGCCGAACGATTCTGGCGCATCCGCTGCGTCGACGGCGGCGGGCGGACGTTCGTGGCGACCGTGTCGTTGGACGGCAGCCTGCTCGATGCGCGACGCCTCGTCGCAGCAGAACTGCAGGCCGACGCGCGCTGACGCCAGCGCTGCGGGTCAGTCGGCCTTCGCGTTGCGCGAATACGCGACCAGCTCCACCACCGTGTCGCCGAGCGCCTGGCGCACTTCGGAGCCGACCTCGGGCGAGTACCAGATCACGTTGCAGCGATCGAGGAACCCGTCCGCGTCGCAGCGGCGCGACCTCCGCACGATGCGCAGCGCGTCGAACGCGCCAGCCGGCGTCGCGATGCGGTCGAGGTCCTCGACGACGTAGATCGTCTCGATCGGCAGCGACGGCCCGCCCGCAGTCCGGTCCGCGTAGCGGCAGGTCCACGACTTGCCCACCCACAGCGGCCAGTGGAAGCGAACGTCCTCCGGCGTCAGTTCGTGCGCGGGAGCCTCTTCTCCCTTGCGGAACTCGGCGCGCATCGCGAGGTCGAGCGAACGCTCGTGCGCGTTGCCCGCGTCGTCGACGAGCCGATAGCCCTGCTCGTCCTTCTCCGCGACCGTGAACGTCACGCGCTGCTTGCCGCCGCGCAGCAGCGTGAACGTGTCGCCGAGCTGCCATTGCGGCCGCTGCCACTGCGCGGCGTCCTTCGGCGCATCGGCGTCGAACGCAACGAGCCCAGGCCCGTCACCCGGCGGCAGCGACGGCGCAGGCGCGAGTCCGCACGAGGACGCAAGCGACACGAGCAGGAGAGCGGCAACCGGACGCGACATGGGCGTGAGGATGCCGGGCCGCAGCAGCCGGCGAAAGCACGGCGAGGCAGCAACACGCAATGGCGTCGGAGTCGCGCGAGACCGTCCGCGCAC
>CAZEQF010000083.1:0-12938 GCA_964514315.1 uncultured Singulisphaera sp. | reverse complement strand
GCTCCAGCATCGCGCGATGCTCCGCCGGCCCCATCGCCGGCCAGCCGACGTTCCACAGCTCCGTGTCGCGCAGCGCACGCTCCGCAACCGTCGTGTAGTGGCGGTCGAGCGGCACGAAGCTCGCGGAGAACGAGTCGCCGAGCACGGCAACCGCCACGCGCGTGCGCTCGTCACGCGGAAGGAACTCGCCGTCGTAGAAGCCGAGCGAATTGGTCTTCGTGCCGAAGTGCTCTTGGCCCGGCGCAAATGCATAGGCGCGAAACCGCTGCTGCGTCGTGGCAGACGCTGTCGCCAGCATCGGGCTCGGCGCGATCGCGGCAGCGAGGCGCAACGCGACTTCGCCGCAGAACAACGCGATGCCGCACGCAGCGAGCGCGACCGGCCCGCGCACGCGCGCCTTGCCGCGGACGGGACCGAGCCACACGACACAACAGGCGAACGTCGCCCATGCGGACAGGAAGCAGCCGACTCGCGACGCGTGGAAGCTCGGCGACACGGCGACGAACGCGAGCGAACCGAGCAACCACGAAGCGATCGCAATCGCGAGGACCCACGCAGCGGCAGGCGGGCTCTGGCGCGTGCGGCGGACGGCGAGCATCGCAGTAGGGGCCGCGGCAAAGCCGACCGAGAGCAGCGCCATGGCGAACGGAGTGCGCGCGATCGCGTCCTCCCGCGCGCACGGCAGCGCGAGCGCGAGGCCCGAAGCGGCGGACACGAACGCAGCGCAAAGCACACAGCGCGCGGCGCGCAGGTCACTCTTCGTCGCGGTTTGCATCGTGGTCGTGCTTGAGCTTGTCGCGCGGATCGGGAAGAGCAATGCGCAACTCCACAGCTCGCGTGCGGCGCGCGGTCGCAGGGCCCTATCGCAGCGGCACGCCGCGATGGCCGAGCAGCCGCGGCAGCTCCGACCAGGACTCGATGCCTAGCACCGCGAGCGCGAACTGCGACTCCTCGTCCGCGCGCGGCCCGTCGCACGCTGCGAACACGCGGCGCATCGCGGTCGGCCGGCCTGGGTCGCAGACCGAACCGTCGACGCGGGCCCACAGGCCGAGGCGCAGCCCGCCTTCGTGCGCGTGGTCGACGTGCCGATGCAGGATCAGCGCATCGATGACGGGCTCGAGCGCCACCGCACGCCACGCGGCCGCGAACGCGGCGGCTTGATCGCGTTCCCCGTCGTCGCCGTCGCGGCGATGGAAGCCCTGCTCGCTGAGGATCACGCGGCGCGAACGCCCCGCATGCAGCAACTCGTCCTGCGCGAGGAAGCGACTCAGCACCGGCAGGTTCTTGAACGTCACGCGCTGCGCGCCGTCGTCGTCGGGCGCCGTCGCGTCGTTCCAGAACCGGCACTCGAACAGGTTCTCGGGATACGGATGGAACGCGACGTGCCACGCGAAGTCGCCGCCCGACCGCGCCTTCGCCGCGAAGCGATGCAGGAACTCGCGCGCCGCGAACGCCTGCGAGTCGTCGCCGGCCGCGTAGCGCATCGTCCAGTGGTGCTCCAGCGACACGAACGTGCGCGCCGCGGCGTTGTGCGCCGTCGTCTCCTCGTGGACCAGCCGCACGAACGGCTCGTACGCGTCGACCACTTCGTCGACGGACGCTCGCCCCATGTGGAACCACCACCAGTGCGAGTTCACTTCGTTGCCGCAGATCCAGTTCCACACCGTGCCGTGTTCGCCTGCGCGCGACGGCGCGTAGCGCGACGCGAGGAACGCGACCGCGGCTGCGTTCGCCGCGCGGCCGTCGCGGCTCGCTACATCCGGCGCGCAGATTCCGTTGGGCGGCGCATCGGTGCGACGCGGATGGAGCAGCAGTCCGTCGCGCGCGGGATCGCCACAGCGAATGTGCAGCAGGATCAGCGACACGACGACACCGCGACGCGACAACGGCCCGACCTGCGCGTCGAGCTGCGCCGTCTGCGCTGCGTCGAATCGCCATTCGCGCCCGCCGTGCGCGAACGCGATCGCCGCCGCATCGTCGCTCGCCGCATGCAGGCGCACGAGGTCGACGTTGAGCCCCGCGTGCGCGATGCCGAGTTCGAGCGCGTCGTCGACCATCTGCACTTGCAGCCCCTTCTTGGTCGCGGGCTGCGGATACGGATCGCACGGATCGGCGGGCGCAGTCGCGCACGCCGCGGCGAGCAACACGGAGAGCAGGAGTCGAAGGCGCACCATCGCGACGACGGAGCCTACGCCGCGCCGACTCGGACGCGCCATGTCGCTGCAGGCTGTTGCAGAACGGCCGCCGCGCGTCATCGTCCTGCGATGCACGACCTGGACCTGCGCACGGCGATGATGGGCCTGCACGACGACCTCGCGCAGGCCTTCTTCTCGCACCAGACGGCGCTGCTCGACCGCGACTACGCGCGCGCCGCCACGGAGCTCGCGCGCTACCGCGAACGCTTGTTCGCGCACGCGCAGGACGAAGAAAAGCTGGTGTTGCCTCGCTACCGCGAACTCGGCGGCGACGACGGCGACGCGCCGGTGCGACTGTTCTTGGGCGAGCACGACAAGATGCGCATGTTCGTCGACGAGTTCACGACGCGCGTCGCGGCGCTGCGCGCGCATCCCGACGACGCGAAGCTCCTCGAACTGCTCGACCGCGAAGCGACGTTCAAGAACCTCGTGCTCCACCACGACCTGCGCGAGCGCAACGTGCTGTATCCCTTCCTTGCGTCGCGGCTGGAGCCGAAGGCGCAGCAGGCCATCCTCGAAGCGCGGACCTTCTGCGGCGGCTGAGCGCACCGCGGTCCCGTCGCGCAGACGACGATCAGGCCTTGATGCCCGTCAGCAGGTAGCACTCGCGAACGCCGACCACCGCGCGTTGGTTGCGCGCCGTGAGCCGTTCTGCTGGCAATCCGATGCGCGTGAGGAAGGTGCGCAGGTAGGCGAGGCTGGAGAACTTCTGGCTGTAGCTCTCCGTCTCGATGCGCAGCGAGCCGAAGCCTGCGAACGCGCGCGCGAGTTCGTCCTTCGAATAGAGCAGCGACGTTCGCACGCTCTGGGGCAGCAAGGACGCGAGGTCCGAGTCGGCCTGGACGCGAAGGGCAATGCCTGCGCCAGCTGCGAGGTGCTCCGAGCACAAGCGAGCGAGCGTGGCGAGATCGGGCGTGTAGTCGCGGCGGATCGAGCAGTTGGAGACGACCAGGTCGAACGGGCCGCCCAACTGCCGCCACGTTGCATCCAAGAGACAGTCCCCGTGCACGAAGCGCACCTCGGGATGCGCCGACGCCGCTTGCTCGACGAGCTCGCGCGCAGCATCGACGCCGACGACGCGCGCCATGTGCGGCGCGAGCGCGACCGCAATGCGACCGCCGCCACAACCGAGGTCCAACGCCGACAGCCCGCGATCGAGGTAGCCGGCGACTGCCGCCGCGAGCCGTTCCGGCAGGCCGCGCTTCTGCATCCAGTAGTCGGCTTCGCGATCGAACGGAGTCAGGTCCATGGCCAAGCGCAACAGGCTACGCCCTAAGCCGCAGGGCCGCCAAGGACCCAACCACGCACGCCCTTGCGCAATCGATGCCCGAGCGAGAACTCGCGACGTTGCCGCGTGCGAACGCGCGACCCCACGCCGAGCGACGAAGACCAGCTTGGCTAGCACCTAGTGCGCAGTGGCATTTGGCCAGCCGTCGGTAGGGTGCGACGCCTCTCCGCGCAGACCGAACCTGGGCAGGGCCTCACACCCTGAGCCGCTCGCATTCCATGCCCTCCAACCATCTCGATCTCGACGCTTCATCGCTGCGCGACCTCGTCGACGGCGTGAGCGACCTCGTGCAGAGCGTCAGCCCCGAAGGCCGCATCCGGTTCGTCAACAAGTGCTGGCTCCAACGCCTCGGCTACACCAGCGAGGAGATCGAAGGCCGCAACATCTTCGAGTTCATCCATCCGGAGAGCCGGGAGCACTGCATGGTGTTCCTTCACCGCCTGTTCGGCGGCGAGACGATCGACGTGCTCGAAACGGTGTTCGTCACCAAATCAGGCGAACCGGTCCACCTCGAAGGCAAGGTCACGGTCGCGCTCGAGAACGGCGTTCCGTCGTGGACCTGCGGCGTGTTCCGCGAAGTGTCGGCCGAGCGCAGCGACAACGCGACCGTCATCCGCCTGCGCGAGCAGCGGCGCATGTTCCACTCGGTGCTGTCGATCCTGCGTGGCAACACCAATCGTCGGCGCAGCGAGTTCCTGTCGCTCGTGACGGAGCAGATCGCCAAGGCGATGGGCGTGGCGCGCGCCAGCGTCTGGCTGTTCGACGCAGGCCACACGTCGATCACGTGCGCGCACTGCTATTCCGAGAACGCAGCGGCATCCGCGCGCGGCGCGTGTGACACGAAGCTCCTCCGGCGCGACCACGAGACCTACTTCCGCGCAGTCGAGTTGCGCATCCCCGTGCGGGCCGAAGACGCACACACGCACCCGGACACGAAGACGTTCTCCGACGACTACCTGACACCGCTCGGCATCCGCTCGACGCTGGACCTTCCGCTCGCGCTCGGCGACGAAGTGTACGGAGTCCTTTGCTGCGAGCAGACAGGCCGCAAGCGCGCATGGACTCGCGACGAGGAGGAGTTCGGCATGACGGTCGCGGCCATCGTGCTCATCTACCTCGAGAACGAACGGCGCGTGGCCGCGGAACGCGAACTGCAGCAACTCAACCTTCAGCTCGAGCAACGCGTCGAGGAACGTTCACGCCAGATCGTCGCCGTCGAGCAGCGGCTCGGCTACGTGATGACTTCCGTCTCGGCGGTCGTGTTCGCGTGCGAGGCAAAGGGGAGCTTCCGCAACACATTCGTCAGCCCCAACATCGAGAGCCGACTCGGGTATGCCGCGCAGCACTACCTCGACAACCAGGACTTCTGGCGCGATCACCTGCACCCCGACGACTACCCGCACGGCTACGACGCGATGCGGCGCGCGCTCGTCGAGGGTTCTGCGACCTACGAGTACCGCTTCCGCCTCCCCGACGGTTCCTACCGGTGGTTCCGCGACGACTACACGCTGATGCGTGACGCGGACGGGAAGCCGTTCGAGATCGTCGGCTCGTGCGTCGACATCCACGACCAGCGCGTCGCCGAACATGCGGCGCAGGCCGCCGCGGACGACATCCACCGGCTGATCGAGACGGCCAACGCGCCGATCTTCGGCAAGGACCGCGAACACCGCATCAACGTGTGGAACGCGTGCGCCGAGCGGATCACGGGCTACGCGCGCAGCGAAGCGCTGGGCAGGAATCTCTCGGAGTTTGCCGTCGACGGGCGCCGCGACGCGATCGCAGAGGTGTTCGAGTCCGCGATGCAGGGACGCGACACCGCGAACTTCGAGTTCTCGCTGCGCGCCAAGGACGGCCGTGTCGTGCACCTGCTGCTCAGCGCCAGCCCGCGACGGGACGCGAACGGCGCGATCGTGGGCGTCGTCGGCGTCGGACAGGACATCACCGAACACCGCGAAGCGCAGCGCCGGAGCCTTCGGGCGCAGCGACTCGAGAGCATCGGCACGCTCGCGGGCGGAGTCGCGCACGACGTCAACAACTCGCTCGCGCCGATCCTGCTCGCAGCAGGCCTCATCCGCGAACGCCACCCCGAGTCGTCCGACCTGGTCGACCTCGTGGAGTCGAGCGCGCGGCGCGGCGCATCCATGGTGCGGCAGCTGCTCACGTTCGCGAAGGGAGTCGACGGCAAGCGCGTGCCGGTGAGGCCGCAGATCCTGCTCGCAGAAATCGAGCAGATCATGAAGAGCACGTTCCCGAAGAACATCGAGATCTCCGCGTCGTGCGCGCCAGATGCGCCAGCGGTGCCCGGCGACTCCACGCAGCCGCACCAGGTGCTGCTGACCCTGTGCGGGACCGCGCGCGCCGCCATGCCTCGCGGCGGGACGCTCACTGTGGAGATCGGGCACGAAGAACTCGCGACGGACCGGCTGCACGAGACATGCGGCGCGGCTGCGGGACGCTATGTCCGCATCTGCATCACCGACACGGGATGCGGCATCGAGCCAGAACTCGTGGATCGCATCTTCGAGCCGTTCTTCAGCACCAAGAGCCCGGAACAAGGCACGGGGCTCGGCTTGTCGACGACGATCGGCATCGTGCGGAGCCACGGCGGCTTCATGCGTGTGCAGTCGCGGATCCCCGGCGGCTCGACGTTCACCGTCTACCTGCCCGCGAGCTTCGAACATGCGCCGGCTGTCGAGATCCCGCGTCCCGAACGCCAGGAGTTCCACGGCAACGGCGCAACAGTCCTGCTCGTCGACGACGAGCCGATGGTCCGCAACGTGATGCTGCGGCTCCTGACTCGACTTGGTTTCGACGTAACGGCGGCGGCCGATGCGGAGACTGCGCTCACGGTCCTCCGCGACCCGAAGAAGCGCGTGTCGCTCGTCATCACCGACCTCCACATGCCGGGCATGGACGGACTCGCGTTGACGCGCGAGATCAGGAGCTTCGACAAGAGCCTCCCGGTCGTGCTCGCGAGCGGCTTCTCGGACCAGGCCGATCCAGACGAAGTCGCCGAACTCGAATTCGCGGCGCAGCTCGACAAGCCGTTCACGATGGACGCGCTCAAGGAGACGTTGCGTTGCGCGCTGGCCGCGAACGCAGCGCGCAGCGCGGCCCTGTAGCGGCTTCGGCTCCGACGGATCCGCGCGCGCCGCGAGCGACGCACTGGCGACGAGGCTGCGCCCATCGGCCGCCACACTGCGTGTGGACCGGCGAGCGCCGAGCCCTACCGTGATCGCCAGACCTCCAACATGACCCAACCCGCGTCCATCGCCACGTTCTCCGCTCGCGCCTTCGGGGCGAACGCCCCCACCGCGCCGCTCGCCCCGCTGCAGATCGCGCGGCGGCAGCCGCTCGCGACAGATGTCCGGATCGAAGTGCTCCACTGCGGCATCTGCCACTCGGACATGCACCAGGTCCGCGACGAGTGGAAGAGCGCGATGCCGACCGCGTATCCATGCGTGCCGGGCCACGAGATCGTCGGCCGTGTGACGGCGATCGGCCGCGACGTGCGCAAGTTCCGCGAAGGCGACCTCGTCGCCGTCGGTTGCATGGTCGACTCGTGCCGCGTGTGCCCTTCGTGCAAGGCGGGCACCGAGCAGTTCTGCGTCGGGCCGGCCACGTTCACCTACAACGGCGCCGACAAGCACCTAGGCGGCGTGACCTACGGCGGCTACTCGGAGTCGATCGTCGTCGACGAAGCGTTCGTGCTTCGCGTGCCCAAGAACCTCGATCCCGCCGCGGCCGCGCCGCTCGTCTGCGCCGGCATCACGACGTGGTCGCCGTTGCGCCACTGGGGAGTCGGCAAGGGCCATTCGGTCGGCATCGTCGGGCTCGGCGGACTCGGGCACATGGCAGTCAAGTTCGCGCACGCCTTCGGCGCACACGTCGTGGTGTTCACCACGTCGCCGGGCAAGAAGGACGCAGCGATGCGCCTCGGCGCGCACGAAGTCGTGCACTCGCGCGACGCCGACGCGATGGCGAAGCGCATGGGCACGCTCGACTTCGTGCTGGACACCGTGTCCGCCAACCACGAACTCGATCCCTATCTCGCGTGCCTCAAGACCGACGGCACGATGACGCTCGTCGGCGCGCCTGAGAAGCCGCAGCCCGTGTCCGCGTTCAGCCTGATCTTCGGCCGCAAGCGGCTCGCCGGCTCCGCGATCGGCGGCATCCGCGAGACGCAGGAGATGCTCGACTTCTGCGGCGAGCGCGGAATCGTCTCCGACATCGAGCGCATCCGCATCCAGGAGGTCAACGCGGCCTACGAGCGGATGCTGAAGGGCGACGTGCGCTATCGCTTCGTCATCGACATGGCGTCGATCCGGCAGGCGTGACTCGCTGACGAAGGCTGGCGAGCGCGGGCAGCGAGGTTGCCCTGTTCGGGATTGCGCGACGCCGCGACGAACAGAACACTCGCCGCCGCATGAGCCAGCCCCGTGAGTCCGCAACGCCCGCATCGCCACGCCGCCGCTCCAAGAAGTTGATGCTGCTGGCGGCAGGGTTCGCGGCGCTGTTCACGCTCGCGCTGTGCGAACTGTGCTGCATCGCAGTCGTTCGCCTAGGCCTCGTGCCCGCACGCGTGCCGCCGTATGCGATCACCGCGTCCAAGGCGACGTTCTGGGGCGACCTCAGCTCCGAGTTCGGCGCGTGGCATCCGCCGCTGACGCAGTATCGCCACCAGAAGGCGTGCTTCGACGTGCTCTACGAGAGCAACTCCTACGGCGCGCGCGACGTCGAGCGGCAGAAGGCGTCGACGACGTTCCGCGTCCTCGCGCTGGGCGACTCCTTCATGGAAGGCTTCGGCGTGCGCCGCGAAGAACGGCTCTCGGACCAGATCGAGTCGCGCACCGGCACCCCGTGCCTCAACTTCGGCACCAGCGGCAACGTCGGCTCGGCGCACGCCTACGCGATCTACCGGTCGCTTGCGTCGCAGTTCGAACACGGCGCAGTCCTCGCCTCGATCCTCCCCGAGAACGACTTCGACGACGACGAGCCGAAGCCGGACCGCTACCAGCCGTACTGGAGCGGCTCGCACCCTGACTACGAACTCCGCTTCTCGAGCGACCGCGTCGCGGACTCTGCGTGGGCTGCGACCCGCGAAGACCAGGGGACGACGTTCGTGGGCCTGCTGCGCGACTTCACGTATGCGCAGAACGTGATCGACCTCGCCTACTCGGGCTTCAAGCAGCGCAGGACGCAGCGGAAGTTCGAAGGCGACGTCAGCACGCCCGAAAGCCGGTTCTTCCGCTACAGCAGGGACGAGTTCTTGCGGCTCACGTGGTCCTACGAACGACTCGCCGCGCTCGCCGCGCCACGGCCGCTGGTGTTGTTCACGATCCCGCGCATCGCCGACCTCGCCGCCATGTCGAAGGAAGGCCGCAGCCCGCTGGACGAAGAACTCGCCGCGTGGGCTGCCAAACAGCCGAATGTGCGCTTCGTTGCGCTGGCGCGCTCGATCCTGGGCCGCGGCGGCGACGAGGCCGCAGCGATGTTCTTGTCGTGCGACCCGCACTGGAACGCGCACGGCCACGCACGCGCAGCAGAACTCCTGCTCGCAGAATGCGGCGACGCGCTGAAGCCGAAGTGAGCCTGCCCGTTCGCCGCGCGCGACGCGGCGCTCAGCGATACGTCGAACGCTCGTAGACGTCTTCGACGACGTGCAACAACGCGGCGCCCGTGGCTTGGAGATCCAGGTCCGGCGACGCAGGCACGAGCCGCGAGTTCACGTAGGACCATGTCTCGGGCGGCATGTTGGGACGCAACACCGCGACCTTGTCGCCGCGGCGGAACCCATAGGCCTCGTTGAACTGCATCAGCGCCCATTCGTTGCGGCCGGGCCGGTCGATCGGCGTGCCGAAGATCGGCGTCTCGAGCGGGATGCCGACGTAGCTGAGCGCCGTCGCCAGCAGATCGGGCTGTGCAGCGAGACCCATGTGTTGCCGCGGCGGCACGACCTTGCCGTGCACGAGGCCGGGGATGTGGAACGCATGCACCGGCACCACGTCGTCGCCGTAGACGCGCGCATCGTGATCCGCAGCGACGAGGAACACCGTGTCGTCGTAGTAGGGGCTCTTCTTCGCGAGCTCGAAGAACACGTGCATCGAGTAGTCGGCGTAGCGAATCGCGTTCTCGACCGACGCCTCGGGCACTCCGTCCACCAACGGGAACCTTCCCTTCGGCAAGTCGAACGGCGTGTGGTTGGACGTCGTGAACACGACGGAGACGAACGGCTTCTTCTGCTCGTGCAGCGAGAGGTAGAGCTCGTGGGCCCTGCGGAACAGGTCTTCGTCCCCGACGCCCCAGTTGCCGCGGAAGGACGGATTGGGGAAGTCGCGCTCCTCCACGATCAGGTCGAAGCCGTTGCCCGAGTACCAGCCGAGCATGTTGTCGAATCGCGCTTCGCCGCCGTAGAGGAAGCTCGAGTGGTAGCCGAGCGGCTCCAACAGGCTTGCGACGGTGAAGAAGTTGCTCTGCGACTTCGGCCGCTTGAGCACGCCGTCGCCGGGGATCGCGAGGAAGCCCGCGCTCAGTGCATCGAGGCCGCGGATGCTGCGCGTGCCGTTCGAGTAGAGCTCGTGGAACGTGAGGCTCTCCGTCGCCAGCGCATCGAGATGCGGCGTCAGTCCGCGCTTGTCGCCGAGATGGCCGACGAAGCGCGAGCCCATGCCTTCTTGGATGACGATGACGAGGTTGCGCGGCTTCTGCGCCGGCACGACCGGAGCGATCGTGTGGTGCAACGGACGCTTGCCGTCGGTCGGGATGCGCTGCAGTTCCTGCACGCGGCGATACGCCTCCTCCATCGACATCGGGCTGTATTGCTTCGCGAGGCGCTGGCCGTCCTTGCGGCCGCGGTATGCCTCGTAGAGCACGCTGTAGACCGAGTTCTTGGCGATCTCGCCGGCGACGCGGTTCTGGCAGTAGAGCGCGTCGGAGTTGTTCGCGGGACGATGGCCGAGCGAGGACCGGATGCCCGCGAACAGGATCGCAGCAAACGGCAGCAGCCATACGGCGCGCGCCACCCAACGCACTTCGAGCACGGACTCGGCCTGCGGCAGGCGATTGCGTCGCGTGAAGTGCCACAACGCCGCGCCGATGCAGCCAGCGGAGACGGCGAGGCCGAGCTTCTGCTCCTTCCAGATCATCCCGAACATCTCGGCGGGATACTCGAGGTAGGCCGTGAACAGGAAGTTCGGCCGCACGTCGTACTCTGCGAAGAACGGGAACGTCGCAACTTCGACGAACACGATCGTCAGCAACATGCACAGCGAGTAGCCGCGAACGATCTTGGCGACCGGGCTCCCTTCGCGCGCGGGCGCAAGACACAGCAGCGCGACGACGGGCACGAGCATCCAGCTCATCGCAATCGTGTCCATGCGCCAGCCGTGGACGAACGCCATCCAACGCTCGCCCGAAGCGAGGTCTTCGAGTCGCCCCTGCTGCCACCCCCACAACGCGGCCCGGCCAACTGTGGTCACGAGGTACCACGGCAAGGCGATGCGCCACAGCGCTGACCAGATGCGGGCCAATGCTGAAAACGCGGAGGCAGACTGCGCAGAATGCATGCGGCGGATATAGCCGCAAAGCGGCGGCGGCCAACGCACTTCCTCACCGGATCGAAGCGCGGAGCCGTTCCTTGCGGAACGCACGTGCCGCCAGGCTCGCATGACTCTGGATCCTGTTCGGATCAGGCTCGCCCGGATCGCGCACCGCCTCGGTCGCAAGCAACCCTGCGCGCCATCCTGTGACGGAGATTGCCCACGAGACGCGCAGTGCATCGCGCCGCAGGGCATAGGCCCGACTCACGGGAAACTGCCCGGGACATGCCGAGCCGGGATGGGACGGAACGCCGCGGGCGCGATCCGACGACGCAACCGCTCACGTCTGCCCGACCCACTCCGGCTTGCTGACTTCCTTCCAACGCGCACGGATCGCATCGTGCAGCCCCTTCGTCAGCGGGCCAGCTTCGAGCAGCGTCGCGTTCTCCTTCCAACGCTCGGGCTTCGTCGTGCCGACGATCAGCACGCAGACAGAGGGCTGCATCGCCGTGAACCGCATCGCCGTGCCGACCGTGCCGTCGGCGCCCTCCTTCTTGCGAGCGTCGCCGACCGCCCACGGATACGCGAGCTCCTGCAGACGCCGCCAGTATTCGACGTGGTAGCCGTTCTTGGGCTGCTCATCGTGGCGCCACGCGACGTTGGCGATCGGGCGCTTGGCGATGACACCCATGCCCTTCTCCTTCGCGAGCGGCAACGTGAGCTCGACGCACTCCTGGTCGGCGACGTTGCACGAAGTCTGTAGCGAGTCGAAGCGCCCCGACTCGACCGCGAAGCGCGCCGCCTTGCCGTCGCCGCTGTAGCCGATGTAACGCGCCTTGCCGGACTTCTTGGCCTCCTCCATCGCCTCGATGCACTCGCCCTTCTTCAGCGTGTCGAGCGAGCACGAATGCAACTGGAAGAGGTCGACATGATCGGTCTTCAGCCGCTGCAGGCTGCGATCGAGCGACTTGAGGATGCCGTCCTTCGACCAGTCCTCGCCGCCGGGTGCGTGCCCGCACTTGGTGAACAGGTGGAAGTCCTTGCGACGCCCGCCGATCGCCTTGCCGATCGCGACCTCGCTGTCGACGTAGCACTCAGCCGTGTCGACGACGTTGAGGCCCGCGTCGAGCGCGCTGTTGAGCAACGCATCGACGACCTTCTGCTCCGTCCGCTCGTAGCCGATCTCCGCGCCGCCGAAGCCGAGGATCGCGACCTTCATGTCCGTCTTGCCGAACTGCCGGCGTTCGAGTTCGCGCGGCGATCGGAAAGGCGATCTGGAGCGCAGCGAAGGCGGGAGAAGGAACGCGGCGGATGCCGCGGCGGAACGAACGAGGAAGTCGCGACGGTTTGGTTCCATGGGATGCATCACCGGTCTTTGGACCAGAGTGCCCATCGTAGCCGAATGCGCCGTCGGACCGACGCGACTGGCTCGTCACGTCACTGCCGGAATCCGACCCCAGTCCACCACGCAACGCACGGCGCCACCGCGAACGCCACCATCCCGAACACCGGAGCCACGAGCAAAGCAGGCACTCCGACCGCGCGCGCAACACGCGCGACACACGACGCGTCTGCGGGAAGCGACGACGCGCGGCGCGAGATCCGCATGACGAGATCGTGCGCGAACACGACGAACTGGATGCTGAACGGCAGCAACAGCAGGGCCGCCAGCATGCGGTGGTCCCACGCGCGTTCGAACTGCACGGCATTCGCGCTGCTCGCCAGCGTGCTGAGCGGCAGGTTGCCGAGCGCTGCATCGGCAACGCAAACGCCGAATGCCAGCGAGCCGCAGGCGCCGAGCGCCACGCGCGACCGCGGCCAGCTCCATGGCAAGAACCCGAGCGCCGCCCAACCGGCATACGCGTGCGAATGGTCGTCCATGCCGAACATCCACTGATTGCTGAGCATGGTCCC
>CAZEQF010000082.1:12303-12966 GCA_964514315.1 uncultured Singulisphaera sp. | reverse complement strand
GCGATCGCGATCAGCATGCAGCTCACCGGCAAGGCCGTGCCTTCGGTCGGCCTCTGCAGCGAGCTCGAAGGAACGGGCATGCCGCTGCTCGCGAAGCTCGACCAGGTGCAGAAGGACCTCGGGTTCCTGCCCTACACGGAGCCGTTCGTCGACGGCTGGGGGCAACTCGACGTGCTGTGCACGGCGCTCGCGCTGATGGCGGGCACCGCGGGACTGCCGCACGTGATCGTGCGCTTCTACACGGTCAAGAACGTCGCGGCCGCGCGCTGGTCCGGCTTCTGGGCGCTGCTGTTCATCTCCGGGCTCTACCTCACGGCGCCGGCGACGGCTGCGTTCGCGCGCTTCCATCTGATCGACACGCTGCAGGGCAAGACCGAGCAGGAGCTGCCGCAGTGGTTCCGCAGCTGGGAGACGACGGGCCTCATCGCGTGGCTCGACGACGGCGACGGCAAGGTCGCATACCACGGCAAGGCGATGGCGGACCAGAACGAGCTGTTCCGTATCGGCTCGATGAGCAAGGCCGAGTTCGCGGCGCTCAAGGAGTCGCACCGGCTGTGGATCGACTCGAAGCACACCGACTACCCGAAAACCACCTTGACCAACCGCACCGACCACTCCAACACGTCGACAACATCGATATCATCCATAACTACAACCCCCATA
>CAZEQF010000082.1:0-12293 GCA_964514315.1 uncultured Singulisphaera sp. | reverse complement strand
CACGCAGCCGGCGTCGACGCGCGCATCGAACTGCGCAAGAAGGGCCTCGACGCGCCGGACGCCGACATCCTCGTGCTCGCGACGCCGGAGATGGCTTCGCTCGCGAACTGGATCATCGCGCTCGTCGCAGCCGGCGGCCTCGCCGCGGCGTTGTCGACTGCGTCGGGCTTGTTGCTCGTCATCAGCAGCAGCGTCGCGCACGACCTCTACTACCGGCTCATGCGGCCGAACGCGTCGGAGGCGCAGCGGCTGCTCGTCGGCCGCGCGACGATCGGCGTCGCCGTCGTCGTCGCAGGCATCGTCGGCATCTTCCCGCCGGGCTTCGTCTCGCAAGTCGTCGCGTTCGCATTCGGGCTCGCCGCATCGAGCTTCTTCCCCGTGCTCGTGCTCGGCGTGTTCCACAAGCGCGTCGGCACGGTGCCCGCGATGGTCGGCATGTTGTCGGGCCTCGCGTTCACGACGACCTACATCCTCGGCAACCTCTACTTCGGCATGCCTCGTTGGTGCCTCGGCATCGGCCCGCAAGGGATCGGCGCCGTCGGCATGGCGATCAACTTCGGCGTGACGCTGCTGCTCGCGCCGTTCTGCGCGCCGCCTTCGGAGAAGGTCCAACGCATCGTCGAAGCGATCCGCGAACCCGAAGGCGCAGGCCCCGGCGTCGACATCGAAGGCGCGCCGGAACACTGACCGTCGAACGGGCCCGCGCGATCAGATGCGGCTCTGCCGCTGCGGATCGGTCACGGGCCAGCAGCGGTCTTCCTGCAGGCGCGCGACGAGCACCTTCTGGTCCGTCGCGCGCGCGAACTCGATCTCCTTCTCGGTCGCGCCGACCAGCAGCAGCCACTCGACCTTGCCGGAAGGCAACTCGAACTCGGGTGCGCAGTGCGTCGGCAGTTCACAGAGCGCCCACGTCAGCGCGCAGTCCTTCTGCCCGTCGATCGGCCCGCCGAGCGGCATGCGCTGCCCGGGACCGAGCGGCTGGCCTTGCACGGCACCCGTGGCGACGAGCATCTGCCACGCCATCACGTGGTGCAGCAGCGACACGGCCCAGTCGGCGCGGCCCTTCGTGCAGACCATGAGCTCGAAGCCCGTGCCCGAATAGCCCGACTCGTCGCGGCCGGGCTCGGTGAGGTTCCACGGGTTGCTGAGGCCCGACGTCACGTAGCAGAAGTGCTCGCGCAGCCCCTTGGGCGGGCACGCGAACACTCCGTGATGCAGCCAACCCGGATGGCGCGGCGTCTGCTTGAGGCGCGCGTAGTGCGCGGCGGTCGCCGTGTAGACGCCTTCGCCGAGGTCGCCGAACATCCCGCGGTAGACGCGATCCTCGCGGTCCGCCCAGACGGACTCGAACCATGCCTGCCATGCGTCCTGCGGCGAACCTGCGGTGCTCATCGGCGAGACCTTCGCGCCTGCCGCGAGTTTGCGCAACAAGCGCGTGCGGCGCCCATGCCTCGAATGCGGGACGATGCTCGCGAGCGCACACGGGCAAGACGGGCTTCGAGGCAGGCCGCAGCCGCTGGCGCTCCGGCAAACCACTTCTAGGATCCGCCCGCGATGAAGCGCGCCGAGAAAGCAGCGAAGATCCAGGCGATCCTCGACGAACGCTTCCCCGAGCCGCCCGTGCCGCTCGACCACCGCGATCCGTTCACGCTGCTGATCGCCGTGTTGCTGTCCGCGCAATGCACGGACGAACGCGTGAACCGCGTGACGCCTGCGTTGTTCGCGCGTGCCGCGACGCCGCACGCGATGCAGGACGTGCCGGTGCGCGAGATCCAATCGTTGATCCGGGCGTGCGGGCTGTCGCCGCAGAAGGCGAAGGCGATCGCCGCGACGAGCCGCATCCTCGTCGAACGGCACGGCGGCGCAGTGCCGGTCGACCTCGACGCGCTGGAGCAGCTGCCGGGCGTCGGGCACAAGACTGCGAGCGTCGTGCTCGCGCAGGCGTTCTCGGTGCCGACGTTTCCCGTCGACACGCACATCCATCGGCTCGCGTGGCGTTGGGGACTGTCCGACGGCTCGAGCGTCGAACGCACCGAACGCGACCTCGTGCGCACGTTCCCGAAGGAACGCTGGAACGACCTGCATCTGCAGATCATCCACTTCGGCCGCGCGTTCTGCCCCGCGCTGCGCCACGAACCGGACGCGTGCCCGATCTGCAGTTGGGCGATGAGCGGCGCGCGCCGCCGCGAAGAGACGACGCGGCGGCGGCGAGCGAAGACGCGCGGCTAGCGAGCAGGTCTCGTTGCAGGCTTCGTCGTGGGTTTCGGCACAGGCACTGTCGCGGGCCTCGTTGCGGGTGCAACGACGCGCTTCGGCTGCGGCTTCTGCGCGGACGGTTGCGAGGGCTTCTGCGCAGGCTTCTGCGAAGCAGCCTTGCCCTGCTTTGCGAACGCCACGGCGGCGACTTCGTCGAACGTGCTCGCGAAGTGGAACGTGAGCCCCTTCGTGAGTTCGGGCTTCAGCTCCTGCACCTCGGGTTCGTTGCCCTTGGGCAGCAGCACGTGCGACAGGCCGAAGTTCTTCGCCGCGAGCACCTTCTCGCGCACGCCGCCGATCGGCAGCACTTCGCCGACGACGGTGAGCTCGCCGGTCATCGCGAGGTCCTGGCGCGCGGGACGCTGCGTGAACCACGACATCATCGCGGTCGCGATCGTGACGCCCGCGGACGGCCCGTCCTTCTTGATCGCGCCAGCAGGGAAGTGCAGGTGCAGGTCGGTCTCGGCGATCGCCTGCAGGTCGAGGCCGAACACGGCGGAGCGGCTCTTCAGGTAGCTCAACGCGAGCCGAGCGGACTCCGCCATCACGTCGCCGAGGCTGCCCGTGGTCTGCAGCGAGCCCTTGCCCTTGCTGCCCGTCACCTCGACGTAGAGCACGTCGCCGCCCACCGGCGTCCACGCGAGCCCCTGCACGACGCCCGGGATGCGCTGCGTGCGCCGTTCGTCCTGCTTGTGCTTGTCGCGGCCGAGCAGCGACTCGGCCTCTTGCAGGCTCAGCACGCGCGGTCCCTTGCCGCCCTTCGCGACGTCGAGCGCCGCCTTGCGGCACAAGCGCTGCACGACGCGATCGAGGCCGCGCACGCCGGCTTCGCGCGTGTGTTCCTGCACGATGCGCTTCATCACGGACGCCGGGATCGACAGGCTCTTCTTCGACAGACCGTGACGATCGAGCTGCTTCGGCAGGATGTGCCGCAAGCCGATCTGCACCTTCTCCTCGAGCAGGTAGCCGGGGAGTTCCAAGACCTCCATGCGATCCCGAAGCGGCTCGGGGATCTGCGACAGCACGTTCGCCGTCGCCAAGAACATCACCTTGGACAGATCGAACGGGATGTCGAGGTAGTGGTCCGAGAACGCGTGGTTCTGCTCGGGGTCGAGCACTTCGAGCAGCGCGGAGCTAGGGTCGCCGCGGAAGTCGCTGCCGAGCTTGTCGACCTCGTCGAGCAGCAGCACGGGGTTGTTGCTGCCGCATGCCTTCAAGCCTTGCAGGATGCGTCCCGGCATCGCTCCGACGTAGGTGCGGCGATGGCCTTTGATCTCCGCCTCGTCGCGCATGCCGCCGAGCGAGAACCTCCAGAACTTGCGCCCCATCGCGCGCGCGATGCTGCGGCCGAGGCTCGTCTTGCCCACGCCTGGCGGGCCCGAGAGGCAGAGGATCGAGCCTTGGTGCCCCGGCTTGAGCTTGCGCACCGCGAGGAACTCGAGGATGCGGTCCTTCACTTCGTCGAGTCCGTAATGGTCCTCGGCGAGCACCTCGGCCGCACGGCCGAGGTCCGTGTCGTCCTTCGTGCTCTTCGACCACGGCAGCGACGCGATCCAGTCGAGGTAGTTGCGGATGACTCCGTACTCGGCGGATTCGATCGGCGTCGTCTTGAGCCGCTGCAACTCCTCGTCGGCGCGCTTCTGCGCGGCCTCCGGCAGCTTTGCTTCCGCGATCGCAGTCTCGATGCGCTGCAGTTCGGCGCTGCGCGGATCCTTCTCTTCGCCGAGCTCCTTGCGGATGAGCTTGATCTGCTCGCGCAGGAAGTAGTCCTTCTGCGCCTTCTCGGCCTTGCTGCGGATCTCGCCCTGCAGCTTCTGGTCGATCTCGGCGATCTCGACCTCGGCCATCACGAGCTCGAGCACGAGCTGCAGTCGCTGTTCGACGTCCGCGGTCGCGAGCACGCGCTGGCGGTCCTCCACCTTGCGCAGCACGCCGCCCGCGAAGTCCGCGAGCTGCGACGGATCCTCGAGGTTGAGCAAGGCCGTGGCGAAGCCAGGGTCCATCTGCTCCTGCATCTCGGTGAGCTTGCGCAGGTTCTGCTGCAGCACGCGCGCGAGCGACTCGGCCTTCTTGCCCTGCGCGGGGATCTCGACGATCTCCTTCACGCGCACGACGAGATGCGGCTTCTGCCGCACGGCCTTCACGCGGCGAGCGCGCCGCAGGCCTTGCGTCATCGCCGACATGTTGCCGTCCGGCAGGCGCAGCGTCTTGAGCACGCGCGCGATGACACCCTCTTCGTGGATGCCGTCGATGCCCGGGGTCTCCTCCTCGGGATCGCGCTGCAGCACGACGAAGAGATGCCCGTTGTGCGCTTCTGCCTTGGCGACGATCTCGCGCGACTCCGGCGAGTCGAGCAGCAGAGGCATCATCAGTGCCGGGAACGGCACGGCGCGCCGCAGCGGGAACGCGAACAGCGTGTCCGGCAACTGCTGCTTCAAGACCACGCGCCCGCTGTCCTGGGCGTTCGCCTCGACGACGACTCCGGGGGTCGGGTTCTGCGCGTCCTTGGCGTCCGTGGCATCCGTGGCCTGGGGCGGATCCTTGGGATCTCCGTCCGTGTGCATGTGGCGGTTGTAAACCACGGCACAAGGGCTGCGAGCAGTTTCGATGCGCGCACGCTGCCCACGAAAAGAAGCAGGGGACGAAGCCGTGCCTGCCCGACAACGGCCTCGCCCCCTGCAGACGAAGATCCGGGTGCACGGCCCCGCGCAACACACGCGGGTTGTCTGCCGAAGGCTCCTGCCTGCCCCATTACTGAGGGAGCCGATGGCGGACGATGTGCCGTGCACCCGTGCAGACGTGACCGCTGTGCGGCGATCCCGTCTGCGCTTTACGGTTGTGGAAGAACGAGGGTCAGCGCGTGCTGAGCACGCGCAGCCGGACGAGCGAGGAGCCCGCGCCGGGTTGCGAATCCACGTCGACGACGCCGGCGTGGACTGCGGGAATGGCTGGATTCGATGCGCCGTCGGCGCCGACGACGCCGCGCAGGTCGAGGTGGAACACTCCGCCGTGGCGGTCGGCCTGCACCTCGGGGAACGCACGCACTGCGCGCTGCAACGCCGACGAGGCCTGCGCGCGCGATCGCGCGCGATCCCGTTGCGCAGCCTGCAGCGCCGCGATCGCCTCGGGACGCTGCGCGAAGACGAGCCAGTCGTCCGTCGCGCCGAGGTGCATCGAGTTCTCGCCGCCGAATGCACGCACGTCGAGTTCTGCGCTGACGCGACCCGGAGCCGTTCCGTCGCGCCGCAGCGCTGCCGCGAACTCTGCGGCGATGTCGTTCGCCGCCTTCTTGCTCTGCGCCTGCAACGCGAACACGGAGACGAGCTCTTGCTGGGCGGTCGGCAGCAACACCATCTGCATCGCGCCGTGCTTGCCGAGACGCTTCAGCGTCTTCTCGAGGTCGATGCCGCCCGCGCGGCACCCGCGATCGAGCCGCGGCGCGAAGCCACGAGGCGACGCGGGATCCCCGTCGTGTTCGTGGCCGTGCCCACGGCCGCGGTCATGCCCGTGGTCGTGGCCGCGCGGATGGTCGTGATCCTCTGCGCCGGCGAGGGCTGCGATCACGCGTTCGGGCTCGACTGCGAACACGAAGCCGCCGAGTCCACCTGCGGGCAGTTCGTCTGCCATCTGGCGCACCGGCGCGGAGCTGACGAAGCCGAGCCAGCCGTCGAGCGACACCGACTCGGGCATCGACACCACGACCTGCGAGCGCAGGACGTCCTCCTGAGCCTCGCGATCGTCCTTCGGCTGCTTGATGCGCTTCTCGGCGCGTTGCGGCGCCACGGACGCAGCCATGGCCTCGGCGTTGCCGAGCCCGGACCAGCGCAGCAGCGAGCCGGAGAGGCCCGCCAGCATCGGCAGACGAGGGCCGCAGCGCGTCACGTCCGCATACACGAGCATCGCCGAAGGATCGGCAGCCAACGCGCCGAAGAGCTTCTGGTAGCGAGGGTCTGCCGCCAGCGTCCGGCGTGCCGTTCCGGTGGTCGTGTCGAGCGCTTCCTCGAGGCCGCGCGCATGGTTGGCGACGAGCAGCTCGTTGCCGCGCATCGCGACTTCCAGGACTTGCCCTGGCTGCGCCGCTTCGGCAGAGCCGACCAGCACGTAGGTCTGGGTGCCGTGCACAACGCGCTCCGGACGCGCGACCGCGGCATCGGCGAACACCCGTTCCATGCGCTGCGCATCCGCGGGCGGCAACTCGGTGCGCAGCACCACGAGCGGCGTGCCCTTCGCGGCGGCATCCGTGCCGCTCGGCAAGACGCCGAGCACCGCGAGTTCGACCTCGCCTGCGGAGCGCGCGAGCAGACCACCCACGAGCGACATCGCTTCCTGCGCAGAACCCTTCGCGTCGCCGAGCGCCGCGAGCGAACTCACGAGGTCGAGCAGGGCGTTGCGGCCGTCCGCACTGCGGCCGGCGGCGGCATCGACGGTCGCGTAGGCCATCGGCGCCGCAAGGCAATCGCGCAGGCGGACGCGGCCCGCGTCCTGGGCACAGAGCCCGAGGACCGGCAGGCACAGCGAGAAGATCCGCAGCGGCAGCATCGCGTCTGCCATGGCAAGGCCCGTACCGCGGCAAACGCACGCACGGCCGCAGGGCCCCACCGACCTCAGGCCAAGAGCCTCCGCGCGGAGCCTGCGCACCTGTGCAAGAACTGCACAGATGCGCACGCCACGTCCTCAGGCGTGCATGTGCGCGGCGTGCTCCTCTTCCGCCTGCAGCTTGCGTCGCTGCACGACCTCGTTCTGCACCGAGACCGGGACCTGTTCGTAGCGGTCGAACTCCGTCGTGAACGCACCTTCTCCGGCCGTCATCGAGCGCAACTGCGTCGCATAGTCGAGCAGGGACGCGAGCGGCGCCTCCGCCTCCACGTGCTGGACACCGTCCTCGACCGACATGCCGAGCAGGCGTCCGCGCATGCCGGACAGGCTCGCAGCCACTTCACCGGTGCAGCGCTCCGGGACGCGAACGCTCAGTCGCATGATCGGCTCGAGCAACACAGGCCTGGCCTTCTGGAACGCGTCCAAGAACGCGCGCTCGCCCGCGAGCTGGAAGCTCAGCTGGTCGCTGTCCACGTCGTGGTGCTTGCCGTCGTGCAGTTCGAATCCGATGTCGACGACCGGGTAGCCCGCGAGCGCGCCGTGCTGCAGGAACTTCCGCGCGCCCTTCTCGACCTCGGGCACGAACTGCCGCGGGACCGAGCCGCCCACCACCGCATCGAGGAACACGAATCCCTCGCCGCGCTGCAGCGGCATGACGCGAGCAAACACCTCGGCGAACTGGCCGCGGCCGCCGGTCTGCTTCTTGTGGCGGTGATGGCCTTCGGCGCGGACCAGGACCGTCTCGCGATACGGGATCGACGGGACGCCGCTCTCCATCGCAACCTGCCAGCGACGAAGCGCGCGCTGCAACTGCACTTCGACGTGCAGCGGGCTCATGCCGACGACCTGCAGTTCGCCGGTGTCGCGGTCGCGACGATGCAGCAACGTCGGATCCTCGGCGCCGAGCTTCTCGAGCGCAGCTCCGATCTTGGCCTCGTCGGCGCGGCTCTTCGGCCAGACGTGCCGCGTGTAGCACGGCAGCGGGAACTTCGGACGCTTCAGCGCCGACGTCGAGCCTTGGGCGCCGACCGTGTCGCCCACCGACAGCTCGTCGACCTTGGCGATCGCGAAGATGTCGCCGACCGACGCGCGATCGATCGCCTGCGCATCCTTGCCGTTGCCGCGCACGAGATGCGCAGCGACGAACGACTTGCCGGCACCAGCGACGACGACCGGCTGGCCCGTGCGCAGCGTGCCGCGCATGCAGCGCACATGCGCGAGCCTGCCGACGAACGGATCGACGACGACCTTGAACACCTGGCCGAGGAACGGCGCATTCGCGTCGGGCTCGACGAGCTCCGCGGGCGATGCAGCGCCGCGCGTCGTTGCGCGCCGCGCGCCGAACGCGACCGGCGACGGCATGTGCTCGACGACGAACCGCAGCAGCGCGTCGACGCCGACGCCGCGCACCGGATCCACGGCGAACACCGGCACCAACTTGCCACGCGCCATGGCACGCGCGAGGTATTGGTCGAACTCGGCAGGATCGAGATGGCCCTTCTCGAGGTAGTGCGCCAGCACCGTGTCATCGACTTCGGCCTCGTCCTCTTCGATCCAGTCGTGGTACTTGTCGGCGCGCGGACTGTGGTGCGTGAGCACGTCGCGCACGGAGTCGAAGCCCTTGCCGGACTTCACCGGATACGTGACGGGCGCAACCGCGTGGCCCAACGTCTCGCGCAGCGACAGGACGAACGAATCGAAGTCGGCGCCTTCGTGGTCGAGATGGGTCACGACGATTGCACGCGCGAGTTCCATCTCGCCTGCGATGCGCCACATCTCACGCGCATGGAACGGCACAGCCGAGCCGGCGCTGACGACGAGGCATGCGATGTCCGCGGCGCACAGCGACGCGACGGCATCCGCGGCGAAGTCCGGATGGCCCGGAGTGTCGAGCAGCTGGATCCGCGTGCCGACGGCGTCGAACGCATGCAGATGCGCGACGAGCGTGTGCTTGCGCTCGCGCTCCTCAGGCTCCGTGCCGTTGGCGGACACGTTGGACTTGGATGCGCGAAACAGCGCGTCCACGAGAGTCGTCTTGCCGCTGTGTCCGTGCCCGATCAGGGCAATGTTGCGCAGGTCTTCGGTCCGAGGTGCCATGTGCCGCTCCGCAAGGGTCTGAGCGGCCGTCCGCGCGCACTCGCACGCCACCACGTCCGCCACGGTGACAACGGCGGGAAAACGGCGTGCTTTGCGCCCCCTTCGGCCCATCGCACCGCGCCGCAGTGCGAAGTCGAAGACGCGCCCGAGGCCCACGCCGGGGTGATGTGCGCGCGCAGCAGAACAGCGCCGACCAGCGGATCGGACGGACCGTGGACGGCGCGCAGAGCGCTTCGCGAAGGCGAGACCCTCGCGAGATCCAACGAAGCGAGCCGAGCCGGATCCGGAGATCCGACACGGCTCATGCTACGCCTGGCAGCCTGCCTGCGCGTTGCATCGCGCAGCGAGGCACTCAGCAGATCGGATCGCTCACTGACGAGCCGGAATGATCTCGACGCGGCGGTTGCGCTCCTTCGAACGCGGGTCGCGCGGATCGAACTGGCCGTAGCCGACGATCACGATGCTCTCTTCGGGCACGCCCTGCTCCGCGAGGAAGCGGGCCACTGCGTTCGCACGCTTGGCCGACAGCTCGCGGTTGTCGAGGTACTTGCCCTTCGTCTTGACGATCGGATCCGTGTCCGTGTGGCCTTCGACGTAGATCTTGCAGTCGCCGTAGTCGCGGCGCAGGACCGTGACGATCTTCTTCAGGACGCGCGAGGCGCTGTCCTTCAGGCGATCGCTGCCCGAGTCGAACGTGACCGTGTCGTCGACGCCGATCGAGAGGCGGCCCTTGCGGTAGTCGACCGTGACGTCGCCGCCGAGCTCATCCTGGAGCTTGTCCTTGTTCGTGTTCTCGAACACGGAGTTCTCGCCAGCGGGAGCCGACGGCGTCTGGGGCTGGTTCGCGAGCTGACGCTCGAGGTCATCCTTCTCCGCGCTGAGCGCGGCGACCTTGCCGTTGAGGTTGCGGATCTCGGCATCGCGGTCGCGAAGCAGATCCTGGTAACGAGTCGTGCAGCTGCCCAACAGGGTCAGAGCGACGAGCGAGACGAGCGTCTTGGCGAAACGGAACTTCATGGGTGCCTCCCTAACGTGGATTCATCCGTTGCGTCGTCCGCGACGGACGACCAGAACAAGTGCGAGCAGGCTGACAAGTGACGCGCCTCCGACGATCGGAAGTGCGAGCGGCGAGGTGCGCTGCCACTCGGGCCAGGTTTGGAACACGAACTCGCGCAACGCGGGTTCGAAGAACATGACGAGCACGGCGCCGATCGCGAGGAACGGGCCGAACGGGATCTTGGAGTCGCGCGTGAACGCTTGCTGCAACACGCCGCCGACTGCACCGAGGATGCAGCCGAGGAAGAAGGTCCACAGCGCGCCTTGCCAGCCCAGGAACGCGCCGATCGCCGCAAGGAACTTCACGTCCCCGAGGCCCATCGCATCCTGCTTGAACAGCTTGCCGCCGAACACGTGCACCGCGTAGCACGAGCCCCAGCCCACTGCGAGGCCGAAGCTGCTCGTGACGATGCTGTCGAGTTCCGGCGAGATCGCGCCATCCGTCAGCGTGCCCGCGTGCCCCGGACTCACGAACGCAACCAACGTGCAGCCCGCGATCATGAACGGGAAGTTCAACGCATCGGGCAGGATCCTGTGATCCCAGTCGATGAACGAGCTCGCGATCAAGAACGACACGAACGCCGCATCGAACACGAAGGGCCACAGGAACGCTGGCTCCATCACTCCGGAGAGCAACAGCGGCCCGTGCGACGACGCACGCAGCGCCAACAGCACGAACATCGCAGCGGTCAGCAACTCGACGAGCGGATACCGGAACGAGATGCGCTGCTTGCAGCATCGCGAACGTCCGCGCAGCAACATCCATCCGAACACGGGGATGTTGTCGTGCCATGCGATCTGCTTGTGGCACACAGGACAATGCGAGCGACCACCCAACGAGCGCTTCGCTGGATCCTCTTGCGGGAGTCGATGGATGACGACGTTCAGGAACGAGCCGATGCACGCGCCGAAACCGGCCGTGGCAAGCTCGTACACTGGAAACGCCATCTTGGAACCGACCCACGATCGCCATCTCGGGCGAACACCAGCAGAGATCCCGTCGCCGCGAATTGCGTGACGCTCGCTTCGCTGACCGGCGAGGAGCTGCGACTGGGACGCGGAAGATTACGAACGACCCTCGACCTGTCCAGATGCAAGAAACAGCGATTTGGAGGCCGTCCGTGCACAGTTATCAACAGATCGGCCTTCCGCAAATCAACGCGTCATCGATCGAGCGCGCGCACGGACACGAGTTCCGGCAGTGGCTCGCCACCGCGAACCTCGGCCTGCAGCCGGAGTCGCAAGAACGAGCCTGGAGTGGCGTCGATGCGCTGCCCGTCGACCGCGTCGCGCGCGGGGGCGGCGCGGGACGGGTCGAGGTCCGGCGTGCCTCGTTGCAGCGGGTCGTGCGGCGCGACCTGCCACATGGTGCGCAGCGATCCGCCCGATCCACGGATGCGCAACACGGAGCCGCCCCGGTCTCCCGGCAAGGCAGCGAATGGCGACCAGGCGCTCGCCGAGACCGTCGTGCCCGTCGGCAATCCCTGCTGGAGCCGGATACGGACGAACGAGCACCCGTCAGGCAACGGCGTCGACGCCTTCACGCCGCGCTCCGTTGCGAGGACGGTCTTCGGTGGCACGCGCCCGGGAACGGAGATCGCGCCCGCGGTGACGAGCGCCAGCCCACCACCTGACCGAGCCTCCTCGGCGACAATCTCGCCGGCCACTTCCAGGCCGCTGCCCGCAACGAGCACCAGCGCGGACCGTTCGAGCAACGCGCCGAACTCGGCAAGCGGCGGCATCCCGGCCGCCGGCACGGCCGGAGCCTCGTAGAGGATCCGCCCCGCAACCCTCGCTCGGCCCAAGGCTGCCAAGACCACCGGCGCACCCGTTCCCTGGACCTGGACCGTGACGCCTTGCGGGATGTCGATGGCCCTGAAGTCGAAGCGACTGCCGTGGACCACGCGCGCGACCCCATCGCCTGGGTCGAACGGCTGGCCGGGTCGCAGCACGAGGTCGCGCTGCGGCCGCAAGACGCCCAGTTCGCCCGTTCCGGCCTCGACGCGGACCAGCGGCTGGATGGTCCTGCGACTCGTGACCTCGAAGCCCGGCGCTGCAAGATCGGCATCGAGCCAGATGGGTTCGCCATCCGCAGTCGGCCATTCGGCCACGGTCACGGCAACGCCTGGGACCACGTGGCACCACTGCACCTGGACCGGAGCAGGACGGCCGGCGTAATCGACGACCGCAGCAGGACCCGCGACGAGGCGGATCCCCATGAAGTCCTCTGGCACCAGCGGCACCATGCGGTCGCTGCCGACGATGCGCACGGAGTCGCCGAACTCGAG